>JAFTPN010000028.1 GCA_017463245.1 Clostridia bacterium
ATTGTGCAGGTGTCCATGCAGTCGGGCTTCAGCAGCCTGAGCACCTTCAACCGGACGTTCAAGGAGATCCACGGCTGCACGCCCACCGAGTACCGGGCGATTTATGAGAAGACCCAGCCCATGGAGCATCAGCACGAATAAGCGAATAGACAAATGACCCGCTGAAGCATGTGCCTCAGCGGGTCCGTTTGCTATGGTTGTTATTCAGCCTTGGGCTGCACCAGCTCCACCAGCGCATCGAAGGCAAACTTGGGGCGAGCCTTGGCGTCGAACAGCAGGGGGTATTCGCTGGCTTTCCAGCTCAGGTCGTCGGTGACGCCCCAGACCTGCACGGCATCGATGTGCTCGGCATATTCCATGAAGATCTGGAACAGGGCGACGTAGCGATAGGCCTGGGTGCGCAGCTGCACTTCGCTGTTGTTGTCGATGGCCACATCCAGCTCGCTGACGCGCAGGCGCAGCCCCTTGGAGGAGATCTCCTGCATGGCAGCGCGGATGCGGGAGGGCAGGGGCGTGGTGGCACCATAGTGCGCCTGGAAGCCATAGCCGTCGATGTTGCCATCGGCGATGAGGCTGTCCAGCAGCTTGCTGATGCCGATGAGCTTCATCTGGTCGGGGGTATTGTAGTCGTTGTAATAGAGCTTGGTGCCCTCGGGGGCGTACTTGCGGGCGATCTCAAAGGCGCGGTTGACGAAATCGTCGCCCACGACCTTCGTCCAGTTGGACTCGCGCAGCGCGCCGTTGCCATCGTTGATGGCCTCGTTCACCACGTCCCAGGAGACGATGACGCCGGGATAGTTGGCCTCCATGTATTCCATGATCAGGCGGACGTAATTGTCCAGGCGGGCCAGCATGACCTCGCGGCTGACGAAAGCGCCACTAGAGCTGTAGCCCTCGCGGAAGAAGGCCTCGGGGGTCTGGCTGTGCCACACCAGCACATGGCCATGCACCTTGATGCCGTTCTTCTGGCAATAGTCCAGCAGGGGCTTGGCGTTGTCGAACTTCACGGCCACGGCGGTGGGGTCATCCTTGGCCAGCTTGCGGGAGGCGGCAATGTCCAGCACAAAGTCGGGCTTCAGCTCGTTGCCGGGGGTGAGGATGTTGAACTGGCTGGCATAGAAGTCCATGCGCCTGGTGTCGATGGTTTCGCTCAGGGTGGTGGCAGCGCCCAGGTCGAAATAGGGGGCGTAGAGCTCCTTCAGGGAAGGCAGCGTATTGTCAAACACGATCTCATCCAGCTCCACCTTGAAATTGCGGATGGAGAAATCCCGGCTGCCGTAGCCCACGGTCTCCACATAGAGGATGTAGTTATCGTAGGCTGCGGGGGTATAGGTGGCGGTGATGGTGGTCCATTCGCCCTGCTTGGCAGTGGCCTTGCCCAGGTTTTCGTAGGACTCCAGGCCGTTCTTGGAATGGGCGGCGGAGATCATCAGCTCGAAGGATTCGGCCTCGTTGTGCATTACTTCAACAGATACGGTGTACTTCTTGCCGGCCACCAGGGCAAAGTCCCGGCCAGGGGAGTTCCAGGTGGCGGTGCGGCCGGTGATGGTCAGCGCGCCATCAGCCACGGAAATGGAGGCGCCGCCGGCGCTGCGGGCGTACCAGCCATCGGTTCCCTGGGAAAAGTCGGAGGCATAGCTGCGGAAGACTTCTTCTTCGGCCAGGGCAAAGGCGGGCAGAGCCAGCACCAGCGCCAGCAGAAGGGCAACAAGCTTCTTCATAAACGTACCTTCTTTCGCTTTGGATTCTTGGTTCAATTATAGCACGGATAGGGGCGTTTGTCTTGTTCAATTCGTGTGGCGGAATAAGTATTTTTTGCGCAAGCAGGCAGGAATGTTCACGAAGCGTTCAAATTCAGTTTACAATTGCCGGATAAAATGATATATGTAAATAGATGCAATTTTGAAGGGATGTTGATGGACATGTCGTTCTTCGGCAAGATCAAAATGGCTATGGAGCGGTTTATGCAGGGCCGCAACGGTGTGGACAACCTGGGTTTTGCAGCGCTGTGGGGCGGGTTGATCGTTAGCCTGCTGGATTCTTTCCTGGGCACGGGGCTGCTTTCCATGTTGGGTACGGCGCTGTATATCTACGCCATCTGGCGTATGATGTCCCGCAATGTGTACAAGCGGGCGGAAGAAAACCGCAAGTATGTGACAAGCGTGGAGGGCTTCCGCACGAAGGTGAAGCAGTTCTTCCTGCGGGTGAAGAATTCCAGGGAGTACAAGTACTTCAAGTGTCCGCAATGCAAGGTGCTGATCCGCCTCAAGCGCGGCAGCGGCGAAAAGCAGATCCATTGCCCCAAGTGCGGCTGCGAATTCAACCAGAAGGCCTGACGGGAGAAGAAACGTGTTCGGATATGTGCGAGCCAATGTGGCGGATATGACGGAAGCCGAAAAGACCCGCTACCGTGCCTTTTACTGCGGGCTGTGCAAGGCGCTGAAGGAGCGCCACGGCCAGCTGGGCAGGCTGGGGCTGACCTATGACATGACCTTCCTGACCATCTTCCTGTCCTCGCTGTACGAGCCGGAGGAGGATGCGGGGGAGATGCGCTGCGTGACGCACCCGGCCAAGCCCCATGCCTATGTGTGCAATGCCATCAGCGACTATGCGGCGGACATGACCATCGCCCTGACCTGGCACAAGTGCATGGACGACTGGCAGGACGATGGCAAACGCACCCGCAAGGCCTATGCCGATCTGATGCAGAAGGTCTATGATCGGGTGAAGGTGCAATGGCCAAGGCA
Organism: Clostridia bacterium; assembly: GCA_017463245.1. Lineage (GTDB taxonomy): Bacteria > Bacillota > Clostridia > Christensenellales > Aristaeellaceae > UBA11524. The sequence goes on from JAFTPN010000028.1 coordinate 2,748, forward strand.
GACAAGGTGCATCGAAGAAAGCATGAGCGCCCTGGCAGAGGTGGAAAAACGCCAGGATGCCTCGCCGGATGCGGCGGCAAACTGCTTCGGCAGGCTGATGGCAGAGCTATTTGTGATGCGGGAGGACTACTGGCAGAACTCCCTGCGGAGCTTCGGCATGGCGCTGGGGCGATATGTGTACCTGGCCGATGCGGCCTGCGATGCGGACAAGGACAGGCAGTCCGGCAGCTATAACCCGGTGAACCTGATGGAAAAGCAGCCCGAGGATATGCGGGACTACCTGATGCAGTCGCTGGGTGTGGCCTCCCAGGCCTTTGAGGCGTTGCCGCTGGTGCAGGATGAGAGCATTTTGCGGAACATACTGTATTCCGGCATATGGCAGAGCTACAATGAAATGATCGAAAAGCGGAAGGATGGGGACAAGCGTGGTAGATGATCCTTACAAGGTACTGGGGCTTTCCCAGGGGGCGACGCAGGATGAGATCAAGCGTGCCTACCGCAGGAAGGCCAAGGAGTGCCACCCTGACCTGCATCCCAACGATCCCACCGCGGAGCGACGGATGAACGAGGTCAACGAGGCCTATGATATGCTGATGAACCCGGACAAGTATGCCCAGCGCCGCGCCCAGCAGCAGGCGCAGCAGCAATACAGCCAGCAGTATAATCCCTATGGGCAGCGCACCTATGGCGGGTATACCAATCAGCAGAGCTATGGCGGGCAGCAAGGCCATCAGCAGCAGTCCGGCGGCTATGGCGGCTGGAGCAGCGATTTCGGCTTCGGGTTTGATGATTTCTTCGGCTTCGGCGGGGGATACAACACCACCGTGCAGCCGCCCAGGGAGATCCCCGGCGACAGCCCGCAGATCCGGCAGATCATTTTGGATATCAACCAGCGGAATTATCAGATGGCTATCAACAGGCTGCAGAATATCCCCAGCACGGGGCGCAACGCCCGGTGGTATTACCTCTATGGCGTGGCGAACCAGGGCGCGGGGAACACCATTGCCGCCACGGAGAACATGCAGCGCGCGGTGCAGATGGATCCCAACAACCAGCTGTATCACACGCTGCTGCGCCAGTACCGCCAGGCTGGTCAGACCTATGAAACCAACGCCCATGGCTACAACACCTGGGCCATGGATCCCAGCAGGCTGTGCATGAACCTGTGCCTGCTGCAAATGTTCTGCGGCTTCTGCAGATGCTGTTAAGGAGAGTATGTTATGAGCAAAACCATTGGTATCGACCTTGGCACCACCAACAGCTGTGTGGCTGTGGTGGAGGGCGGCACGGCCGTTATTATCCCCAATGACAAGGGTGAGCGCACCACCCCCTCGGTGGTGGCCTTCACCGAGAGCGGCGAACGCCTGGTGGGCAGCGCGGCACGCCGACAGGCGGCGGTGAATGCGGATAGAACCATATCTTCTGTGAAGCGCCACATCGGCACCGACTGGAAGAAGAACATCTCCGGCAAGAATTACAACCCCCAGGAGATCAGCGCCATGATCCTGCGCAAGCTTCGCCAGGATGCCGAGGCCTATCTGGGCGAGCCGGTGAAGGATGCGGTGATCACCGTGCCGGCCTATTTCAACGATATCCAGCGCCAGGCCACCAAGGATGCGGGCCGCATCGCAGGGCTGAACGTGAAGCGCATCATCAACGAGCCCACCAGTGCGGCGCTGGCCTACGGCCTGAACAACGGCGCCCAGCAGAAGATCATGGTGTACGACCTGGGCGGCGGCACCTTCGACGTGTCCATCATTGAGATCGGCGACGGCGTCATCGAGGTGCTGGCCACCTCCGGCGACAACCACCTGGGCGGCGACGACTTCGACGAGCGGGTGACGCAGTGGCTGATCAATGAATTCAAGCGTACCAGCCACGTGGACTTGAACCGGGACATGACGGCCATGATCCGCATCCGCGAGGCCGCCGAGCAGGCCAAGAAGGAGCTTTCCGGCACGGAGACGGCGCAGATCAGCCTGCCCTTTATTGCCCAGCACAACGGCACGCCTGTTCACCTGGACATGACGCTGACCCGTGCCAAGTTCAACGAACTGACCCGCGACCTGGTGGAGCGCACGGAAGGTCCTGTGCGCAGCGCCCTGAACGATGCGGGCATTGCCGCCAGCGAGCTGGGACGTGTGCTGCTGGTGGGCGGCTCCACCCGCATTCCTGCTGTGCAGGAGAAGGTGCAGCAGATGACGGGGAAGATCCCCAGCAAGTCCATCAATCCGGACGAGTGCGTGGCGCAGGGGGCGGCCATCCAGGGCGACACGCTGAACGAGACCACTTCGCTCACCCAGGCCACGGGCATCCTGCTGCTGGATGTAACGCCCCTGTCCCTGTCCATCGAGACGGTGGGCGGCGTGGCCACCCGCGTGGTGGAGCGCAACTCCACCTTGCCCATTCACTACACCCAGGTGTTCACCACGGCGGCACCCTTCCAGTCCAGCGTGGAGATCCACGTGCTCCAGGGCGAACGCCCCATGGCGCGGGACAACAAGACCATCGGCAAGTTCAAGCTGAAGGGCATCAAGAAGGCCATGGCGGGCGTGCCGCAGATCGAGGTCACCTTCGACATCGACACCAACGGCATCCTGAAGGTCTCGGCTCGCGACAAGGACACCGGCATGGAGCAGAGCATCACCATCACCGCCAATGAAAAGATGAGCGAGGCGGAGATCCAGCAGGCCATCCGGGATGCAGAGATGTATGCCTCCCAGGACGGCATCCGCCGGGACATCATGGACACCACCAACGAGGCGCAGCGGCTGCTTTCTCAGGTGGAACAGGCCATGAGCAAGGCGGGCAAGCAGATCGATAAGGAAGAGAAGAAGCGCATCAAGGCCGATCAGGCGGCGCTGAACAAGTTCCTCATCAAAAACAAGCCGGACAAGATGTCCGAGGGCGACTTGCTGAACCTGAAAGCATCCATTGAAAACCTGCGCATGAGCAGCCAGCATCTGCTGGACATGGCGCAATAACGCAAAAGGAACCCCTGCCGGTGAGTATCGGCAGGGGTTCGTGTTATTCCGCGGTGGCTTTCTTCAACCGGCTCTGCTTTTCCGGCAGCACCACGCAGAAGGTGGTGCCTTCGCCTACCTTGCTGCGCACGCGGATCTTTCCGCCGTGGGCGATGATGATGATGCGGGCGATGGACAGCCCCAGGCCGTGGCCGCCGCCCTCGGACTTGCGGGCGGAATCGCTGCGGTAGAAGCGATCGAAGATCTTGGGCAGCTCTTCGCGGGAAATGCCGGAGCCGTTGTCGGAAAGGATCAGCGTGCAGCCGCCGGTGTAGCTCTCCACACCCATGGTGATGGTGCCGCCCTTGGGGGTGTACTTCACCGCGTTATCGCAGAGGATGCGCATGACCTGCTTGATCATGTTGCGGTCGGCCTCGATGGTGCAATGCTCCATGGGTGCGCAGATGAAGTGATCCTCCGGGGTGACCATGGCGGCCTCCCGGTGCAGCTCGGCGATCAGGTCACAGGGGTCGAAGGTTTCCATTTCCATCATCAGGGTCTTTTTATCGTGGCGGGCGAGGAACAGGAGGCTCTCCACCAGATCCTTCATGCTGGCGGTCTCCTGGGCGATGGCGGAAATGCCTTCCTCCAGGATCTCCTGGTCGTCCTTGCCCCAGCGCTGGAGCATATTCACATAGCCCTGGATCACCGCGATGGGGGTGCGCAGCTCGTGGGAGGCATCGGACACAAACTGCTTCTGGCTGTTGTAGCTGCGCTCGATGCGATCCAGCATGGTGTTGATCACGCCTGCCAGGTCTTTCAGCTCGTTTTTCGTGCCCTCCAGGTTGATGCGGTTGGAGAGGCTGTTGGCAGAGAGGGTGGCGGCCATTTCGGTGATGTCGCGGATGGGCGCCAGCACCTTCTTGTCCAGGCGGTTGCGCTTGCGCAGGAATTGGAGCATCCGCGCTAGGTCGCAGATCACCACGCCCAGCATCAGCCAGCCCCAGACGTACAGCGGCCAGGAAAGGTCGTAGGTGATGCGAAGGATGAGGCCATCAGCCGAGCGGGCGGGGAAGACCAGCGTGGGGGTGCGGCTGATGAGCAGGGGGGTGAGCGCCACATCGGCCACCAGCTGGCATTGGTCGCTAAAGTCTGAGGGATAGGGGATATCGGTCAGGTCGGCAGATACGCTGCTCTGCTGGATGATCAGCTGGCTGTAGCTGGTGCCGCTGTCCGGCGGCACGGAGCAGATACGCTGGGCGGTCTGCTGCATATCCAGGAACTGCACACCAAAGAAGATCGCGGTGACGATCAGCGCGGTGGAGAGCATGGTGCGCACCAGCTGCCAGCAATAGTGCATGGCGATGCGGAAGGTGAGGGACAATCGCAGGTTGCTCAGCATGCCGGAGAGAACCCCGTGCAGCCCGCCGCTGAGCTTGTTGAAGCCCTTCACCTCGCCCTGCTGGCGCTTTTCTTTCACTTTCTTACTCATAGCTGAACATATAGCCCACAGCACGGATGGTGTGGATGGTCTTCACTCCGAAGGGTTCGTCGATCTTGTGGCGCAGGTAGCGGATGTACACGTCCACCACATTGGTGTCGCCCACATAGTCATAGCCCCACACGTCGCTGAGCAGGGTGTCGCGGGTCACGGCCTGACCTTTGTGGGCCATCAGGTAGCGCAAAAGGTCGAATTCCTTCTTGGTCAGGTTCACATTCTCGCCATTCCAGGTCACGGTGTAGCTGGCGGGATCCAGCCGCAGGGGACCGGCCACCAGGGCGGCGGAAGCCGGCTCATCCGCAGAGGCGCGGCGCTTTTTCAGGCCGACGCGGATGCGCGCCAGCAGCTCCTCGATGGCGAAGGGCTTGGTCATGTAGTCGTCGGCCCCCATGTCCAGACCCATCACCTTGTCGGACACATCGTCCTTGGCGGTGAGCATGATAATGGGCAGATCGCTCTCGTGGCGCAGGCGGCGGCAGACCTCGATGCCGCTGAGCTCGGGGAGCATCAGGTCAAGGATCATCAGGTCGGGCTGCAGGGACAGCGCCATGTCCAGGCCGGTGCGGCCATCGTGGGCGGTATACACCTCATAGCCCTCGTGCTGAAGCTCCAGTTCAAGAAAGCGTGCGATCTTCTTTTCATCCTCAACGATCAGGATGCGGCTCATGGTATCGACTCCTTATCATTCATTCGATCAGGCCTTCGGCTCTGGATTGGGCAAGGGACGCCTCGATGGAGGCTTCCAGTTCGTCCTCCACATGATAGTAGCGGGCGATTTTCGCCAGCTCCACCATGGCCTGCCGAATCTCATTGGCGATGTTTTCCTTCTTGGGATCGCCGTGCTTCTTGCGCTTCACGCCGGAATTCTCCCACAGGTTGATCTCGGCTGCGACTTCGCCGCATTCCTCCATGAGGCGGGTGGCCATCTGGTAGGGTTCAACGCCCTTGGGGAAGCGCCTGTTGGAGGCCTCCACCATTTGATAAAAGCGTTTCATGTGCGATCTCCTTTCCAGTATATCACAAAACGACAAAAAGGGGAATGAGGCGGGGAAGCCTCATTCCGGAGGATTACTCGATGGTGGCGTTGGTGAAGCCTTCGCTGTCGTCCTGCACGTTCACGCTGCCTTCCTGGGTCTCCACCTGCACGGGAACCTGAATGGTGGGAGCAGAGCCGGTGTAGGCGGTGTGGTAGGTGGTGGCGGCGGGGTTGGACTGGTAGAAGCTGCGCTCGATTTCCTTGGCACCGTTCTTGATCTCCTCGGCGGCTTCGTTCATTTCCTGAGCGGCCTTGTTCGTTGCAGCGGCCTTATCGTTCGAGTTGTCTTCAAAGCCCTTGGCAAAGTCGCTGACGGTGGACTTCACATTGTCGGCGGCGTTGCGGACCATCTTTTCCAGGTTGGCGGCGGCAAAGTCGGCATCCTTCTTGTTGAAGGAGACCTTGTAGCCCAGCACCAGGATAGCGATGGCGGCGATCAGCACCAGGTGGGGGGAGACCAGCAGCGCCAGCAGCGCGAACAGCAGGGAAATGTTGGCGATGATGATGTTCTCCTTCTTGACCTTCAGGCGGAACTGATAGAGCTTGGAGAAGAAGTTCGTCAGGCCATTCTTGCCCTGGTGACCGGCATCCTTGGCGGTGGTCTTCTGAGCGGCATCGTTCTTGATGCGGCCGTTGCGCTCCAGGTCGATGAGGGCGCGGGCAACGTTGCCGTTGTGATAGTCCAGCAGAGCCACGGCTTCCTGATAGCTGATGCCGCTCTTCTTGCGGATGAGTTCGATATCTTCGATGGTGTAGCTTGCCATGGTGGTAAAACCCCTTTCTTGTCGTTCAGCTTGGTTTGTTGTTCAGCTGATGGTGTTATCATACCACAGGTTTCCACCTTTGTCTTGAGAAACAGAAGAGGAAATCATGAGAAAACGATGAGAAAACCATGTGCTTTTCTCAAAGAAAAACCTCCTGCGGGCGCAGGAGGCGGAATGTTGCGGGAATTACTTCAGGTTCTCCACGGCGGCGCGCTCGGCAGCGATGCAGGCCACATAGCGATCCATATAGGCGTTGAAGCCAGCCACATCGGCGGCATCGGGCGCCAGGGTCACGGCTTCCATGCCGTTGAAAACCTTGTCGTTCAGGTAGGCTTCCAGGGTCTCGCCATCAGCCTTGCGGAGCATGTAGTCCGCCAGCAGGGCAATGCCCCAGGCGCCGCCTTCGCCAGCGGTCTCCATCACGGTGACGGGGGCATCGATGGCCGCGGCCAGGATGCTCTGACCCACGCCGGGGGTCTTGAACAGGCCGCCATGACCCAGCACGGAGTCGATGGCGATCTTCTCCTGCTGGAGCAGGATGTCCATGCCCAGCTTCAGGGTGGCCAGGGAAGCGTACAGGTGGGTGCGCATGAAATTGGCCAGGTTGAACTTGGCGTCGGGCAGGCGCACGAAGAGGGGACGGCCCTCATCCAGGTTGGTGATGGTCTCGCCGGAGAAGTAGTTGAAGGAGACCAGGCCGCCGCAGTCCTTGTCGGCCTTCATGGCCTTGTTGAACAGGGTGGTGTAGAGGTCGTTCATGTCCACCTTCATGCCGAAGGTCTTGGCGAAATCAGCCAGCAGACCCACCCAGGCGTTGATATCGGAGGTGCAGGAGTTGCAATGCACCATGGCCACGGGTTTGCCGGTGGGGGTGGTGACCATGTCGATCTCCGGGTACACTTTGGTGAGATCCTTTTCCAGCACGATCTGGGCAAACACGGAGGTACCGGCGGACACATTGCCGGTGCGCTCGGCCACGGAGTTAGTGGCGGTCATGCCGGTGCCAGCGTCGCCTTCGGGCGGACAGAAGGGCACGCCGGGCTGCAGGTCGCCAGCGGGATCCAGGAAGGCAGCGCCTTCAGCCGTCAGGCAGCCAGCGTTGGCGCCAGCGGGCAGCACAGCGGGGATGATGTCACGCAGCGTCCAGGGGAAGTTGCGGTCGGCAATGAGGGCGTTGAACTTGGCCACCATGTCGGCATTGTAGTCGCACTTTGTGCTGTCGATGGGCATCACGCCGGAGGCATCGCCGATGCCCAGCACCTTTTCGCCGGTGAGCATCCAATGGGCATAGCCAGCCAGGGTGGTGAAGTGGCGCACCTGGGGCAGGTGGTCTTCCTTGTTCAGGATGGCCTGATACAGGTGGCTCAGGCTCCAGCGCTGGGGCATGTTGAACTGGAACAGCTCGGTCAGCTCTTCGGCGGCCTGGGCGGTCATGGTGTTGCGCCAGGTGCGGAAGGGAACCAGAAGGTTCATTTCAGCATCGAAGGGCAAATAGCCGTGCATCATGGCGCTGACGCCCATTGCGCCGATTTTGGTCAGGGTCACGCCATACTTTTCCTGCACGTCCTTCTTCATGTCCTGATAGCAGTCCACCAGGCCATGCTTGATCATCTCTTCGCTGTAGGTCCACACGCCATCCAGCAGCTGGTTCTCCCAGGTGTGGGAGCCGGAGGCCAGGGGCTTGAAATCGGGGCCGATGAGCACAGCCTTGATGCGGGTGGAACCAAACTCGATACCCAGGGCAGTTTTGCCTTCAAGAATCCATTGCTTGCACATGATATGTCACTCCTTAACGGAATTGTTGATCAGATATGTATATTCTACCATTGAATGACAGTTTTGAACAGAGCAAATTCGTTGAAAGTAAAAGCCAATTATTTCAGATAGCGGTTGGTGGGCTTGGGCATTCTGGCATTGCGCACACGGCGGCGGTGAGTGACCTTCTTCAGCACGCGGATGATGATATACAGCGTGATGACAGGCACGGCGATGAGCATGCCCATTTCAAAGGTGAAGGGCGGGAAGGGATTGGGATCGGCCTCGGTCTCGGCCACGATCTCCTCCAGGGTTTTGGGTGCATTGGCGCGCTTGTCGATGCTGCGGGCAGCCAGCAGGTTGTATTCCACAGGCTGGCCGTTTTCAGGGAAGTAGGTCATGGTGCCCATGATCTCGCCAGCGGTGATGGGTGCGGTGAACTCCCGGGTGTACTCAAAGAGCATGGTTTCCTTGAGGTTGCTGGCCATGAGGTCAACTTCATCCGGCGTGGCGATGATGCGGGTGGTGTTGGAGTCATCCTTGGCCACGCAGGTCAGGGGCAGCTTGCCCATGTTGGAGTCTTCCAGGGAGAAATTCTTGGTGTCAACGGTGACGGGGTTCATGTTGAACAGGTCGATGGGCGTAACGCTCATGTACTGGGAGAAGCCGTAGTTCATCAGCTTGATGGTATCGGCCCAGCGGGCGTTTTCGCCGGTGAAGAACAGTACGGAGATCAGCTCGATGCCGTCCCGCTCGGCAGCGCCCACAAAGCAATAGCCAGCCTTGGTGGTGGTGCCTGTTTTGATGCCGATGGCATCGGGGAAATAATACTTGTTGGCGTTCTCGCCCATGGTGGGCATCATCAGCCTGTTGCTGTTGGAAATGTTGCGGGCACGGAGCATGCTGGTGGCGGGGATGGTATAGTCCCGGGTGGCCACCATTTGCCGGAAGGTCTCGTTCTGCATGGCCTGACGGGCAATGATGGCCATGTCCCTGGCGGTGGTGTAGTGGTTATCGTTGTGCAGGCCGTTGGGGTTGGTGAAGTTGGTATTGGTGCAGCCATACACGGCGGCGGCCTCGTTCATCAGGCCAACGAAGTCATTCATGGTGCCGGAAACGGACTCGGCGATCACATTGGCGGCGTCGTTGGCGGATTTCACCAGCGCAGCATAAAGAAGCTCCCGCAGGGGAAGCTGCTCGCCAGCACGCAGGTCGATGGTGGTCACATCATCCTCGTAGAAGGTGATGGCGTTTTCAGACACGGTGCAGATCTGATCCAGATCGCCAAATTCCAGCGCCAGCAGGGCGGTGAGGATCTTGGTGGTGGATGCGGGGTACATGACCTGATCGGCATTCTTTTCGAAGATCACCTTGCCGGTGCTGGCCTCGATGAGGATGGCTGATGCGGCATAGAGCTGATCCTCGTAGAGCAGCTCGGGATGCTCGGCATCGTATTTATTGGCATCGGGGGAGAGGGTAGGTTCGGGAATATCGATGGCGTAGGCGGTGGGGAGGCAGCACAGCGTGAGCAGGGCGCAGACCAGCGCAAGAATACGGCGAAGACGGTTCATGGGTGCAGCCTCCTTTCTACATAATCGGTTTATTATAGCATTTCATCCGGAATTTGTACAGCAAAAACCTGTGTCACAAGTGTAAATTAAAAAAGCTGCCCGATGTGGGCAGCGGGGAAATCAACCAAACACGGCGGGAAGCGCAAAGGGGGGCAGGCCGGGAACGCCAGCCAGCTGCAGCACCAGGATCACCAGACCCAGCAGCGCCACATACAGCGCAAACCAGTTCAGGGACACCTTGTTGATCAGCCGCAGCATGAAGCGGATGGCCAGGTAGCCGCTGACGGCGGAGACGATGACGCCCACAATGGTAGGCACCAGCGCCAGCTCGGCCAGGTAGCCCATTTCGATAGCGTCCTTGCCCTCAAAGACCAGGCTGCCCAGGATGGCGGGGGCGCTCATCATGAAGGCGAACTTGGCGGCGCTCTTGCGGTTCAGGCCGGAGGTGACGCCGCCCATCAGCGTGGAGCCGCTGCGGCTGACGCCGGGCAGCAGCGCGATGGCCTGCATGATGCCCATGCAGATGGCGTGCTTGAAGCCGGGATGCTCCGCCCACTTGCTTTCGCGGCGGCTGACGGCCTCGGCAATGAGCATGAACACCGCGGTGATCAGGAAGCTGACGCCCAGGAACCAGCCGGTGAAGAAGGAATCCACAATGTCGCCCAGCAGCACCACCGCCAGCAGCGCGGGCACGGAGGCGATAAACAGGAGCAGCAGCGTTTTGGACTTGAAGGGATTTTTGAGGATCTCCCACCAGTCCTTCCAGAACACCACCAGCACGGCCAGCAGGGTACCGGCGTGGAGCAGCACGTCCAGCATCATGAAAGCGCCGGTGGATGCAGTTTCGTCGGAAATGCCCATGATGGCGCGGGCGAGGATCAGATGGCCGGAGGATGAGATGGGCAGGAATTCGGCCAGGCCCTGCACAAGGCCCAGCACCGTTGCCTGAAGAATATTCATGTCGGTAAGCTCCCTTCCATAAAACAGCAAACAGGATTTGGAACTGAACCAGTATAGCACAAGTTTTGGGTTTCGTCACTACATTCTATATTCTTTTCCGGGAAAGATTGCATTTCGGGCGGAAAGCGTTTATAATAAAAGGGATGTCTTTCAAAAGGCATGAGAGGAGATTGGACGAATGAAGCTGGGTGTTGTGGGTCTGCCCAATGTAGGCAAGAGTACCCTTTTCAATGCGATCACCAAGGCGGGCGCACAGGCCGCCAATTATCCCTTCTGCACCATTGAGCCCAATACCGGTATGGTGCTGGTGCCCGATTCCCGCCTGGATGTGCTGGGCGAAATGTATCACCCCAAGAAGATCACCCCCACCACCATCGAGTTTGTGGACATCGCCGGTCTGGTGAAGGGCGCCAGCCAGGGCGAGGGCCTGGGCAACAAGTTCCTGAGCCACATCCGCGAGGTGGATGCCATTGTTCATGTGGTGCGCTGCTTTGAGGACGAGAACATCATCCATGTGGATGGTTCCATCGATCCTGCCCGCGACATTGAGACCATCAACCTGGAATTGATCTTTGCGGACATGGACACCGTGCAGCGCCGCAAGGACAAGGCCACCAAGAACTTCCGCGGCGGCGACAAGAAGGCCGGTGTGGAAATGGAGCTGGCTGACAAGCTCTACACCCACCTGGAAGCCGGCAAGCCTGCCCGCACCTTTGACATGGATGCCGACGAGCGCGCCATTGTGGACAGCTGGTTCCTGCTGACCACCAAGCCCGTGATCTACGCGGCCAACATTGCCGAGGACGACCTGGGCAATGATCCTGCCGATATCCCCGGCATTGCCAAGGTGCAGGCCATCGCCTCTGCCGAGAATGCCGAGGTGCTGGTGATCTCCGCTGCCATTGAGGAAGAGATCGCCCAGATGGATCCCGATGAGAAGGCGGAGTTTATCGAAGAGCTGGGCATTGGTCAGAGCGGTCTGGACAGACTGATCACGGCCTGCTACCGCCTGCTGGGACTGATCTCCTTCCTCACGGCGGGCGAGGACGAGTGCCGCGCCTGGACCATCGTGAACGGCACCAAGGCGCCCCAGGCTGCGGGCAAGATCCACACCGACTTCGAGAAGGGCTTCATCCGTGCGGAGGTCGTGCCCTTCGATACCCTGGTGGAGTTGGGCTCCATGGCCGCCTGCAAGGAGAAGGGTCTGGTGCGCTCTGAGGGCAAGGAGTATGTGATGAAGGACGGCGATATCACGCTGTTCCGCTTCAACGTGTAAATTCAACAAAGCCGACCGACTGTCGGTCGGCTTTTCTCATTTGGAGGTGCGGTATGAGCCGTTTGACCTATTTTTTCAAGCGTCTGGTGAAGATGGACTGGAAGGCCATGTGGGCCACCACGGGGCTGCTCAAGCAGCGCAGCGGCAAGAGCCGCCTGTGGCTGATGGCGGATATGCTGGGGTGCGCCGTGAAGTATAATGCGGGCTATGTGGACTACAAGATCGCCCAGATGTACAAGCTCAATGATGCCCAGCGCCGCACGGTGATCACCCGCGGCATTTCCAACACCATCGTCCGCCGGATGAACGACAAGGCCTACTGGCATTTCTTTGACGACAAGACCCAGTTCAACGAGCTGTTCAAGGAATGGATCCCCCGCAAGTGGCTGCTGATCAATGACGAAACCAAGGTGGAAGCGCTGGACGCCATGATCCAGGGCGAGACCCAGCTCATCGGCAAGCCCCTGGAGGGCTCCAGCGGACAGGGCATCGAGCGCTTCACGGAGGCTGACTGGCAGCAGGGCGCTGAGGCCTTTTTGCAGATGCTGAAGGACAAGAACATCGGCATTCTGGAGGAGATCGTGCAGCAGCACCCGGCCATGGCCTCGCTGTGCGCCACCTCTGTGAACACCTGCCGCATTGCTACGCTTCTGGGCGACAAGCAGCAGGGCATTGTGTACGCCTTCCTGCGCATTGGCAATGGCAAGGTGGTGGACAATGTGGACTGCGGCGGCATGGCTGCCCGCATCGACCTGGAAAGCGGCACGCTGCTGACGGTGGGCGCTGACAAGCAGGGGAATACCTTCGACAAGCATCCCAAGACCGGCACGCCCATTGTGGGCTTTACCATCCCGTATTGGGAGGAAGCCAAGGCCATGTGCCTGGAGGCCGCCCAGAAGGTGCCCCAGATGCGCTTTGTGGCCTGGGACGTGGCCATCACCCCCGATGGGCCTACCTTCATTGAGGGCAATTCTTTCCCCAGCCACGCCATTCCGCAGTTTGCTGCGCACTATCCTGATGGCATCGGCATTCTGCCGGAATTCAGGAAGTTTATGGACATTTAAGGAGAACCCAATATGTTTGCCTATCATGTGGTCACAGAACGCCCCATGGTATTGGGGCAAAAGATCGTGTTTGATGCGGATCACCACAGCGGTGTGTACCAGCGGGTGATGGAGCGGGAAGCGCTGGTGCGTGATGTGTACGCCCACCCGGAGGAGTACCCGCTGCCCCTGGAGCATCACCTGGATGTGGCCATCCGCGAGCAGGCCATGGAGCAGGTGCGGCAGGAGAAATTCCCGCAGTATCCCTCCCGCATGGCAAGCCTGTATGTTTCCCAGACGCTGGAGGAATCCAAGCGCTGGGCGGAATTCTTCACCCGCATTGGCCGTCCCACCTATGCCATTGTGAAGCTGAAGGTGGAAGGGCGCTGCTTCATCGGCGACGCCTGCAACTGCTTCGACGGTACGCCTGACCTGGCTGACAACCTGGCCAAGGCGGAGCATTACTGGCTGAACCTGCCCAACGAGGATGGCGAGCCCATCCACGAGATGCTGGTGGACGGCGTGATCACCGTGGAGGAGATCGTGGAGGAGATCAACGCCAATCTGCCCTGATGTTTTTACAAGCACCCCTTGCAAGTCTTCCAGAGATTCGGTACAATGGGAGACGAACCAAGGAGGTGCTTTTTTCATGCGGATGAAAATGCTGCTTTTGCTGCTGGCGCTGGTGTGCCTGTGCGTGCCGGCCATGGCAGAGGATGAGGATTATTCCATCACGGAGATTGTGGAGTTTGTGCTGATCACCGATGAGGGCGAAATGGTGCCGGATCCCGAAGTGACGGCAGAGCCTGCCTTTGATCCCACGGCGAGGAATGACTTTATCGACAGGATCATCACCCTGGGCTATCAGCTCTACGACAAGGCCAATGGCCGCCCGCAGAAGGCGGCGGATTCCAGCGATATCTATGTCTGCAAGAACTTCACCACTTATCTGTTCCGCAAGAACCGCGATGATTTCCGCATTGCGGAGTATCCGGACGTGACGCTGCGCATTCCCAACAACCTGCCCACAGCTGACTGCAAGCCCTACTACTACGGCCTTGCCTGGGAAGAAGTGACTGCTGCCGAGGGCAATCCCTTTTACGAGGCGGCTGCTTTCCGCTATGACACGGAGCTGAGCAAGGAAGAAAACCTGGCGCTGGCCTGCGACTTTATGCGCCAGGTGCAGCGGGGCGATTTTTTCCAGATGTCGGCGGACTACTACTATGGCGTGGGCGCTCACAGCGCCATTATGCTGGGGTATGACGCGGAAACGGACGAGATCCATTGGATGGACTCCAACATGCGTGGCACCAAGAAAAACGGCGTACGCTACGGCTATGTACAGTATGACGAGGTGAAGTCCGTGGAGTGGTGGGCCGAGGCCTTCTGCATGAAGAAGCGCGGCGCCACCATCTACCGCCTGCGGGAGGATATCATCTATGCCGAATGATTTCGGTATGCCCTTCCTGCTGGAAACGCCCACCATTGCAGATGCAGCCGCGCTGTGCGCCGAACTGGGGCTTTCCTTTGTGGAGCTGAACATGAACTTCCCCGCCTGTCAGGCTGATGGGCTGGACGTGCAGGAATTGTATGCCCTCAAGCGGCGGTATGGGATCTACTTCACCATCCACCTGGAAGAGGGCTGCGATCCCTTCTGCTTCAATCTGGGTGTGCGCAGGGCGTGGCTGGATTCCATCAGGAATGCGCTGACCATTGCCCAGGCCATCGACGCACCCATTGTGAATATGCACCTGCCCAAGGGGGATTACATCACGCTGCCGGACAGGAGGGTGCATATGTTCGAACATTACAGCGCGTTCTATCATGAGGCGGTGCTGGCGCTGCGGGACATGTGCCAGCAGGAGCTGGAAGGCAGCGGAACACGTATTTGCATTGAGAACACCAAGGGTTTTGCGCCTTATGAGCAGGCAACCATCACCACGCTGCTGGAATCCCCGGTGTTTGGCCTGACGCTGGACATTGGTCACAGCCATGCGGTGGGGGATCGGGACATTCCGTTCTACCAGGTGCATGACCAGCGTTTGATCCACATGCATGGCCACGACGCCAGGGGGAAGAGCAACCACCTGGCGCTGGGGGATGGGGAGATCGACCTGGCTGGCTGCTTTGCTTGGGCAAAGCGCAATGATGCCCGTGTGGTGCTGGAAACCAAGACGGTGCAGGCGCTGCGCACCAGCGTGGAGAGGCTGCGGCGATTTGTGTAAAATTTTTTGAAAAAAGTGCTTGACATTTTTCTGAAATGAGATATAATATCTTTCGTTGGCTGCGAAACACAGCTGGCGATATGCACCATTAGCTCAGTTGGTAGAGCACCTGACTCTTAATCAGGGTGTCCAGGGTTCGAGTCCCTGATGGTGTACGGAAGCACTGCTGAAGGGCAGTGCTTTTTTCGTATCCGGATTGACACTAATCAAACAGGCTGATATAATTTTATACAAGAAAACAGGAACAAAAGGAGTGTCGGAAATGAAAAAGATATGTGCAGTTTTGATGGTAGTTATTCTTCTTATGGGTATGAGTTGTGCGTTTGCGCAGGAAGCAAATGAAGAATTGCCTGTGATTACATTCCGTAATATGCGGCTTGGCTCTACTGTGAAAGAGATTCGAGCCGATATGGATCTCAGCTTGAGCAAGGGAAATGTCTGGAATCTGTATGATTTTAGCAGCATTAAAGCTGGCAGGAGCTTTGCGCTTGAAGAAGTTGCTGGAGCGGATGAGGTTTATTTGGAATATGATCTCTCAGGCGTTGATGTAGCTGGTTTTACCTGCTCCTATGGTAAGGCTCTGTTCTTCCAACCTGTGGTTGATGGTCAGTTGACGAGTGACGAAGAATCAGCTGTTCTCTTTGGGGGATTTTATGATCTGTTTCCGAATCCGGAGGAAATGACGGCTGCGGAAGAAGAACTAGCGGACAAACTGACTAAGCTGTATGGAGATGCTGTAACTGAGGAAGAACTTACCGTGTGGCATGGTGTGGATAACGTAGATATTGTGATGTATGTTGCCAACTCCTCGAACCAGATTCGGCTTTCTTATTTGTGGATGGATGCGCAGGATGCAATTAGCGAGTCCTTTGCACAACTGACTCAAAAGCATGAAGACCGTACAGGAAATAATAATGGGCTGTGATTGGATAATACGTTGCTCGCCTTGGGTGTGAAAATACGTTTTTGCATGATTGATGGGAATGCAAGATTTCTTTAAGAAAATGTTGAAAAAGTGCTTGCATTTCAAACACAAAGTGTGGTATACTTATCGCTGTGACATACGGGCGGTCCGCTGTCCGTGGTTTTCTGTGCGCAATGCGCATGAACCGGACATGAACGTCTATGAGGGAAGGAGGCACATTCCATGAGCGAAATTATCCGTTCTATCGAAGCAGCGCAGCTCCGTACCGATCTGCCCAAGATCACCATTGGCGACACCGTTCGTGTGTGGGTCAAGGTTGTGGAAGGCAGCCGCGAGCGTCTTCAGGCGTTCGAGGGTACTGTGATCGCTATGCGTAACGGCGGTGTCCGCGAGACCTTCACGGTTCGTCGCGTGTCCTACGGCATCGGCGTTGAGCGTACGTTCCCGATCCATTCTCCCCGTGTTGATCGCGTCGAAGTGATCCGTCACGGCAAGGTGCGTCGCGCCAAGCTGTACTACCTGCGTTCTCTGCAGGGCAAGGCAGCCAAGATCAAGGAGATCAAGCGCGTGTAATCCGGGACTACTTGCTTACAGAAAGAGAGAGCTTTGCGGCTCTCTCTTTTTGTTGTCATCCTCGCTGAAATGAGTTATAATGATTGTGGAGGTGATTCTGATGACCCTGGCCGAGCGTATTGCAGAGGAGACCCGAACCATGCCGGAGCAAGCACAGCAGCAGGTGCTTGATTTTGCCTTGTTTCTCAAGCAGAAAGAAGAAAATGCTGTGAGGCAGGATATTCAGTCCATCGTCACAGAGAATCTCGCTGCCTGGAAGGAGCTTGCTAAATGATCTGGCTGCCTTCATTGGAGCATATTCTTCTGCTCCATGATGAACTGGTCAAGCATTCCGGTGGGAGCAAGGATATTCGGGATATAGGCTTGGTGGAGAGTGCGTTGGCTCGCGCATCAGCTTCGTATGAAGGATATGAGCTGTATCCGGGAGTTGCCGAAAAGGCTGCTGCTGTTTGCTGCGGACTTGTGCAGAACCATGGCTTTGTGGATGGCAACAAGAGAATTGGCGTTGCTGCTATGCTGCTGATTCTGAAACGAAATCATGTGGATCTGCATTTTGCGACCGATGATCTTGTTTGGTTGGGGCTTGCCATTGCGCGTGGTGACAGCGATATTCCACAGGTGATCGAATGGATCGATCTTCATAAGTGAATGTGAGCAGGGGAAACCCTGCTCTTTTTGTTTTGCGCATATTCCTCCATTCACCGCCATAAGCATGGATAAGCGCTGGTGAGGAGGGACATCCATGGAAAAGGATATGACTTTCAATCTCTACAAGGATATTGCGGAACGTACCGATGGCGATGTGTATATTGGTGTGGTGGGTCCTGTGCGAACGGGCAAAAGCACCTTTATCACAAGGTTTATGGAGCAGCTGGTGCTGCCGAAGCTGAATGCCGGCCCCAGAAAGGATCGTTTGGCCGATGAACTGCCCCAGAGCGGCTCCGGGCGCACCATCATGACCACGCAGCCCAAGTTTGTTCCGGGCGAGGCGGTGCAGGTGATGCTTCAGGAGCAGACGCCTGTGCGGGTGCGCATGGTGGACAGCGTGGGGTATCTGGTGAAAGGCGTGCTGGGCATATCGGAGAATGATGCGGCACGCATGGTTCACACGCCCTGGTCCGACCAGGACATTCCCTTTGAGCAGGCGGCGGAGATCGGCACCCGCAAGGTGATGACCGACCACGCCACCATTGGCATGGTGGTGACCACCGATGGCAGCATCACCGACCTGCCCAGAGGCGCCTATGTGGAGGCGGAAGAACGGGTGGTGGGCGAACTGAAGCAGCTGGGCAAGCCCTTTGTGATCGTGCTGAATTCCGCCCAGCCCAGAGCTGCGGAGACCCTGGCGCTGCGGGATGCGCTGGAGGATAAGTACGCTGTGCCGGTGATGCTGCTGAACGTGAAGGAGATGTCCGTGGAGGACATTCACCACGTGCTGGAGAGCATTCTGCTGGAGTTCCCCCTGCGGGAGGCGCACCTGGCCACGCCTGCCTGGCTTGGAGCGCTGGACAACGACCATTGGCTGGTGCAGCATGTGCTGGAAGGCGTGCGCGCAGCGGGCAAGACACAACGCAGGATGCGGGAGAATGACGTGTTCACGGATGTGTTTGCTGCATCGGAATACGCTGGCGAGGTAAAGGAAGTGCAGTCCCAGCCCGGAGAGGGGCGCATGGATTTCTCGCTGCCTTTGAAGGAAGGGCTGTTCAACCGGGTGCTGGGAGAGGAGTGCGGCACGGAGATCCGCGGCGATGCGCACCTGCTTTCGCTGATGAAGGAGCTGGTGAGCGCCAAGGCGGAATACGACCATGTGGCAGAGGCGCTCCATGCTGTGCGGGAGACCGGCTATGGCATGGTGACGCCCAACATGACCGAAATGGCGCTGGAGGAGCCGGAGATCGTGAAGCAGGGTGGGCAATTCGGCGTGAAGCTGAAGGCGCACGCGCCCTCGCTGCATCTGATCCGGGTGGATATCGAAACGGAGGTCACCCCGGTGGTGGGCACAGAGAAGCAGAGCGAAGAGCTGGTGCAGTATCTGCTGGATGAATTCGAGACGGATCCCCAGAAGCTGTGGCACACGAATTTCTTTGGCAAAAGCCTGGACGAAATGGTGCGGGAGGGCTTGAACAACAAGCTCCTGCGTATGCCCAGCGATGCCCAGGAGAAGGTGCAGGAAACGCTGTCCAAGATCATCAACGAGGGCGACGGCGGCATGATCTGCATTCTGCTGTAAGGTTGACAAGAAACGGAAATCGCGCTACAATCAATTGTAAAGGTCTGTGACCGTTGCAAATTCATACGAAATGAAGGATGAAACCATGAAGTATCCTATGACGATTGCCGGTGTGAAGCGCGAGCTGCCTCTTTGCCCTGTGACGGATGAACTGTATATCGGCGCCTTTGTTATCTTTGGTGATGTGGAGCTGACCGTGGCCTGCGCCAAGGCGCTGCTGGAGGTTGCCCCGGAGTATGACTACCTGATCACCGCCGAGTCCAAGGGTATTCCGCTGGGCTATGAGATGGCTCGCCAGCATGGCGATGCCAAGTGGCTGCTGGCTCGCAAGGGCGAGAAGGTGTATATGCAGAATACCTTCTCCGTGGAGGTGAAGTCCATCACCACCAACCACGTGCAGAAGCTCTACCTGGACGGCAACGACGCCGAGCTGATGAAGGGCAAGCGTATCCTGATCGTGGACGACGTGATCTCCACCGGCGAGTCCCTGCACGCCATTGAAGAACTGGTGAAGCAGGCTGGCGGCGAGATCGTGGGCAAGCTGGCCATCCTGGCTGAGGGCGACGCCCAGGACCGCCCCGACATCACCTACCTGGAGAAGCTGCCCCTGTTCAATGCCAAGGGCGAGATCATCGGCTAAGCTGATATGACAAGAAAGCCGCCGGATGCGGGAAAATGCATCCGGCGGCTTTTGCTATGGATTTGTATTAAAGCAAACTCAGCAGGCTCAGCACGATGGTCACCGCTGTGGCAACGGTCACCGTGTCGTTGCCGCCGTGGCTGATCAGCTCCACATAGGCGGCCACTGGGGCAGCGATTGCGGCATACAGCAGGCACATGAGCCAGGAAAGCGGCGAGGTGAGCAGCATGGCGACAAAGCCCGTTGCCAGCGCCGTGAACAGCATGGCAGCGCTGCCCTCCCAGGTCTTGCGGCGGTCAGCCAGGGGGATGTTCACATGGTGCTTGCCGAATCGCTTGCCAATGAGCGCTGCGGCGGTATCGCCAGTTCCCCAGGCGATGATGGCCGTCACGGCGATGTAGGGCTTGTTCAGCAGTCCCCAGCAGAAGGCGATGAGCGCTGCATGGGAGCAGAACAGGAGCAGCAGGCTGCGCTTCACTTCGCCCGGATGGCGCTGGTTGAACAGGTGGCCGTAGCCCTTCCAGCGCTCGCCATAATGCAGAATGGGATAGACGATGATGGCGAACACCAGGCAGCATACCGAGGCGGTGATCCAGTCCTGGGAGACGTACATCATGAACAGGGATGAGGTGTAGGCAATCAGGTGCAGGCACTTGCGCCACACCTCCTGGGAGATGGGCAGTAGCCAGCGTGCCAGCAGGAAAAAGGCCAGACACACGGCAAGGTAGAGCAGGTAGCTTTGAAAGCAGGACAGCACCTGCCAAAGAAGTGTCCAGCCAGCAATAGTCTCGCGGTAGTGGATGCAGAGCATGATCACGCCCAGCACCGTAAGCACCCAGCCGGTGACAATCCCCACCACGCGGTTATTGACCTTGTTGGCAAATTGCGCAGAAACGATGGAGGCGACGGTCTCCACCACCATGCACAAAAGGAGAATATCCCACTTTTCCATTACCAGGGTAGGATCCACCAGCGCATGGCTCACAAAGGCGATCAGCGCGGTGAAGGTCATGATCAGCGTGCTGGTGCCAACGGCGGTTTTTAGCTCCATGCCCAGGAAGGCGGTGAACACCACCAGCATCATCATGCCGCCGCCGCTGCCCACAAAGCCCGTGCCGAAGCCGATGGTCAGCCCAAAGAACAGGGAAATGGCAATACCCTTCCAGTCCAGCCTGGCGCCTTTCTTCACGGGCTTCTCCTTCTGGGTATCCGGCTTGACAAGAAAGCGGATGCCAATGCCCACGCACAGGAAGAGCGAGAAGGTGCCCAGCACCACATTTCCGGCGTGCCATGCGGCGATGCTGCCGGCAACGCACATGGAGATGATGCACACCAGCATAATGCCGCCGCGCTTCAGGTCGATATTCCGGTGCTTGATATAGATGGCGGTGGTGAAGGCCGAGCCGAGGATATCCGAGGCCAGAGCGATGGCTGTGGCGTGATAGGCTCCTGTTTCCCCGGCGAAGGACGGGCAGAGCACGAGCATCACAGGCACCATGACCGTGGCGGCAGATAAGCCCGCAAGCCCCGTGCCGACGCCAGCGGCCAGGGCGGCCAATGCGCAGATAAGCAGTTCCATTTTGATCACCTTGGTTTTCAGCTTGGTATATTTCAATTATAAACTTGTTTGCAGATAATTGCAACTGTGTGTGAAGCAGGCATACATTGGCAAGTTCCGGGATACACTATCCGCATTCAAGGAGGAATGCGGCATGAATGGATATCGCACGGATCTGGCCATGGAGCGCACTGTTTACCCCGGCGGCATGGGGGACGGCGTGAATGTAAATACCCAGCGCAATGGAGAAATGGAGATCACCTGGGTGCGCATCGACACACCCCAGGCGGCTGAACGCATGGGCAAAGCACAAGGCGTATACTGGACGCTGACCCATCCCCGGCTGCCCAGTCTGACCCCGGAGGAGCGCATGGAGATCGCCAAAGAGGTGGGGCAGATGCTTCGCCTGCTGCTGCCGCCCCAGGGGGATGTGCTGGTGCTGGGCCTGGGGAACCGCCACATGACGGCGGATGCGCTGGGGGATCGGGTGGTCAGCGGCGTGATGGTGACCCGCCACCTGCAGGAGCAGCGGATGCGCAGCGTGTGCGCCATGGCGCCCGGCGTGCTGGGCATTACCGGGGTGGAGACGGCAGAGCTGGCGCTGGGGCTGACCCAGAAGCTGAAGCCCTCGGCGGTGCTGGTGATCGACGCGCTGGCGGCCATGGAGACCAGCCACATCTGTACCACCATTCAGCTGACGGATACGGGCATCAGCCCCGGTAGCGGCGTGGGCAACCACCGCAAGGGGATTGACGCCCAATGGCTGCAAGTGCCGGTGATCGCTATCGGCATTCCCATGGTGGTGTATGCGTCCACCATCGTGCGGGACGCGCTGCGGAGGATTCTTTCAAAGGAAAGCACCGAGGAAGCTGCCGAGGCCATGGCTACCGAGC
The DNA here is from genome assembly GCA_017463245.1 of Clostridia bacterium. Taxonomy (GTDB): domain Bacteria; phylum Bacillota; class Clostridia; order Christensenellales; family Aristaeellaceae; genus UBA11524. Next base: position 24,661 of record JAFTPN010000028.1, read on the forward strand.
TGGCAGGAGGCGCTATTGGGGACTTTGTGGTCACACCCAGGAGCATTGACGAGCTGGTGCAGGGTCTGGCGGATATGCTGGCGCTGGCCATCAACGCGGCGCTTCAGCCGGAGTTTACGGTGGAGGAGCTGTCCCACCACCTGCATTGAGTCTATTTGCGTGCCGTGCTGCATATGCTTTGAGCAAAACCGGAGCGAGGTGCAGTATGGCACGTTTTTATGTGTGGACAAAGGGACAGGTGTTGGCAGCGCTGGCGGGTGCCCTGCTGCTGACGGCGCTGGGGGCTGTGGGGCTTACATTGCTATTTTCGGATGGACAACCTTCTGCACCGCAGGAGGGGGAGGCACAGATGGTGTTTGCCGAAGCAGAGCTGCTCTACACCGTGGAAACACCGCCGCCGGTGGTGGATACCTCCCTGCGGGTGGAGGTGGTGCGCTCCACCCAGCAGCCGCCCATGGCTGGCAAGCAGGTGCTGATCTACCACACCCACACCTGGGAGGCCTTTGAACAGGTGGAAAACGCCCGCTATGTGGAAACGGAGAAGTGGCGCAGCAAGGATAATGCTGCCAACATGGTGGCGGTGGGCGATGCGCTGACGGCGGCGCTGGAAGCGCTGGGCTGCACCGTGGTGCATGATGAGACAGCCTTTGAACCGCCGGATCTGTCCACGGCGTATCAACGCTCGCTGGAAATGCTGGAGGCGCGGCTGGCGGCGGGAGAAAGCTACGACCTGTACATTGATCTGCACCGGGATGCGGTGGCCTCCAATTCCACCATCAAGCGAACGGTGAACGTGGCCGGGGAAGAACTGGCGCGGTTCATGGTGCTGGTGGGCAAGGGGCAGAGCTATGCGGAAAAGCCGGACTGGCAGGCCAATTATGCGGTTGCGGAGAAAATCACAGCCAGCCTGAATCATCAGGTGGAGGGCTTATGCAGGGATGTGAAGGTGAAAACAGGGCGGTTCAACCAGCACATTGCGCCCAGGTGCGTGCTGATCGAATGCGGGCTGAACTATAACACCCTTGAGCAGGTGCTGAATGGCGTACCGTATCTGGCTCAGGCAATATGTGATTCGTTGGCAGAATAAAGCACCGGAGGATGTATTCCTCCGGTGCTTTCGTGTGAGATCAGGCTTGCAGCGCGCCCAGGGAGAGGGGATATTCGCCCAGGAGCGGCTTGATAGCTGCAAGGGTCTTGGCGTTGCGTTCCAGGCAGGGGATGATCCACAGCAGGATCGCCCAGTCGCAGGCTGCGGCCAGGCCGCCTTCCATGTGGGCGGTGCAGGCGCCGACAAAGGCGTGCAGTTCCTGCATGGTTGCGCCGGACAGGGGAGCGATCAGCTTCAGCATGGGGGCAAGCACCTGGTCGATCTCCGCGGGGGTCGCAGCGCTGGCGGAGGTGAACTCCTTCAATGCAGATACGCTGATGGGGGCGCGGTTTTCGCTGGCCAGCTGCGGCAGGGTGTTCAGCGCAGGCAGGGTGATGATGGGCCAGGAGTGCGCCTCAAAGGCGGGGTTGCGGGTCAGGTTCTGCGCATTGCGGGCAAGGAACACCTTGGTGATGCGCTCCAGCGGTGCATAGGCGGCCAGGCTGGTAAGCAGCACGGCGGCGGTGCTTTCGGCGGGCTGGGGCGCCAGCACGGGCTTCTGTTCGGGAGTCACCTGATGGGCAAAGCTGTTTTCCCAGCCCAGTCGGACAGCGATGTTCCGCGCCAGAGTGGCGGCAGCAGCGGGTGCTGTGGTGGCCAGGCCAATGCGAGGGCAGATGCCCAGCAGCGCCAGCAGGGCAATGGCGGTGTTCCGCTGAATGCTCATGCCGCTGGCAGCGAAGGTGTCCAGCACACGGCGGATCAGCTCGGCAGCGGGAGCGTTCTCGCCGCTGACGGGGGAAAGATGCAGGGGAATGCCATTGACAGGCGCGGCGATCTGGGCGTCGGTCAATGCCTTGGCCAGCGCTGCGGGAAGCTCGGTGCGCTGCAATTCGTCAACGCGGCGGGTCAGCTCGTCACGCTGGGCGATCAGGGCAGCCTGCTGCTTGTTCAGTGCTTCAATAGAGGCTTCGTATTCAGCCTTGGAGGCTTCCAGCTGGGCGACCTCGGCCTTTGCCTTGCTGGAAAGACCGTCGATCACGGTGCGGCGGTAGGCGTCCAGGTCGGCCTTGGCCTTGTCCAGCTGAAGCAGCACGGAAAGCCGCTCGGCCTCCATGTCCTCCAGGCGGGATTGCAGCACCTTTTGCAGGGGCGTATTCTCCGGCAGGGCGGTGAGACGGGGCTCCAGCTTGGCGCGCATACCGTCCAGGGACAGCAGGAAGTCGATCAGCTGATTCTGGGCTTCCGGCACCTGCCAGGCGGCGCGCATCCGCTCGCAGGCGATTTCAACGGGGTTCTCGATCTGGTGCATTTTGGCGCCGGCGGGCAGGGGAGCCGTGGGCGGCTCGTTGCGGGCAACGCGCCATTGGGCAGAAACGACCTCCTGCAGCTTGTTCTTGGGCTGCGGGACGGAGGTGCGCATGGAGGCATGGAACAGCGGCGTGCCGGACAGGGGCTTTTCGGGCGCCTTGGGGGCAGCGCTTTCGCTGGGCTTATCCTCCTGGTGCAGGAGGTTCGCACCCTTGGACAGGGGCTGATCCAGGCTTTGCAGGGTCTCTTCGAAATTCTTGTTCTGATCCAGAATTTGCAGCGGCTTGCCGATGGGCAGCGCCTCTTCCTTGGCCGCGGGTTCAGCGGCAGGGGCGGGTGCTTCGGTGGCGGCGGGCTTATGCTCGATGCACAGCAGCACGCGTTCGCTGCCATCGGGACAGGTGAGAGGATAAAGCACGCCCGCAGCTTCCTGAGCGGTTTCGGGCTTGGCGGGTTCCGCCTTGCGGACGGGACCGAAGAGGGTATCGTCCTCGCGAATATAGAACAGGGGTGTTACGGCCTTTTCGGCTGCGGATGCAAAGTCGTCGGCCTTGGCCTCGATAACTTCATAGAAGGTGTGTTCCGGCAGCGACTGAACGGTATCGGAATAGAGGATGAACTGGTTTTTCTCGCCCTTGTCGGGCTTGTAATTCTTGTTGGTACGGATCTTGTTGGCATCGGCAGGGATGCTCAGCAGGTTCATCACGCAATAGCCACCCAGGGTGCGCATGCGATCCTTGAAGGTGTGCTGCTCGTTACGGTCGGGCACAATGCGCAGGCAGCCGTCGTCCGGCCAAAGGCGCTGCGCTTCCTCCTGCACATCGCCGCTGATGGTCAATAGCGGGCGCACACGGAAATAAGCTCGCTGAATATTATCCTCTTCGATATAACAGAATACCAGTTCGCGCTCCAGGTTCATCGCAATGCCTCCACCCGTATAATTGCATAAGGCAGACAAGTGCCACCGTGCCGCCATATGTGCGGAAAGACTTGCTTTCCATATAAATAGATTCAGATGGATAAATTGTATCAAATATTTCCCTCATCGTCAAGTGCAAATGGAGCAAACTGGTAACAAAAGAAGGGGTTTGGTTGCATTTTGCCCATCAGCGTGCTATAATATCGCGTATACTTTTATCATTGCGGCGAAAGGAGTGCAGCTTTGTGGATCAACCTCCCTTGTGCGACAGGTATCGGCCTGCGAAGCAGCGCCTGTTTTGTCGCCCGGCGAACACTGAAAGGAATGTTTGATCTCCATGTCCACGACCATGTGGGTGCTTCTTGCTGCGCTTGCGATCTGCGTGGCGCTGTCTGCGTTCTTCTCCGCATCGGAAACGGCGTATTCTGCCCTGAGCAGAGTGCGCCTGAAAACCCTGCAATCCGAAGGTAACCGCAAGGCAAAGCTGGCCTTGACCCTGGCGGAGGATTATGATCGGCTGCTGACCACCATTCTGGTGGGGAACAATGTGGTGAACATTGCCGGCACGTCCATTGCCACGGTGCTGTTTACCGCCTGGGTCGGCAACTACGGCGCAACGCTGTCCACCGTGGTGATGACGGTGGTCATTCTGCTCCTGGGCGAGGTATCGCCCAAGGCGCTGGCCAAGGAATCGCCGGAGCGCATCGCCATGGCGGTGGCGCCCACGCTGAGCATGGTCGTTAAGCTGCTGGCACCCGTCAACGCGCTGTTCAGGCTGTGGCGCAGCCTGCTGAGCAAGGTGTTCAAGCCCCAGGAGGACGAGAGCCGCATTGAGGCTGAGCTGATGACCATGGTGGATGAAGCCGAGAGCGAAGGCGACATGGACGCCCACGAGGGCGACCTGATCCGCTCCGCCATTGAGTTCAACGACCAGGATGTGCTGAGCATCATGACGCCCCGCGTGGACGTGACCGCCCTGGAGGATACCGCCTCCATGGAGGATGCGGCCAACATCTTCCGGGAAAGCGGCTTCTCCCGCATTCCGGTATACCATGAGGACATGGATCATGTGGTGGGCATCCTGCACGAGAAGGATTTCTATGTGCTCCAGCACGCCGGGTGCAATGATATCCGCCGCATCATGGCCGCACCGGTGATGGCCCCCGCTTCCCTCAAGATCTCCAAGCTGCTGAAGATGTTCCAGAGCACCAAGACCCATATGGTGATCGTGCTGGACGAATTCGGCGGCACAGAAGGCATTGTGACCATGGAGGACGTGCTGGAAGAGCTGGTGGGCGAGATCTACGACGAGCATGACATTGTGAACCAGTTCGTGATCCCCCTGGAGGACGGCTCCTGCCTGGTGGATGGCGGCATGCAGCTGAGCGAATTGCTGGACAGCCTGCAGGTGGCAGACACCTTTGAGGCGGAAACCGTTGGCGGCTGGGCGGCGGAGGTGCTGGGGTGCATCCCCACCGTCAGCGCCCGGTTTGAAACAGAGGAACTCAGCGGCCAGGTGACCCAGATGGACAAGCGCCGGGTGACCCAGGTGCGCGTGTGGAAAAAGCAGCCTGCCGCCGTGCAGGCATAACCAATGAGAACGGAGGCGATTCCCGTGGCGAAGAAGACCAAGGCAGAAATGAAGCAGACCATGACCCGCATTGTGTGCCTGGTGCTGGCCGG
>JAFTPN010000052.1 GCA_017463245.1 Clostridia bacterium
GGATAAACGCTGAAGGCATCTAAGCGTGAAGCCCACCTCAAGAATAAGATTCCCATTCGAAAGAAGTAAGACCCCTGGAGGACTACCAGGTAGATAGGTCATCGGTGGAAGTGTGGTAACACATGCAGCTTGGTGATACTAATAGGTCGAGGGCTTGATTTAACGCAAAGTCCTAACAAAGAGACTAATTGGAAAACGGTCAGTCAATGAATCAGATCTTGTGCAGTTGTCAAGGTGTGGAAACAGACCTGAACACCATATAAAAAGTGGTGCCGAAGGTTTCCAAAGGGCGATCGGAAAGCCCTTTGGTCGCACCGCAGGTGCGAAACCTGCGAACTGAATAGCTCACCATTTCCGGTGGCAATGACGAAGGGGTCCCACCTGTTCCCATCCCGAACACAGAAGTTAAGCCCTTCAGTGCCGAAAGTACTTGGCTGGACACGGCCCGGGAGGATAGGTCGCTGCCGGATTCCACTTTGAAGCATCTCAGCAGAGGTGCTTCTTTTTTTGTGTTGTGGTATAATGGCAAGGGAGCGTGATGGAATGTGGTGAATACTGATTACAAAATAGAAGCGATTGGTTACTTGTTAAATGAAGATTGTATTTTGAAGGGCTTTTACCCGTTGATCCCGTATTGCAACATTCTGGTGGAAAACCTGATGCAGAGGGGATGCAGGCGGAAATCCGATGCGGTGAAATGCACCGACGAGGAACTGCTGCAGGCGGGATTGCCGGACATGGGTATGGTGGCGCTGTTCAGGCGCTTTCTGGTGATGTACGATCCCAAGGCGCAGAAAATGCGGGAGATTGCTTCCGTCAGCGAAACGCCGGAGGAGGCAGAGGCCTTCAAGGAATTGTATCTGCTGCCGGGCGTAAAAAGCACCAGGGCAAGGCTATATATGCAGGCGGGTTTTGCTACGCTGGAAGAAGTTGCTGGGATGATGCCGGAATGCCTTATTGCGGCTTGTCAGCAGACCATCGACAGGGAAGGCCTGAATCTGAAAGCGCCGCTGATGAAGGAAGCCCGCACGCATATTGCAGTAGCAAGAGCCTTCACAGATGCGCCGGAGGATTAAGAGAGCAGATACCTTTAGAGAAAGGGTGTTATGATGATAGAATACCGCGTTCATGACATGAACATTGCCGTTTATGCTTTTCTGAACCTGGTCAATGCAGTTTGGCCGGGGGATTATGATGAAGCGAAAACCGCCGAAGCGCTGCAAAAGACGATCAATTTCACTGCCTACAAGGATGATCAGCTGATAGGCTGTGTTCGTGTGCTGTCGGATGGGTATTTCTTTGGAACCATAACGGAATTACTGGTTCATCCAGACTACCAGCGGCAGGGGATAGGAAGCCAGTTGATGCAGCTGGTTGCAGCGCATACGCCCACGAGGCTGTATTTCGGCGCACAGCCGGAGGCAGAAGCATTTTATGAGAAAAACGGCTGTCAGAAGAGCCTGCAATCCTATGCCATATACAAGAAGCGCAAGGGAAAGGGAGAGGCATGAGCAACGAATACACAGGGCGAGTCTGGGCGCTGCTGCACACCGTTGCCAGGGAGTACCATGCCATCCTCGGCGACGACCTGACGGGCGTGTACGCCCACGGAAGCATGGCCTTTGGCTGCTTCGACCCGGAGAAAAGCGACATCGACTTTCTGGTGGTGGTGGAAAACGAACCCACCGACGAACAGAAGAGCCGCCTGCTGGAGACCCTCTTGCAGCTGGATGCCTTCGCCCCGGCCAAGGGCTTTGAAATGAGCGTGGTGCTGGCCAGGGATTGCGCCGCGCCGGTGCATCCCATCCCCTACAGCCTGCACTATTCCAACGCCCACCGCGCCGCCTGCCAGCAGGACATGGCGGCCTACATCGCCCGCATGAAGGGCACCGACCCCGACCTGGCGGCCCATTTCACCGTGACCCGCGCCGTGGGCAAGGCGGTGCAGGGCAAGCCGGTGGGCGAGGTCTTTGGCGAAGTGCCGCGGGAGGCCTACCTGAGCAGCATCCGCGCTGATGTGGCCGACGCCGTGACCGACGTGCAGCATAACCCGGTGTACGTCATCCTGAACCTGTGCCGGGTGCTGGCGGCCATCCGCGAGGGCGCGGTGCTGAGCAAAGCCCAGGGCGGCGTCTGGGGGTTGGCGAACTTGCCCCAGGAGCACCACGCCGTGATCCGCGCCGCGCTGGAGGCCTATGAAGGCGGCGGCGCGTGTGATGTGGACGGCAGGGCGTTTGCGGCGTGGGCGGTGGGGGAGATCGGTTAAGATTGTTCTTTCCCTGCTTTTTCCTGCCGCAGGAGAAAAAACTGTGCTACAATAGCCCCAACCAACATCGGGAGGTATCACCATGAACATCGATCTCTGCGTCGATTCCCTGTCCATGCCCCTGCCGGAGGACATCCTCAAGCTCAAGTGGGCGGGCGACTTGACGGGTGCTGTGGCGGCCATCGACATCCGCCTGCAGGAGGAGCTGCCGGAGATGCTCCGCGCCCGCCTGGTGTGCGAAAAGGAGCGCATCCGCCGCCTGCCTACCCAGTACCCCTGGAGGCGGGAGCAGGCGCTGCAAAAGCTGCAGGAGCTGATCCCCGGCATGACCAGCGAGGATCTGGACAAGTGGGAATTGGCCGGTAAGGTGGATTTCATTTATATTGACGGGGAGAAGCGCTATTTCGTGCGCTTCCACAAGACCCTGGCCAAGTATCCTGAATTGATCCGCAAGGCTGGCCGGGAGGTTTCCTCCGTCAGCCCCTGGCTGGATCCCATGATCAAGACCATCAAGGAGAAGGGTCAGCTGCGCCGCCGCATCACCCTGGCCACCTCCGTTTATTGCGATAAGGACGCCTTTGTCCCCGGCGAATACCTGGTGCATCTGCCCTTCCCGGCGGCCAGCGCCCAGCAGAGCGAAATGACCCTGCTGGAGGGCGACCCCGACGGCATTGGCCCCGAGGACGCCCCCGCCCGCACCGCCTGGTGGAAGCGGGAGGTCAAGGCCTGGCAGAAGTTCGCCATCAAGTACAGCTATGTGAGCTGCATCAGGTATGCCGACCCGCTGCACGCGCCCGCCCCTGCGGAGCCCCTCTACCCCAACGCCCTGCCCCCCTGCGCCGACGACCTGGCCGAAAGCGGCGCGTACATCCGCTTCACGCCCTATCTGCGCGCCTTAGCGGCTGACCTGGCCAAGGGCGAGACCACCCCGGTGGGCAAGGCCTGGAAGTTCTATGAATTCGTGACCACGAAGGTGAAGTATTCCTTCATGCGCGACTATTTCCAGGTGGACGACCTGGGCGAATACTGCGCCGTGAACCTGAAGGGCGACTGCGGCCTGCAGGCGCTGCTGTTCATCATCCTGTGCCGCATTGCGGGCATCCCCGCCCGCTGGCAGAGCGGCATGAGCATCGACGATGACTACGTGGGCAGCCATGACTGGGCGCAGTTCTACCTGGAGGGCTGGGGCTGGCTGTTTTGTGATCCCAGCTACGGCGGCGGCGCCTACCGCAACGGCAGCGCCGAGCGCCACGCCTTCTACTTCGGCAACCTTGACCCCATGCGCCTGGTGGCCAACCGCGAATACCAGGCCAAGCTCGTCCCCGAAATGCACGCCCTGCGGGTCGACCCCTACGACAACCAGTCCGGCGAAATGGAACGCATCGGCGCGGAGCACCCCTTCAACGGCCGCCAAATCGACAACGACGCCGAACTGCTGGAGTGCGTGGACCTGCTGTGACCAGGGGCTTTGCCCCTGGACCCCACCCAAGGGCTCTGCCCTTGGGGATCCCGCGAAGGGACTTCGTCCCTTTCGAAACCCATTCGGCGATGGCCGGGTGGGTTTTTCCTTTGTGGGGGTCACGGCGCATGACGGATGCGCCGCGACGCGGGGGAAGTAACTAAGGCTCCCTCCCCGAGGGAGCTGTCAGCCGAATGGCTGACTGAGGGAGTGGTTCTGCTTCTTGCTTCAACGCCAAACTTCTTTACGCACCTGTAGGGGCGATCTTTGATCGCCCGCACGCTGCACCTATCGCTCAGCAGGCAGGAAAAGCAACGTGGCGGGCGAACACAGTTCGTCCCTACAGCCTATTCAGGCAACGCACATTAGTCCGACAAACCCTTGTGCACAGAGTCACGCGAATGCGGGCGATCTGTTCCCATGGCCTCCAAGATGATCACCCCGATATTAGTCGCCCCCGCGAGGAACCCGGAGGGTTGCACTCGCCCCGCCCAGCGTCCCCTGTGAGGAGCGGGGGTCCGGGGTCGCTGCCGCCGCATGATAATATCAGCGGCCCGCCAGCCGGGCTCCGGTCGGGCGGCTTTTGGTTCTTTTCGCCGAGACGAAAAGAACAACGCTGCATGAATGCACAGTTGCAATGGAAAGCAAAGCATTGGGAAAAGCAGCAGAACCACTCCTTCCGTCTTCGCCTGGCGGCGAATCCACCTCCCTCGGGGAGGGAGGCTTTTGGCACCGCCAAGCACCATCCCACAAAAAAATCACCCCCGCCGCATGAATCCCATCACGCGGCGGGGGCGCTTTCACATTCACCAATTTACTTGTTGAACACCGCTTCCACCTTCTGCAGCAACTCGCGGATCTGCAGGTGCTGCGGGCACTTCTTCTCGCAGAAGCCGCAGTTCTTGCAGTCGGCGTGGAGCTTGCCGCCCTTCTTCACATATTCGTTGAACATATGCTGGGCGTGGCCGGTGAGGCCGTACACATTGTGGTAGGTGTACATATTGAAGATGGCGGGGATCTCAATGCCTGCGGGGCAGGGCTGGCAATACTTGCAGCCCGTGCAGTACAGCTCGCTGAACTTCTTCAGGTCTTCCATGGCGCTGCCCAGCTGCTGCCATTCGTCCTTGGAGAACCCCTCGGCAGAGGAAGCCAGGGCGGCATTCTGCTTCACCATGTCCAGCGTCTGCATGCCGGAGAGGGCGCAGTTCAGGTCGGGGTTGCCCAGCACGAACTTGAAGGCCAGCTCGTAGGTGGGGATGGACGCGCCGCCGGTGAGCTTGGCATAAAGCTCGGTGGGGGCGCTCAGGCGGCCGCCGCCAACGGGACCCATGGCCACGGTGCCCAGACCCTTGCTCTGGGCGTAGGTCAGCATTTCCTCGTTGGAGCGATCCAGCAGGTTGTACTGCACCAGCATGCTCTCCATGGGTACGCCCCGCTCCTCGCTGCCGTCGATGATGTGCTTGATGGCGCTGGGATCATCGTGGAAGGAGAAGGAAATGTGGCGGATCAGGCCTTCTTCCTTGGCCTTGCGGGCTTCCTCCAGCAGGCCGCAGGGGATCATCACCTCGTCGAAATACTTGCGGCTGATGCCCCAGAAGTGGTAGAAATCCACATGGTCGGTGTCCAGGTTTTTCAGGCTGGTGTCCAGGCGGCGGCGGTACATGCCGGGCTGCTCGGCGCCCTCGCCGGGGAACTTGGTGGACAGCAGCACCTTGTCGCGGAAGGCCTTCACGCCGTGACCCAGCGCCGCCTCGGAATTCTTGTTGCAGTAGTAGGGTGCGGAATCGAAGTAGTTCACGCCCAGCTTGTAGGCTTCGGCGATCATCTCGTCGGTCTTTTCGATATCGACAAACTTCTTGCCGTCCTTTTCATACTCCGGGAAGCGCATGCAGCCAAAGCCCAGGGCGGAGATCATTTCACCGGTGTTGCCAAACTTGCGGTAGATCATATTTGTTCTCCTTGAAACAATATTTGAATGCATCTTACCATAGCTTGTGGGCTGCGTCAATCAGAATTTTCCAGCATCCGGCCAAACTGGGTGTCGAACAGCTGCTTGTAGATGCCGCCCTGCTGCAAAAGCTCTTCGTGCTTGCCGCTCTGGGCGATCACCCCATTGCACAGGGCGAGGATCTTGTCCGCTGCCATGATGGTGGATAGCCGGTGGGCGATGACGATGCTGGTGCGGTTCTGCATCAGGTGCTCCAGGGCGTCCTGGATGGCGCTTTCGGAAATGGAGTCCAGGGCGGAGGTGGCCTCGTCCAGGATGAGGATCTTGGGGTCTTTCAGAATGACGCGGGCGATGGAAATGCGCTGCTTCTCGCCGCCGGAGAGCTTCAGGCCCCGGTTGCCCACCTGGGTGTCGTAGCCCTCGGGCTGGGCGGCGATGAAATCGTGAATGGAGGCAGCCTTGCAGGCGGCGATGAGCTGCTCCTCCGTGGCGTCAGGCCGGGCATAGAGCAGGTTCTCCCGGATGGTGCCGTTGAACAGGTACGTGTCCTGGCTCACCATGCCGATCTGATCCCGCAGCCAGGTCAGGTCAAACTGGCGCACGTCCGTGCCGCCGATGGTCACCCGGCCGCCGTCCACATCCCACAGCCGGGGGATCAGGTTGATGATGGTGCTCTTGCCGCTGCCGGAAGGGCCCACGATGGCCGCCATTTCCCCGGCGCGGACGGTGAAGTTGATGTCGGTGAGGATGTCCTTTTCCTCGGTGTAGCCGAAGCGCACGTGCTCAAAGGCGATGTCCGCGCCCTCCACATTGGGCTTCACGGCATCCGGGGGCGACTGGATGTCGATGGGGCGGTCGAAATAGTCAAAGATGCGGGTGAACAGCGCCAGGCTGCGGGTGAAGTCCACCTGAATGTTCAAAAGGGATTCCACCGGACGGTAGAGCCGGTTCACCAGCGCCACCATGGCGGTGATGGTACCCACGGTGAGGCCGGTCTCCCCGGCGGCGATGATGAGGTAGCCGCCGGCGAAGTAGATCAAGAGAGGCCCCAATTGGGTGAAAATGCCCATCACCAGGAAGAACCACCGGCCGGAGAGCTGCTCCTTCAAGGCCAGCTTGGTGACCTCGCCATTCACCTTCACAAAGCGCTGGTATTCACTTTCCTCCCGGGTGAAGAGCTTGGTGAGCATACTGCCGGAAACCGAGAGGGTCTCGTTGATGAGCTGGTTCATCTCGTCGTGCTTGGCCTGACCTTCGGATAGCAGCTTCCAGCGGGTGCGGCCTGCGGTGCGGGTGGGGAGGATCAGCAGCGGGATCACCATCACACCGATGATGGCCATTTTCCAGTTCATGCCGAAGAGCGCCACCAGCGTGGTGACCACCGTGGCCACATTGCTGAGGATGCTGCTCAGCGTGCCGGAGATCACCCCGCTCACGCCGCTGATGTCCGTGTTCATGCGGGTGATAATGTCGCCCTGCCGCTCCGAGGTGAAGAAGGCGTGGCTCATGCGCTGCAGGTGGCCGTACATCTGGTTCTTCATGTCGAAGATGATGTGCTGGCTAATCCAGGCATTGAGGTAGGCCGTCAAAACCGATACCAGCTGGGAGGCCAGCATGGTGGCCAGCGCCGCCAGCAAAAGGCGAATGAGCAGCGCCATGCTTTCGCCCACCAGGGCTTCATCCACAATGCGCCCGGTGATGATGCTGGGCAACAGCCCCAGCACCGCGGAGATCAATATGGTGGCGAACACCATGATGAACTTTGTCCAGTAGGGCGCAAGATAGGTGAGGATGCGCCTGATCAGCGCCCAGGTCACGGTGGGCAGGTTGTTCTTCTCGTCCTCGGTGAGGAAGCCGCGGGGGCCGGGGCCGCGTCCGTGCTGCATAGGAGACCTCCTTTGAAAAAAATGATCCTTTGGAGGGGGCGGGGAATGGGGCGTTCCACCTCATCCGGCCTTCGGCCACCTTCCCCTCAAGGGGAAGGCTTTATGCTTGGCCGCTGCCATAGGCTTCCCCTTGAGGGGAAGCTGTCGCCTTTAGGCGACTGATGAGGTGGAAACCAGCATAAATGCCAACTTCCAAAGGATCAATCATCATTATTTGCTGTTTTTCAGGAATGCGCCATTCTTCACAAAATACTCCACACCGCTCCACAGGGTGATGCCCACCACCCACAGCGCCAGCACCAGGCTGATCACATTGCCGGAAACGGGCAGGCGGAAAAGCATCAGCCACAAAACCAGCACGATCTGGCTCACGGTCTTGATCTTGCCCAGCTGGCCCGCGGCGATCACCTTGCCATTGCCCACGGCTACCATGCGCAGGCCGTCCACGCACAATTCCCGGGCGAGGATCACGATCACCATCCACGCGGGCATCAGGCCCAGGTGGATCAGCATGATCATGGCGCTCAAATTCAGCAGCTTGTCGGCCACCGGGTCGATGAACTTGCCGAAGTCTGTCACAATGCCCTCTTTGCGGGCGATGTGGCCGTCCAGGTAATCGGTAAAGGCGGCCGCGCCGAACACAGCGGCGGAGAGCAGGTTGCAGATGAGGTTGTTGGGGTACATCAGCGCCACCATCACGGGGATCAGCGCCATGCGGGTAATGGAGAGCTTGTTGGGCAGGTTCATAGCATTTCTCCCATCAGGTCGTAGGTTTCAGCCTGGGTGATCTTCACATTCACAAAGGAGCCGATCTGCGGAGCCTTTTTGGCCGTGAACACGATCTCTCCGTCGGTCTCCGGCGCCTCGAACTGGCTGCGGCCAAGGATGAGGCCATCCTCGCCCACGTCGGTGACCAGCACCTTTTCGGTCTTGCCCAATCTCAGCAGGTTGCGCTTCAGGGAGATCTCCGCCTGCAGGGTCATCAGCCTGTCCAGGCGCTCCTGCTTGATCTCCTCGGGGATCTGGTCGGGCATGCGGGCGGCGGGGGTGTCCTCCTCGGCAGAGTAGGCAAAGGCGCCCAGCCGGTCGAACTCCGCTTCACGCAGGAAGTCCAGCAGCTCCTGGAACTGCTCTTCGGTCTCTCCGGGGAAGCCCACAATGATGCTGGTGCGCAGCGCAAAGCCCCGCTCCCTCGCCAGCTGCAAACAGCGGCGGATGTCGGAGGAATCGCCCCGGCGGTGCATGCGCTTGAGCACCGTATCGTTGATGTGCTGGATGGGCAAGTCGAGGTATTTGCAGATGTTGTCGTGCTTGGCCATCACGTCCAGCAGGCGCTGGTCGGTCTCATCGGGGTAGCAATACAGCACCCGCAGCCAGTCCACGCCCTCGATGGCGGCGGCCTTTTCCATCAGCTCCGGCAGGGCGGTGTGCTCCTGCCATTCGGTGCCATAGCGGGTGGTATCCTGGGCAACCAGGATATGCTCCCGCACGCCCTGGCGCGCCAGGCTTTCGATCTCCGCCAGAATGGCCTTCTCGTCCCTGGAGCGGTAGTGGCCGCGGATGAGGGGAATGGCGCAGAAGGTGCAGCGGTTGTTGCAGCCATCGCCAATGCGGGTGTAGGCGGTGTAGCCGGGGGTGGTCAGCACGCGGTTCTGCTCGAAGAAACTGAACTTCTCCTGGCAGAGGGACTGGCGCTTGCCCTGCAAAGACTTCTCAATGGCGTCGGCCAGCTGCTCATACTGGTTCACGCCCATCAAAAGGTCGATTTCGGGAATTTCCTCCAGCAGGCTCTTTTCATAGCGCTGGGCAAGGCAGCCGGTGACCACCAGCACCTTGCAGCGCCCGGTTTTCTTATACTCAGCCATTTCCAGAATGGCGTCGATGGACTCCTCCTTGGCGGGCTCGATAAAGCCGCAGGTGTTCACCATGAGGATATCCGCCTCCGCAGGGTCGCCGGTGAAGGTATAGCCCCTGTCCTGCAAAAGCCCCAGGGCGATCTCGGAATCCACGCGGTTCTTGTTGCAGCCAAGGGAGATCATGCCAACTTTCAAGCTCATGAATGAATGGTTCCTTTCATCAAATAACAGAATACACCGCCATTGTAACACGTTTTGCGGCGCTTGGCAATCACAGAGAAAACCCCGGATCAAAGCGATCCGGGGTGGAGGCATCAGTTCAGCAGCCAGTCGTTGGCGTCGGAGGAATCATTGGAGAGCCAGTCGGCGGCATCGGGGTAGGCCACGGGGAGCTTGTTGTCTTTGCAGTACTGCTCTGCGTAGCTGTCGTAGGGGACGGTGATGGCTTTCAGCCTGTCACAGTCGAAAAACGCATTTATGCCAATGGAAGTGACGCTGTCAGGAATGGTGACGTTCGTCAGGCTTTCACAGCGGGCAAATGCGCGTTCGCCGATGGAGGTAACACGGTCGGGAATGGTGATGCTTGCCAGGCTGGTACACCTGTTAAACGTATCATCCTCGATGCGCGTAATGCTATCCGGCAGGGTGATGCTTATGAGTTTGTCACAGTAGGAAAACGCAGAATCACCAATGGAAGTCACGCTGTGAGGAATGTTGATGCTTGTCAGGCGGCCAAGCGTGTAAAAAGCACTTTTCCCGATGGTTGTAACACTATCCGGCAGCGTGATGCGTTCCAGGTTGGTACAGGAGGCAAACGCATGATCTCCGATGGTGAGAATCCCCTCAGGTACGGTGTATTCCGCAGCGGTGGACGAGCGAGGGTAGCAGATCAGCTTCTTCTCAGCTTTGTGGAACAGAACATCATCGATCATTGCAAACACGGGATGGTCAGGCGAGATGATGATATCCATCAATCTTGTGCAACACTCGAAAGGATTGCTTCCCATGGTGACCAGGCTATCCGGCAGCGAGATGTAAGTCAGGTTGAGACAGTTGTAAAGCCCACGGTCACCGATGGTGGTTAATCCGTTCGATAGCCTGATGCTCGTCATGTTGTAGCAGGTATTAAACGCAGAAGCCTCGATGGTTGTAACAGTATCCGGCAGCGTGATGCTCGTCAGGCTGCCACAGTTGAGAAACGCAGAATCACCGATGGCAAGGATTCCCTTTGGTACGGTATATTCCGTATCCGTAAAAGAGTGGGGGTAGCAGATCAGCTTCTTCTCACCTTTGTGGAACAGAACGCCATCGATCGTTGCAAATGCAGGATGGTCAGGCGAGACCTTGATCTCCCTCAATTCCTTGCAATAGGCGAAAGGGTTCTTTCCCATGGTGACCAGGCTGTCCGGCAGCGTAACGATTCGAAGTTTACTGCAGGCAGCTAACGAAAAATCTCCCAGGCTCGTTACGGGATGGCCGTCTAGTTCAGAAGGCAATTCCAATTTGGCGAGGAGCTTGGTGTCGCCCACGTAGCCTGTGATTTCTGCAGTTCCATCTTCCAGCAAAATATACTTGTAACATCCGCTGGTATACTTCGTGGGTTCTTCCTCCGCTGTTGCGCAGGTCAAAGCAAGACAGAGCAACAAAGCAACCATCAGCCACAGTTTCTTCATATGCAATTTCTCCTTTGGTTATATTGCTGTTGCCATTATAGCACAGGCGGGGAGGGGCTGCAAGGGGAACTCCCTCAGTCTCCGCGCAAGCGCGGAGCCAGCTCCCTCGAGAGGGAGCCTTTTGGCCGTCATCCAACTACAAGGGTTTCATCAAAGCGCAAGGAGAGCGGATGAGCCTCCCTCTCGAGGGAGGTGGCAGCCGCTTGCGGCTGACGGAGGGAGTGGTTCTGCTTCTTGCATCGCAGCGCAATTTGGCTGTGCATATTGTAGGGGCGAGGTGTGTTCGCCCGCGGCGCTGCATTTCCTGCCTGTTGTGCATAGGTGCAACGTGCGGGCGATCGCAGATCGCCCCTACAGGTGCATGCACAAGTGGCAGGGCGGGGGTGCGGCGTTCCACCTCATCAGTCCCTTCGGGACAGCTTCCCCTCAAGGGGAAGCCATAACGCACGGCCATGCAAATGCCTTCCCCTTGAGGGGAAGGTGGCCGTTAGGCCGGATGAGGTGGAAAGTTGCAGGCAACGTTTGCACCTTTCCCCCCACATCCTGTGCCTGGCGCTGCGTCCAGCCACAATTCGTGATTTTTTTCACAAAAAGAATGGGAAAATGCTGTTTACCCTATTGCAAAATACAGGGAAATTGGGTAAAATATTAGACGGAACATTCCGCGAACATATTAAGGAGGTACATTCCAATGGCTGTTAAGGTTGCTATCAATGGCTTCGGCCGCATTGGCCGTCTTGCTTTCCGTCAGATGTTCGGCGCTGAGGGCTACGAAATCGTGGCTATCAACGACCTGACCAAGCCCGAGATGCTGGCTCACCTGCTGAAGTACGATACCGCCCAGAAGGGCTACTGCGGCGCCATCGGCGAGAACAAGCACACTGTCGAGGCTACCGAGGATTCCATCATCGTCGACGGCAAGGAGATCAAGATCTACGCCGAGAAGGACGCTGCCAACTGCCCCTGGGGCGCCCTGGATGTGGACGTGGTGCTGGAGTGCACCGGCTTCTACTGCTCCAAGGAAAAGTCCATGGCTCACATCAACGCCGGCGCCAAGAAGGTCGTTATCTCTGCCCCCGCTGGCAACGACCTGCCCACCATCGTGTTCTCTGTTAACGAGAATACCCTGACCAAGGAAGACAAGATCATCTCTGCTGCTTCCTGCACCACCAACTGCCTGGCTCCCATGGCCAAGGCCCTGAACGACACCTATCCCATCCAGACCGGCATCATGACCACCGTGCATGCTTACACCGGTGACCAGATGATCCTGGACGGCCCCCATCGCAAGGGCGACCTGCGTCGTGCCCGTGCCGGCGCCCAGAACATCGTGCCCAACTCCACCGGCGCTGCCAAGGCCATCGGCCTGGTTATCCCCGAGCTGAACAAGAAGCTGATCGGCTCCGCCCAGCGCGTGCCCGTGTGCACCGGCTCCACCACCCTGCTGGTTGCCGTTGTTAAGGGCCAGGATGTGACCAAGGAGTCCATCAACGCCGCCATGAAGGCTGCCGCCTCCGCTTCCTACGGCTACACCGAGGAGCAGCTGGTGTCCTCCGACATCATCGGCATGACCTACGGCTCCCTGTTCGACGCCACCCAGACCATGGTCGCCAAGATCGACGACGACACCTATCAGGTGCAGGTCGTGTCCTGGTACGACAACGAGAACTCCTACACCTCTCAGATGGTCCGCACCATCAAGTACTTCGCTGAGCTGAACTAA
>JAFTPN010000053.1 GCA_017463245.1 Clostridia bacterium
CGTGCAACATAATCGAACCGGCGCAGCAGCTCGCCATCGATGCGCAGGGACAGATGCTTTTCGTTCTTCTTCACAGAATACCACCTCGCATGAACCTAATATGGGTTTATTTTAGGTTCATCATGTGCTATAATGAACAAGGTGAACCCATGGTAGGTTCATAAGATTCTGCGGGGAGGTGCATCCATGCGGGTAGCGGTCATTGGTTCGCCGGGCGTGAGGATGCCCGACCTGGCAAAGCATATGCCGGAAGGCACCACGGCCATCATCCCTGGCGGCGGGCGGGGTGCGGATACTGAAACCCGGAAATATGCACAGCGCTATGGGTTGGAACTGGTGGAGCTGCAGCAGGGTCGGGCCTCCCATGTGCGCCGCAGCGAGGCTCTGGTAGAGGCAGCGGACTATGTGCTGGCGTTCTGGGATGGGTTTTCCCATGGCACGGCGTATGTGATCAAGCGATGCATTGCCCTGGGCAAGCCCTATGAGATACACATTTGCGCGAAATAAGCAAAAGAAGGAGCCAGTTTAGTCGAAGAAATCTCAGGAGGTGTCGGAGGCGCCGCAGCGCCTCTGACTGTAATCGTATCCGGCGGCTTTGCCGACGGGGCGGGGCGTTTCCGGCTCTGCCGGAAACATTCCTTACGCGGAGGAACGGCCGTGGACGGCGCTTGCGCCGGACACAGTGACGGAGCGCAATTCCTCAAAAAAGTGGCTCTGCCACTTTTTTGATGCGCGAAGCGCCGATCTGTCAAGAAAAACCCCTTGACAGATCGGCGCTTTGCGTATATAATAGCACAGGTGTCAACCGAAACACCTTGACGCGGAGGATGCTGACATGGAAACGCAGGGACACGACGAGATCGGCCGCAAGGTCGAATTGGCCTGGCTCGCGGCGTTCTATGGCGGGATGCTCACCGAAAAGCAGCGCCTTGTCCTTCAGCTCCATTGCGAGGAGGATATGTCCCTGGGGGAGATCGCCCAGGAGGCGGGCGTGAGCCGCCAGGGTGTACACGATATGCTGACCCGCGCAGCCGCCAAGCTCTTCGACATGGAAGAGAAGCTGGGCATGGCCGCCCGCTTTACCCGCATGGGTGACGGGCTGGAGCAATGCCGCCAGGCCATGCGGGAGAAGCGCTATGACGAGGCGGAGCAGCTGCTGGACGCGCTGATCCGGCTGGATCAGGAGGAAAGCAATGGCCTTTGAAGGCTTGAGTGAAAAGCTCCAGGGCGCCCTGCGGAAAATGACCGGCAAGGGCAAGCTTACCGAGCAGAACGTCAAGGAGGGTATGCGCGAGGTGCGCATGGCGCTCCTTGAGGCCGACGTGAACTACGCCGTCGCCAAGGATTTCATCAAAAAGGTCACCGAGCGGTGCGTGGGTCAGGAGATCCTGTCCTCCCTCACCCCCGGGCAGCAGGTCATCAAGATCGTCAATGAGGAAATGACCGCGCTGATGGGCGGCGCCAATGCCCGCTTGACCTGGTCTTCCAGCCCGCTGACCATTTATATGCTCTGCGGTCTGCAGGGCGCTGGTAAGACCACCATGGCCGCCAAGCTGGCGGGCTACCTCAGCAAGCAGGGCAAAAAGCCCATGCTGGCTGCCTGCGATATCTACCGCCCCGCCGCCATCAAGCAGCTGCAGGTGGTGGGCGAGCAGGTGAAGGTGCCCGTGTTTGAGAAGGGCACCCAGGATCCTGTTAAGACCGCCAAGGAGGCCGTGGAATACGCCCGGTACTACCAGCGGGATGTGCTGATCATCGATACCGCCGGCCGCTTGCACATCGATACCGAGCTGATGGACGAGCTGGCTCGTATCAAGGACACCGTGAAGCCCCAGGAGATCCTGCTGGTGGTGGACGCCATGACCGGTCAGGACGCGGTGAACGTGGCGCAGTCCTTTAACGACAAGCTGGCCATCGACGGCGTGATCCTCACCAAGCTGGACGGCGATACCCGCGGCGGTGCTGCGCTCTCCGTTCGCGCGGTGACGGGCAAGCCCATCAAGTTCAGCGGCATTGGCGAGAAGCTTACCGATATCGAACCCTTCCACCCCGATCGCATGGCCAGCCGCATCCTGGGCATGGGCGACGTGCTGACCCTCATCGAAAAGGCTGGCGAGGCCTTCGACGAGCATGAGGTGGATAAGCTGGCCCGCAAGGTCAAGACCGCTGACCTGACCCTGGAGGACTTCCTGGATCAGATGCAGTCCATGAAGAAGGTCGGCCTGAAGAGCATGATCGAAATGCTGCCCGGCATGTCCGGCAAGGACATCGACGTGGACGAGAACGCCATGAAGAAGCCCGAGGCCATCATCCGCTCCATGACGCCCAGGGAGCGCCGCAACCCCGGCATCCTCAACGCCAGCCGCCGCAAGCGCATCGCTGCTGGCTCCGGCACCTCCGTGCAGGATGTGAACCAGCTCATCCGCCAGTTTGAGAATGCCAAGCAGATGATGAAGCAAATGACCCAGATGAAGGGCAAGGGGCGCATGAGGATGCGCTTCCCCGGCATGTAAAACCGATTGGACTCATATACACCGTATATGATTTCCATATAGATCACACTACCATACATTTTTGAGGAGGAAATCCAATGTCTGTCAAGATTCGCCTGAAGAGAATGGGCATGAAGAAGAAGCCCTTCTACCGTGTTGTCATCGCTGATGTGAACTCCCCCCGCGACGGCCGCTTCATCGAGGAGATCGGTTACTACAACCCCATGACCTCCCCCGCTGAGATCAAGGTCGACGGCGAGCGCGCCAAGTACTGGCTGACCTGCGGCGCCCAGCCCACCGATACCGTTCGCGTTCTGCTGAAGAAGACCGGCGTTATCGAAAAGTAATCGCCGGCCACCCGGCGCAATCCGGGCGGCAGAAAGGAAGTCTCCATGCAAGAACTGCTTACCTTCATGGCGCAGTCCCTGGTGGATCATCCCGACCAGGTCACCGTCCATGAAACCGAAGGCCCCGAGGCCATCATTCTTGCCCTGAACGTTGCCGAAGAGGATGTCGGCAAGGTCATCGGCAAGCAGGGGCGCATCGCCAAGGCCATCCGTGCCGTGGTGAAGGCCGCCACCGCCAAAAACAACAAGCCTGTTTTTGTCGAAATCCAGAAATCCGCGGGATCTAACTGATCCCGCCTTTTTTGCACCAGAGGGAGGTTTCACCTCCCTCTGGA
Source organism: Clostridia bacterium (assembly GCA_017463245.1). Lineage (GTDB taxonomy): Bacteria > Bacillota > Clostridia > Christensenellales > Aristaeellaceae > UBA11524. Next base: position 3,175 of record JAFTPN010000053.1, read on the forward strand.
CTCCCACCACCAAAGGGGCGTTGCCCCTTTGGAAACCCCACGAAGGGTCTTCGACCCTTTCGAAACCCTTTCGGGGATGCCAAGCAAAGTGGTCTCCGAGCAGGGGTCACGGCGCAAATACGGTTGCGCCGCGACGCGGGGATTGTTTGATTTTGCACAGCCAAAAGGCTCCCTCTCGAGGGAGCTGGCAGCCGCTTGCGGCTGACTGAGGGAGTGGTTCTGCTGCTTGTCTCAACACTATGCTTGGCTGTGCATCTGTAGGGGCGAACTGTGTTCGCCCGCCGGTTGACTAACTAAGGGAGAACATCAACATGAACGAATATTTGATGATCGGCGAAGTCCTCAAGCCCCAGGGCATCCGCGGCGAGGCAAAGATCAAGCCCTACGCTGCCGACCCGGAGGACTTCCACCGCTGGAAGACCCTTTATATCCAGAAGGGCGAAACCTACGAACCTATCGCCGCCAAATGCTCCCGTGTGCATGACGGCTTTGCTTATATTACCCTGGGCGACTGCACCGAGCCCAATGCGGTGGAGCGCCTGCGCGGCACCCAGCTGTTCATCCGCCGGGAGCAGACCGTGCAGCCCCAGGAGGACGAGACCTTTATCGTCGATCTCATCGGCTGCGAGGCGGTGGACGAAAGCGGCGCTGTGCTGGGCAAGCTCACCGATGTGCTGCAGCATGGCCCCGTGGACGTGTACGTGTTCCGCAACGGGCGCAAGGGCTTTATGGCGCCTGCGCTGAAGGCCGTGTTCCCCAGCGTGGATGTGGCCGCCCGCCGCATCGACGTGTGCGCTGAAAAGCTGCAAGAGGTGGCTGTTTTTGAAGATTAAGATTCTCACCATCTTCCCGGAGATGTTTGAAAGCGTGCTGAACACCAGCATCCTTGGCCGCGCCAGGGAGCAGGGGCTGATCCAGGTGGAGTGCATCGACATCCGCCCCTTTTCCGACCGCAAGCACAAGAATACCGATGACTACCCCTTTGGCGGCGGCGCGGGCATGGTGATGCTCGCCCAGCCCATCATGGACGCCATGGCGGCGGCCATGGGGGAGAACTTCAGCGGCAAGCGCATCTACATGGGGCCTCGCGGTACCACGCTGACCACCGCCAAGGCGCGGCAGCTTGCCCAGGAGGAGGAGCTCATCCTGCTCTGCGGCCACTACGAGGGCGTGGATCAGCGGGCGCTGGACAGCTGCATTGATGAAGAAATCAGCATTGGCGATTACATTCTCACCGGCGGTGAACTGGCGGCCATGGTACTGACGGACTGCGTGGCGCGGTTCATCCCCGGCGTGCTGGGCTCTGCCGAAAGCCCGGAGGAGGAATCCTTTTCCGATGGGCTGCTGGAATACCCCCAATACACCCGCCCGCGTGAACTGAACGGCCTGGAGGTGCCGGAGGTGCTGCTTTCCGGCGACCATGCGAAGATCAAGGCCTGGCGGCGGCAGGAATCTCTGCGCGCCACCAAAAAGTTCCGCCCTGACCTGCTGGAAAAGGCGGAGCTGACCGACAAAGAAAAGCGTATGCTGGAGGAAATGTGATGTTCCTGCGCAAACTGACCGTGATGGTCGCCCCCTTGCTGCTGGCGCTGCTCCTGTGCCTGCTGCTGCCGGTGATGAACGGCCTGGGATTCTGGAGCAATGTGCTCAAGGGCATCCTGCTGGGCGTCACCCTGGCGCTGCTGCTGCCCATTTCCGGCGCGGGCAAGCGCCGCGAACCCTTCGCCGGCCTTTTGTGGATCCCTGCGCTGCTGCTGGCGGCCATTGTGGTCTACCAATACCTGAGCAGCATGGGCATGGCTAACCTGCCTGTGCTGGACATGCTCTCCACCCGCGATGGCCAGGTGGTGCTGGTGGAATGCACTTTTGTGGGGTACATGGCCACGCAATGCATACGGACGAGGAAATGACAGAAAGCCGCTGAACTAAATCGCATCCACGGGAACGGTCATGTTCAGAGGGGCAACGGCGTACATGCCGCGAAAGCGCTTGGACAGGTTTATGATCTCAAGTGCGTTCATAAGAGGTCACCTTTGCGCTTTATTCCTTTGGCAGAATAAAGCAACAGGGCTTGCAAAATGATTCCGATATGGTTGTGAAATGGTAATGGCTGAAGATTGCTGAAAATGAAAAGCGCCTGCTGCCCGAAGACAGCGGCGCAGGTGGACATTGCCTTACTTACGCTTCTTTGCGATCACAACACCGGCGATCACAACCACAACGGCGACCACAGCAATGATGACGATCGTGGTAGTGTTCATTTCTTGCACCTCCCCCTATGCATGATGAGCCTGCCAATTGGCATATTCATATTACAAAACGAATATTTGAATGAAGTTTGAATTATGTTGACGAAATGTATGGATTCTGTCAATGTTTTGTTAGCAAAAGCGCCTTGTGCCCCATTATTCCGTGGCACAAGGCGCTTTGTTATTCACTTCATCAGTTCATCCGTCAGCCGCAGGATCTCCGGGGCGATGCGCTCCCGCTCCTTCTTCAGCACACGGTTGTACAGGGGATAGGCCACGCTCGCCACCGTCAGTCCCACCAGGCCGATCACAATGCCGGGGATGAACAGAGTGTCGGACCAGACCATGCAGCAGCTCATGCCCAGGCCAAGAATCAGCGAACCGATGATGCCCACGATCAGCGCGTGCATGGTGGCCTTCTGCGTGACGGAGGCATCCAGCCGCCGGAGCTGCTCCATTTTGTTCTCTTCCTTGGGGATGTATTTGCTGCGGATCTCCTTGATCTGGGCTTGCTCCTTGGCGGAGTAGGTGTACTGGAAGGTGTTGCTCTGATTGTTCTCCATCATCTAAAACCTCGTTTGCTTCTTATTACGGATGTATTCTACCAAGCGGCTATTGGTAAATTGCTTGGATTATGTTTGAAATTTGTTAATTTTCAGCTTTCTGTGCGCGTTGACGATCATATAGAGCGCAATGCCTTGCACCACAAGGATCACCGCGGCCCCGCTTGCGCCGAGGATGATCTGCCGGAACATTTCGCTGCTGTCCTGCCCAAAGGTGGTCAGCATGGCGTTTTCCAGCGTCAGCATGGACACCGTGGCAGAAACCAGCGAAATGGACTTTGCAGCGGAATACGCCGGGCTGCCGTATTTGCGGTAGCGGACGGCATTGATGATCGCCAGCGTCAGAGCGGTAAAGGTGTAGGCCGCCATGGAAATGGTGGTGATCTCATGGTGCAGAAAGGTGCGGATGCGGAACACGAAGTACAGCGTGAAGATGGCCAGCGCCAGGTTCATCACCAGCAGCAGCCAGCCGCAGAAGCGGTACTTGCGCCACTCTGTACGGCTGTCCTCACCGGCAGCATGGTGGCTTGTGTGGCGCACCAGCGACAGCCGCATCACCGCCAGCAGCAGGTAATACACCGCCATGGCGTAAAACCATGCCGAATGGTGCCACAGCCCCAGGCACAGCTGGAACAGCGCATACAACGCATTAAAGGCGAAGGTTCCGTACAGGGAGATGTTGATGCGCAGCTGCACGTCGTTTTTGTACAGCAGATAATATCTGTTCTCCTGCTGGAAGCGCTGCACAAGGCGGATGATCTCTGGCACACGGACGCATACCAGCACCAGTCCATAAAAGGAAAGCGCATAGGATGCAATGGTCAGCGGCGCCTCCGAACCCTGCCGCAGCACACAAACCAGCATCATCACCAGCGCGGCAGGCAGCAGCAGCCCGACCATCAGCGGATGCGGAAACAGCAGCCCTTTCCCGATCTTTTTCCAGTCCATCATGCTCTCCTGATCTTCACCGTGAAGGTGGAGCCATGCCCCACTTCGCTCTCCACGCTGATCTCACCGTGGACGATATCCACCACCCGTTTTACTAACGCAAGCCCAAGGCCATTGCCCCGGGTGGCGTGGGAGGTATCGCCCTGATAGAACTTCTCGAAGATATGCGCGCCGGTCTCGGCGGACATGCCGCAGCCGGTGTCAGCTACCCGGACGATGGCGTGGCGATTTGTGGCAGTCAGGCTCAGGCTTACCCTGCCGGCCGGGGGCGTGAACTTGAAAGCGTTGGACAGCAGGTTGTTCCACACCAGACTCAGTAGCTCCCGGTCAGCATTGACCAGTACATCCTCAGCAATGTCGGTCTCAATGTCGATGCTCTCCCGCTCCCACACGCTTTCGTATTGCAGCAGGATCTCGCACAGCTGCTCACCCAGGTCATACTTTTCTGCATGAGGGAAGATCTGCTGGTTTTCCAGCTTGTTCAGCTTGAGGATGTTGGTGACCATGTCTGCCAGCCGGCGGGAGCTTTCGGTAATGCCCTTAGCATATTCGATGCGCTGCTCGTCGGGCAGATCGGGCGCTTGCAGCAGCGTACCGTAGTTCTGCATGACGGCCAGAGGGGTTTTCATCTCGTGGGACACATTGGAGATAAAGTCCGTCCGCAGGGTTTCCACGCCGGAAAGCTCCTGCGCCATCTGGTTGAAGCAACGGATAATCTCAAGAAAATTCTCGTCCGTTCCCAAACGGCTCGGTGGCTGAACGCGCACGGAGAAATCCCCTGCAACAACCTTGTTCGCCGCGTCAGCAATTCGGCGGGCGGTGCGCTCCACGGTCAGCTTGCGGCGCAGTGCATCAATCACCGTAAACAGCAGACTCAGCCCCACTACGTTGATGAAAGTCAGCTTAGCCGCCGTACTAAGGTTATCTCCGGTGAGCACGATGCCCAGCGAGTCCATCAGCGTGGAAGTGAAGAGCATGATGCAGCAGGTGACCAGAAAGGCCGTCATCAGGAAGAACACCAGATAGTGGTTCACGCCTTGCATAAACCGCTTCACTTGACCACCGCCTTGTAGCCCAGTCCGTGCACGGTTTTCAACTCAAAATCCTCACAGTCTGCCAGCTTTGAGCGCAGCTTGGTCATGTACACATCCACCGCCCGGGGCGCGGTTTCGGAATCAGCGTCCCAGAATTCATCCATCAGCTGCTGCCGGGTGAAGGTCTTTTTCGGATAGGACAGCAGCTTGTACAGAATGTTGAATTCCCGCTTGGTCAGGCTGATCTCCTCGCCGTTCAGGGTGGCGGAGAACTCATCTGCGTCCATCATGAAAGCGCCCACCTCCAGCTTGCGGCTGGATGCGATCTTCGCCCGCCGCAGCAGCGCCCCGATGCGCAGGAACAGCTCATCCAGATCGATGGGCTTGACCATGTAATCATCCACGCCGATGCGGAAGCCCCGCTGCTTGGAAGCAATATCGTCCTTGGCGGTCATGAACAGGATGGGGATGGTCTCATTCAGCGCCCGGACGTTCTTCGCAAACTCAAACCCGTCCACGCCCGGCATCATGATGTCGGACACGATCAGGTCGAACATGGTTTCATACATGGCATCATAAGCCTCGTTGGCATTCAGGCAGCCGGTGGCCTCGTAGCCGGAACGGTTCAGAAACGCACACACCGTGCGGTTGAGGTCGCGGTCGTCCTCTACAACAAGAATTTTGAACATGGCAGATGCTCCTATTTCCAGATTACGCACCCAGTATAGCACAGATATGTTTCTGTTTTGTTTATGCGGGCGAAAAAGTTCAGGCTCCGGAGAACCCGTTCGGGTCATTCATCCGGAGCCTGTGCATGTCAGTAGCTTACTTGCCCTGTGCCTTGCTGATGCGAGCCTCGGCCTCAGCCTTGCGCGCATTGGCTTCCTCGATCTGCTTGTCGCGCTGAGCCTGCAGGGCAGCCTTGCGGGTCTCGGGGTTGCCCATGGCCTTGGCTTCCTCCCACTGAGCCTTGCTCTCGGCCTTGGCGGCAGAGAAGTTTGCCTTGTCCACTTCATGCTGCGCCTTGGCGCTTTCCTTCATATCCTCGAATGCCTTCTTGAAAAACTCAGTCATGGTGATATCCTCCTCAAAATCATGTTGATGTTATGTCCTGTTGACGTGATCCATCTTATCGCAGGGATGTTTTCGGAAGTTTTGATTTGTGTTTTTGTTTTGTTAATTTGCAGCATCGGCGCAAACCTTTTCACCAACGTGCAGATCAGCCGCTGGAGCAAGCCCTTCTTCAACATGCTTTCCTCCGCATGGATGGGAGGCACTCGGTGCGGTGCATCCACACGCTCATTCTTGCAATGTGTCATTCATGCGTTGCTTGGCTTCTTCCACGGTCTCGCCTTCCCGGGTCAGAAACTTTTCCACAAACTTGTCCGTCATTTTGGTGAAGCCCTCTACCACACCGGTTTCGATCCGCTTGTAGCCATCCACTACACCATTCTCAATCGCTTTGTAGCCGGAGGTCACAGCGTCTTCCACCTTGTGATATGCGCTTACCAGCCCATCTTCCACCGCCTGCAGGTCAACTTCCGGCAAGTCGGTCAGCTCATGTTCCATGGCCTTCTGCTTGTATACTTCCTCCGAAATCTGAGTTGCTTTATTCTGCTCGCACATGTTTTATCTCCTTCCTAGCTATCGCTGTTACGGGTCAGATGATCTGCCCCTCGTGCTGACAGGATAAGCGTAACAAATGGCTGTTTCGGTTTTATCTGTATTTTGTTTGTGAATTGTTAACCTTGGGTGGATGAAAAAAGCCTGCCCGAAACGAAGCGGCTTTTTGAATTCGGAATTCGGAATTCGGAATGCGGAATTGAGAGTGTGGCACGGCGGGCGATCGCAGATCGCCCCTACAGGTGCACAGCCAAGTAATGCGTTGAGGCAAGTTACAGAACCACTCCTTCCGTCAGCCGCAAGCGGCTGCCACCTCCCTCGGGGAGGGAGGCTTTTGGCGGTGCATAACCTAACAGTCTCCGCGTCGCGGCGCAACCGTATTTGCGCCGTGACCCCTGCAAAGAGAAAACCCACTTCCAACAACTGAAAGTGGGTTTCGAAAGGGTCGAAGACCCTTCGCGGGATTCCCAAGGGCAGAGCCCTTGGGTGGGGAGTCCAGAGGGGCAACGCCCCTCTGGTGGGGTTAAGGGGCAAAGCCCCTTAGAAACGCATTTTGTCTTCGATGTACTGGCGGAGATCCTTGAGGGCGACGCGTTCCTGCTGCATGGTGTCGCGGTCACGGACGGTGACGGACTGGGTGGCTTCGGTGTCGAAGTCCACGCAGATGGAGAAGGGCGTGCCGATCTCGTCCTGGCGGCGATAGCGCTTGCCGATGGAGCCGGTCTCGTCGTAATCCACGGGGAAGTACTTGGCCAGCTCGGCATGGATCTCGCTGGCCAGGCCGCCCAGCTTATTCTTCTGCAGGGGCAGCACGGCGGCCTTGAAGGGCGCCAGGGCGGGGTGCAGGTGCAGCACGGTGCGCACGTCGCCGCCCTCCAGCTCTTCCTCTTCATAGGCATTGCACAGGAAGGCCAGCACCAGGCGCTCCACGCCAACGGAGGGTTCCACGCAATAGGGGATGTACTTCTCGTTGGTCACGGGGTCCATGTATTCCAGGGACTTGCCGGAGTGGTTCATGTGCTGCTTCAGGTCGTAGTCGGTACGGTCAGCAATGCCCCACAGCTCGCCCCAGCCGAAGGGGAACAGGTACTCAAAGTCGGTGGTAGCCTTGGAATAGAAGGCCAGCTTCTCCGGCTCGTGGTCGCGCAGGCGGAGCTTCTCTTCCTTGATGCCCAGCTTCAGCAGCCACTCCTTGCAGAAGGAGCGCCAGTAGTTGAACCACTCCAGATCCTCACCGGGCTTGCAGAAGAATTCCAGCTCCATCTGCTCAAACTCCAGCACGCGGAAGATGAAGTTGCCGGGGGTGATCTCGTTGCGGAAGGACTTGCCGATCTGGCAGATACCGGCGGGCAGCTTCTTGCGGGTGGTGCGCATGGAGTTGAGGAAGTTCACGAAGATGCCCTGGGCGGTCTCGGGGCGCAGCAGCACCTCGGAGGCAGAGGCCTCGTTCACGCCCAGATGGGTCTTGAACATCAGGTTGAACTGACGGATGCCGGTGAAATCCTTCTTGCCGCACACGGGGCAAACGATGTCATGCTCGGCAATGTACTGCTCCAGCTCCTCGTTCTTCCAGCCGTCGCCGGTCTCGGCGCCGCCCGTGAAGTCCTCGATGAGCTTATCAGCGCGGAAGCGAGCCTTGCAGGCCTTGCAGTCCATGAGGGGGTCGTTGAAGCCGCCCACGTGGCCGGAAGCGACCCACACCTCGCGGTTCATCAGGATGCCGCAGTCCAGGCCGGTGTTGTACTTGCTTTCCTGCACAAACTTCTGCCACCAGGCCTTTTTGATATTGTTCTTGAACTCCACGCCCAGGGGGCCGAAGTCCCAGGTATTGGCCAGGCCGCCGTAGATTTCGGAGCCAGCAAAAATGAAGCCGCGGTTCTGACAAAGAGCCTTGAGCTTATCCATCGTCAGTTCAGCCATGGTTGATTCCCTCCATAGTGTATAGTCATACCCAATTATCATAGGCGCTGGACAAGATTTTGTCAAGGGAAAGGCGAAGATAATTCGGAATTCGGAATGCGGAATTCGGAATTGAAATGGTGGGCACCGGGCGGGGGCTGTAGCATGGCGGTGCATGTGTAGGGGCGATCTGTGATCGCCCGCGGCGTGGCGCATGGAACCAACTGGGCGGGAGGTGCAAGGTGGCGGGCGAACACAGTTCGCCCCTACAGGTGCTTTGAAGGACGCAATGGAAAAGCACACAGCGGGTGGGCTGTGTGCCTTATGACATTGTTTTGATTATTCGTTGAAGGCATCGATGAACAATTGCAGCATTTCTTGGAAAAGGTCAGACCATTCCTCGCCATCAACAGTATTGACCGATGAGTATCCATCGTTGTCATATACAGTTTTCATGATAAAGGGCGAGGCATCGATGATTGCTGCTGCAATTTCGTGATTGACGGTGTCATAAACCAGTACAAGTGAACCTTGATCATCCATGTCGTAGGCGACAGAAACGATGCTTTCTTTTCGTCCGATGACACAATCTTTCCATACGGGTGTGTTTTCAATTTCAATGCCATTGGTTGCCTGGTAGAGCGTATGCTCAAGCAAAAGCGCAGCGGCGGTGAATGCGCGGTTACTGCTTTGTACGGCCTTGCCTGCTGTAGCAAGGGCGTCCAGATCGGAAATAACGAAGGGATTAAAAGAGTAAGACTCTACATCGGCCAGCGATGTGCTGAAAATGCTTAGTGAAAGAATCACAATCAGCAGGGATGCCAACAGGCGCTTCATCATTTGTTTATCCTCCTTTTTTGAACCGTGCTTTTGACCTTATTATACTCAATATATTAAGCATAGTCAATACATTAAGTAGGCTAAAATAAAAACGGTGATGTGAAATGATTTCCTATCGACCGTTTTATGAAACGCTCCTGCGCAAGGGCATAACGGAGTATCAGTTAATATTCAAGCAGGGCTTGTCGGCCAACACCCTGCACAGGATGAAACACGGCGAGGCCATCAGCACCAAGACGCTGGATCAGCTGTGCTTTATCCTGCAATGCCCGGTGAGTGATATTCTCGAATATATCGAAGATAAGTAAAACCCGACCTGTTCAGGTCGGGTTTTGTGGTGTTTATGCTTCAAACATCTCCGCCAGCCTTCTGGCAGCGGCGGCCATTTCGGCCACGCGGGCGTCCACCTGGTCGGGGGTGTAGCCCTGCATACAGTTGGAGGCTTCCAGAGTGAAGTAGCCCTGGTAGCCGATGTCCTTCAGCGCCTGCACGATGGGCGCATAGTCGATGCCCATGGTGAAGGGGATCTGATGGGAGTCGTGCCAGCGGTCGTTGTCGTGGAGGTGCAGAGCCTGCACATGCTTGCCCAGGGCGTGGATCATGCGCACCGCGCCGCCGCCAGCGCCCCGCATTTCCGCGTGGCCAATGTCCAGGCAGGCCACCAGGCTGGGGTCGTTCACGGCGTTAAGGTGTTCCAGGAAGCTCTCCGCAGAGGCGCAGGCGGCGAACACGGACTCGTCCTTTTCGCTGTCCCAGTTGAACATATTCTCGGTGGCGATCTTCACACCGCAGGCTTTCGCAAAGGGCAGCAGCTCCTGGTACATTTCCGCGTTCTTTTCGGCGGGGGAATAGTTGTCCGGGTGAATGACGCAAATCTGCCCGCCTGCCTCCGCCGTGCACTCAATGGCACGCTGGTAGAACCCGCGGATCTCCGGGCAATGGGTGGGGAAGGGCGCGTGGGACTGGTTGCACACCATGCCGTTGTCCAGGCCAATCTTCTTCAGCTCACGGGCAAAGGCCAGGTAGTTCTGCCCGGCCAGCGGGTGGCTGGTGGGGATGGCGCATTGGCGGTTCCAGTCGAACTGGCACATATCGAACATGGAAAAGTCCCAGGCGTCAAAGCCAGCCTTGCCCATGGACACCAGCGCCTGCTGCTCGCCCACGATCTCGGCAATGGCGAATATTTCGGAAGAGATCTTCATGGGGCAAACCTCCTGCTTTACTTGCGCAGCTTTTTCAAATGCTTCATCACGCTGTCGGCACACACGCCGGTGAGGGCGCCGCAGCCCAGGCCGACCACCATCAGGATGGCCATGTAATACATAAGCTTGGGGGTGGAGAGCATCACCATGGCCAGACCTACCTGACCCACATTGTGCATCACGCCGCCGATCATGCTGACCACCACCACGTGGACGCCCTTGATGCGGCTGAGCACGCTCATGAAGATCATGCTCAGAAGGCCGCCGGCAAAGGCGTACATCATGGCGCTGACGCCGCCGAACATGAGGCCGGAGAGAACCACCTTCAGCACCATCAGCACAAAGGCGGTGGGAATGCCCAGCATGTAGATGGCGAAGATCAGCACGCCGTTGCTCAGCCCCAGCTTGATGCCGGGGATGCCCGCGGCCACGGGGATCAGGCTTTCCACATAGCCCAGCACCAGCATCAGCGCCACCAGCAGGCCGGAGAGCGCGATGCGCTGGGTCTTTTCGCGATTGGTCATGGCGCAGCCTCCTCCAGGGATGCAATGATGGCTTCCATCTCTGCGGCGGTGTACAGTTCCAGCGTCACCTGGTGGGGCAGGCAGATGATCATGTTGCCCAGCACACGGCTGTCCATGGTGGCAAGGTCAACCACGCCCTGATCCACGCAGTCCTGGTTATCGCAGGTGGATTCGGCCATCCACACGCTGGTGGGAGTCACGTGGATGGTGTTCACCATGCCGCTTTCACCCTGGGTGAGGGAGAATTCGCCCTCGCCCTGCAGGGGAAGGGGCTGATAGGTCACGCTGCCCACGGTGACCAGCAGATAGGCCTGCGCCTCGGTGACGGGGGCAGCGGTAGCCAAATCGGTGGTGGTAGCGGTGGGTGCGGCATCGATCTGCCCGCCGGTGATGGCGGCAGGGGTGGGCTTCATCAGCAGCGCTGCGGCGAACACAGCGGCGATCAGCACCAGAACGGTTAGAATAATCCATAAATTCTTGTTGCGCATGATAAACTCCTTTTGGAGGTCGTTTTCAATTTATCATGATACCGCAGCAAGCTTTTTTCGTCAAGCGTTGGGAGAAAGATGTGCTTTTTCCAGCGCCAGCACCACCACGGGGACTACGATCAGGTGGATCAGCGCACCCACGGCGGTGGTGACAAAGTAGCTGGAAATGAACATGGAGAAGGTGAAGCCGCTGCCGGTGATGCCCATCACAATGGCCTTGGCCGCGCCGCCCACGATGCGCCCGGCCACCATGGCGATGATCAGCGCCGCCAGCATGGCGGGGAGGCGCTTCATGCGCCCGCGCAGCAGGGGATAGAGCACGCCACATACGATAGCATAGGCCGCCAGCTCAAAGGCCATGGGGATGGCCACAGCCACCAGCGGCGGCATGCCGAACACAAAGCTGCGCAGAATGGGCAGCACCAGGCCCAGCGCCATGCCCCAGCCCCAGCCGCAGGTGAGCCCGGCGATGAACGCGGGAATGTGCAGCGGGCTGATGGCCTGGCCGATGGTGGGGATCTGCCCGGTGAGGAAGGGCAGCACCATGCCCAGCGCCAGCAGCACGGCGATGACGATCATTCGATAAAGCGGGGACTTCTTTTGCATTGCAGATTCCTCTCTCTCAATAAAAAAATACCATGAAGAAAGCAGGACGTCAGTCCTTGTGCTTCCTTCATGGAAACGATTGGTAAAATCATAGCATGGGTGCGGGGCTTTGTCAATCCCCGGCGGGCTTCTTTTTGCCGGTGCGGAAACCATTGGCCACGGAAACGATGGCGCCCACGATCAGCGTGATGTAGTAGGTGAAGAAGCGCCATAGCAGCAGCGCCATCAGGCGGATGCCATCGGGGAAGACCTGGGAGTAATACAGGGCAAAGACGCCCTCCTGCGCGCCGGAGGCACCGGGCAGGGGCGTGTAGGCCGCGGAGGTGTAGAGCATGATGCCCAGGGTAGTGATCTGCCCATAGCTGGTGCCGGTGAGCTTGAAGGCGTGGTAGATGAAGAAGGTCACCGCCATGAGGGCGAGGATCTGCGCGGTGGCGATGATCAGCTGCACCACCAGATCCATGGGGCGGCGGGTGATCATCATCACGCTGTTGTGGAAGGTGTCGATCACGTCCTCCCACTTGGCCTGGGTGGCGGCGGGATCCTTAACGATGCGCAGCTTAACGCCCGCCTTGATAAACAGCATCACGAAGAAGCGAACCAGGCGCTTGCTGGTGGCCATCAGCACGGTGAAGGCCACCACGATCACATTGTATACATAGCCGATGACCAGGATCCACATATTGCCGCCCAGCTGCAGGGCGATGTAGTCCTTGTAGGCGATCCACAAAACCGTGCCCAGCACCGCCAGCATGAACTGGAAGGCGAAGAGCTTCACCGTGAGCGCCGAGGTGCCGATGCCGATGGGGACATTGCGCTTTTTGAGATAATAGACCTGCATGGGCTGGCCGCCGCTGGCGCCGGGGGTGATGTTGGAATAATACATACCCTGGATGGCCACGAACAGCGAGGAGGCCAGCGGGATGGCGTGCCCCTGACACTTGAGGAAGTGGTGAACGCTCAGCGCATCAAACAGCAGATAGCCGCCCCAGGCCAGAACGCACAGGATGATCCAATGGGGAGCGATGCTTTTCAGCGCCTCAATAGCGCCGGACATTTCCTGCCCGTTGAAGCCAAGGAGCAGTACCACAGCCAGCGTGCCGAAGATGAACGCAAAATTCAGAATTTGTTTTGTGCGAGGTTTCATAAGCCCTCCTTGATTCCCAATAACAGTAATAGTATACCATATGATAAAGTGGCGGGCAAGTGAAAATGCCATGAGAAATGGATAACGGCGGGCAAAGAAAACCGGGCATCCGGGGAGGGTGGATGCCCGGGGAATTGGGAATAATTAAACTAACACGATATCGCTACGTGTCATTTGCAGCTCAAACCAATCGAGCATTTTTTCTACTTTACTATCATCTTGACTGAAAACCTCAAGCTCTGACAGGGAATACCACCAGAATGTATTGATGTAGCGAAGCAAAACAGGAAATGCCTTTTTTTCCTCATCGCTGAATGCATATGTTTCTTGAATATATGACATATTTTCGAGGAAGGTTTTCATTCGAATATCGTCAAGTTTCTTATCAAAATAGAAAATATAGTTATTGTCCTTGTCTACCAAACAGTCTTGGTAAGTTGCCCAAAGAGCCTCTCGCATGGCGTAATTAAGAATTTTCTCCTTGCCACACAAATTAAAATCAAACAGACCAACAAATTTTAGATTGTCATCAAGAAGAATGTTGCTGCTGTTCAAATCCGCCTGAAAGCAGGATGTGGGCAAAGAGTCATAAACTTTTCTGCATTCCTCTTGGTTTTTATAGAATAAATCTATTAGCTTTTCTGCCCGTGGTAAATGCTGCGGCAGATTCTTCTTGATGAAGTCCAGAAAAAGCAACGCACATTCGGTTTCTTCATCTGTGGTATCCTCGCCTGCAAAAGGCTCCAACAGACAGTAAGCAGATGGGAAATCCAGAAAATCCAACCGTTTTGATGCTATTGTTCCCAAGGTGCGTAATGCATCGGGCATATACTGTCGTTTCTCTACATTTAACTGTTCGGCTGTTTGGAAAGCCGAAAACTCTTCGGCGTAAACGAAATAATCCCTACCATCTACCGTATGCCTGTAAAGCAGTTCCCCGTGGCAGTTGGGGATAATGGCAGGACAATACAGGCCAATTTTACGGTATTCCTCCATCAGTCGAAACCAACCAATAATTCTTTTTTCATTGCTGAAGGAATTGGAGAAATGCTTAATGACAATCTTAGAAACACCGTCATTTACGATGTACGCTTTTCTAAAGTCGCTATCGCCATGGGACGAATCTTTGATTTCGACATCTGTTACCTCGGTATCATAATAAAGGGTCAATGGAAATTCCATAGTATCATCCTCGCAGATTCAAGTTTGCAGGTTTTATTCAATTAAGGCAATACAAGAAATCGCAAGCCACACCCGCTGGCGTGGCTTGCTGTTTGATGATGTGCGCTTACAGCGCCTTTATGGTAAAGGTCAGGGTATAGGGTTTATCGGAGGGATAGGTGTACTGGGGCAGCACGGGCGCGCCCCAGCTGTCGTCGCCGCCGATGCCCTTGCGGAACAGTGCTACGTCCAGCACGGTGCGGCAGGAGCCTTGCAGCTCCTCCGGGTGGGCAGCGGCCATGACTTCCTCGGGCAGGTAGGGCTGCACGCTGATCTCCAGTCCGTCGCCGGAGACCTCCACGCCGTGGCCTGCCTGATCGGTAATGGCCATGCGGCGCACGCCCGTGCGGTTGCCGCTCTCCTGGGGATTGCCGTAGCGCGTCCAGCCGTCGTTCACGGCATAGGTGTAGCTGCCAAGCAGCGCGCCTTCCTTGCGGTCAACGTAGTTCTCTTCGGGGCCGTAGCCGTAGTAGCTCACCTGGTTCAGCCGGGGATCCAGCTGGAAGCTCAGTCCCAGGGCGGGCAGGTCGGGCTGGTTTTCCACGCCCGGCCAGTTCAGGGTGACTTCCACCTCATCGGGGGTGCGGATGGCGTAGGTCACGGTGATGTCCGTGCCGGGGAGCAGGGGCGCGGCGTAGTGGTAGGGCAGCGTGAGGCAGCCGTTCTCGTAAACGGGTTCATCGCTGGACACAAAGGCGTGGCGGCTCACTGCGTGCCAGATGCCCTGGCGTACATCGTCGCCATTGCCCCGGTCGTTGTCCGTGGGGGCGCGGAACAGGGAGAGCAGCGGCGCGCGCAGCAGGCTTTCGCGCCCCAGCTTGTCCTTGAAGGAGATCATGCCGAACTTGCCCTTCTGGAACAGCACGGACAGGGCATCGGTGTGCATGCCCACGTTGGTATCGCCCCAAACGGGGGCGGGGGCGCAGGCGGGGGCTTCGGCCTTGGGTGCAGCATCCCGCAGGATGGTCTGACCCACGGCTATGATCGTGCCATCTTCCAGCACGGGGTGGTTCTTGTGCAGCAGCTGGCAGGTGGCTGCCAAGAGGCCGTTTTCCGGCACCTCGCCGTAGGGCAGGTCAAGGTGGAGGCTCTCGCCGGGGGCAACATTGGGCAGCAGCAGACCGCCTTCGCGCAGGGTTTTGCCATCGCAGGCGATGCTCCACTTCAGCGTCAAGCCGGTGAGGGTGGCGAACAGGCGGCGGCTCTCTACGGTGACGCCCGCGGCATCGGGGGTCAGGCGCACGTCCTGATACAGGTAGCGCACGTCCTGCGCCTTGGGGGAGAGGCTGCGGTCGGCCATCACGATGCCGTTGCCGATGAACTCCCAGTCGGTGGGGCGGTCGCCCCAGTCGCCGCCCAGGGTCATGCGGGTGTGGCCGTTGGGGGCGGTGGTGCGCAGGAACTGATCCACATAGTCCCAGATGAATCCGCCCTGGTACATGGGATACTTGTCCTCCAGGTCGGTGTAGTGCTTCATGCCGCCCAGGGAGTTGCCCATGGCGTGGATGTATTCGCAGTTGATGAAGGGCTTGTCGGGATCGCCGTTCAGGTATTCCTCGATCTCCGCAGCCTTGCAGTACATGCGGCTGTGAACGTCGGTGGTGGCGGGGTAGCGGGTGTCCCAGGAAACGCCCTCGTAATGCACCAGGCGGCTGGGGTCGCGCTGGCGGAAGAACTGGCTCAGCTCGTAGAGGTTCTTGCCGCCCCAGCTCTCGTTGCCGCAGCTCCACAGGAGGATGCAGGCGTGGTTCTTGTCGCGCTCCAGCATGGAACGGCCGCGGTCGAGGGTCATGGGCAGCCATTCGGGCTGGTCACCGGGCAGCACCCAGTCGTGCATGGACGCCCAGGAGCCGTGGGTCTCGATGTTGTTCTCGTCGATAACATAGAGGCCGTAGCGGTCGCACAGGCGGTAGAACTCGGAGGTGTTGGGGTAGTGGCTGGTGCGGATGGCGTTGATGTTCATGGCCTTGATATTGCGGATGTCCTTCATCAGCATATCATGGGTCACCACGCGCCCCAGGTCGCGGTCGAACTCGTGGCGGTTCACGCCCCGGAACACGATGCGCTTGCCGTTGAGATGCATGATCTTGTCGATCATCTCAAACTGGCGGAAGCCCACCTGCAGGCGGGAGACCTCCACCACCTCGTCGTTATCATCGGTGAGGGTGATGGTGAGGGCGTACAGGTTGGGTTCCTCAGCAGACCACAGCTTCACGCCGGGCACTTCGCGGGCGATGTGCAGCGTTTCAGCTGCGGGCTGGGAGTCCACCAGCAACACCTCGCCGGAGGCGGATTGCAGCACGGCGGTCACATTGCCCTGGGGGCGGTGGAGGGTGATATCCGCCTCCAGGTGAGCGCAGGTGTAGTTTTCCGTCAGGGGCGTGCGGACGAAAATATCCGCCAGGTGGGTCCTGGGCTCGAAGGTCAGGGTCACGCTGCGGTGGATGCCGCTGTAGCGCCAGAAGTCCTGATCCTCCATCCAGGTGCTGGAGCAGCGCTTGAAGATGCGGGCAGCCAGGCGGTTGCAGCCCTCCTGCACGAAGGGGGTCACATCGAAGTGATGGGGGGTGAAGCTGTCCTCGCTGTAGCCCACGAACTGGCCGTTGATATACAGCGCCACGGCGGATTCCACCGCGCCGAAGGTCAGCACCACGCGGCCGCAGTCCAGGTCGGCAGCGGAAAGCTCAAAGGTGCGGATGGCGGTCACGGTGGGGTTATAGGTCTCGGAAACCTGGGGCGGCACAAGGGCTTCGCGGCCATCCCAGGGGTATTGCACGTTGACATACTGGGGTGCGTCCCACTCGGGGTTTTGCAGCTGGAACTCGCCGGGAACGGTGATGTCCCGCAGCTGCGCATCGCCATCGGCGCTATTCAGCAGCGCCTCCGGCGCCTCGGCAGGGCAGAGGGCGAAGTGCGCCTTCCAGGTGCCGTCCAGGCTGCGCACCAGGGAGGACATGTCCGCATCGGCTTCGCTGACGGAGCGGTAGATCTGGTGGTCAGACACCGCAGGCAGGCGGTTCACGGCGAAGATGGTGGGATCAGAGAGCCAGGAAGTTTCAAACGTCATGGCAATACACCTCCATTATTCGGAAAAGGGAACGTAGTAGTGGGATTCAAAGCTTTCCCGCATGGTGAAGTAGCGGGGATGCTCCCGCCAGCCGGCCTCGGTGGATTTCTTGGTTTCGGTCTCGATCACCAGGTTGGGCAGGGCGGCCTGCAGGGCGTCGATCTGCTCCTGGGGCAGGTGCTTGTTGTTGGAGATCCACAGCCGCTGCAAATTCACGCAGGAGTGCAGGGGCGTGAGGTCGGTGATATCGTTGTAGCACAGGTTCAGGTCCAGGAGCTTGGTCTTGCCCTCCAGGGCGGAGATGTCCGTGATGTTCTGCATGAACAGCTCCACGTATTCCAAATCGTGCATATCCTTCAGGGGGGAGATGTCCTTCACCGGGGTGCGGGAATCCACGCAGATGAAAATGCGCAGCCCCGGCCACTGGGTGAGGAAGGAAAGATCGGACACATTGTTGTGCCCCACGTCCAGCGCCACCAGGTTCTCGCAGTAGCTCAGTGCCCGCAGCTGCTGGGGCGTGTAGCGGGGTTCCCGGCGGCCTTTGTTGGTGGAGAAGGCCGTGGCGTCATTGGGGATGAGGTAGTTGTCCAGCCGGATGGTCCAATGGAACTCGATCTGGGGGAAATCGGCAAAGATGGACTCCATTTCCTTGAGGGAGTAGCGGTAGCTGAACATGGTGATCTCCTCCAGGTTGGAGAAGCACCGCAGCATGTCCTTGAACTTCTTGTAGCCCACCTTGTTGGGCAGTTCGTCCAGGTTCAGGTGGGTCACGTGGTTGTCCACGGCGGACTTGTTCACGTCCACCTCCCAGTAGAAGTCCACGTTGGGGCAATTGTCCAGCAGCTTCAGCTGAGCCTCGCGGGAGATCTTCACGCCCCGCAGGTCGCAGGCCTTGACCAGGTTGGTGGCATTCAGCTTTTCCACCAGGGCGGGTACTTCCTTGTCCTTCAGCTCGGTGAGGTGGGTCATGTCCACCATGCCGGGGATGTTCTCAGCCACGGCGGGCAGGGCGAAAAGAAGCATCGCACACAGAAGGAAGAGCAGCTTGCGCATGGGCGTTCGTCCCCTTTACTTTGATTTCAGCATATCCGTGTGGGTCAGCTGGGAGGTTCCCACGCCAAACAGCTCATGCTGGTTGCGGGGCTTGCCCACGCTGTTGCCCTTGCCGGTCTGGTTCAGCTTGGTACCCATAAAGATCAGCACCGAGGTGCTGCCGCCATCCAGGTTGAAGGCCTCCGTCACGCCCTGGGCGTACATCAATTTGGCCAGGTCGTTCAGGTTCACGCCCTGGTGGCCGCCCTTGGGCATGCGGCCCTCCACGGTGATGATGCGGTAATGCCCGGGCTCGATCATGCCGATGGCGGTGCGGGGCTCCTTGGCGTCCCAGGAGGAACCGTTGTAGATGCGCAGCTTGCCGTCCCGGGCCAGATAGGGGCCGAAGGACAGAGCGTCGTGCACGTCGCCACGCTCGGCCAGGGCGTCAGCGGTGATCTCGCTGCCCGCGTAGACCTCCAGGGTGCCGTCGTCCAGCAGAGCCACGGTGTCCAGGTTGGGGAAGCCGCCCTTGCTCTTGTGGTTGTACAGCACCTTGTAGTTGCGCAGGATGTTGCCCGCGGGCTGGCTGCGATCCAGCCGGTAGGGGTAATAGTCGCCGTTGATGGCCAGCACCATGTTGGAGGTCTGCGCCAGGGTCTCCGGGTAGATCTGCTGATCCTTGAAGGAGGCGTTGGCGTACAGCACCTGCTGGAACTTCTCGCTTTCCGGCTTGAACTTCACATCGGTGATGAACCACACCCGCAGGGGATCGGCCTGCTGGTAGCGGATGATCTCCACCTGCACGGTGGAGGACAGGTATGCCCACAGGCCGCCCTCCGGATCCTCGTGGAGGAACTCACCCTCGGCCAGGTAGCCGTTCTCCAGGCGTTCGGCGGGATAGGGGATGGTGGCAGGGTCGCCGTGCTGGGCGGAGGCAAATTCCTCGGTGCAGAAGGCGCGGAGCGCGTCGTAGCTGCGGGGAGCCAGGGCGGCGATGCGGGCGGTCACATCATCGGTGATGTGGCAGCTGTCCGGCACGATCCACAGGCCGTAGCTGGCAGCGGATTCGGTTTCGTAATTGTAATCGCAGGCGTTGGCGCAGGCGGTGGGGAGCAGCTGCTTCACCACCTCGCTGCCGGAAACTGCCAGCAGGGGCTGATAATACCGCACCCAGCCGGTGAGGGTCTTCACCAGGGGCTTTTCCTTCCAGGCGGAAAGCTTTTTGGCGGCGTCGCCCTCCACGGCACGGTAGCTGCCATACAGGGGCGTGGCGCGCAGCCCGGCATCCCACAGGGCATCGGTAAGAGAAAGGATATCCCCCGTGGGCTTGGTGAGGGCGCACACCGCCACGGTGCTGCCGGCGCACCAGTCAGCCAGGGCGGCGGTGTCCACATCGGTGAGGGCGTCGGTGATGAGCAGCACGTCCGGCTCGCTGATGAAGCGCCACTTGTGCAGCGTGGAGGGGATCACCCCCCGGCCGAACAGGCGGCACTCCTTCAG
>JAFTPN010000054.1 GCA_017463245.1 Clostridia bacterium
GCCAGCTTGACCTCCTCATGGTTGGTCACGCCGCAGTCCACGGTGATCAGCAGCTTGTGCTCCCTGGCGATCTCCCGCACCGCATCGCAGTTCAGGCCATAGCCCTCGCCATGGCGGCTGGGAATGCGGAAATCCACCTGCGCGCCCATCTCCCCCAGGGTTTCCATCAAGATGGAGGTGGCACACACGCCGTCCACGTCATAGTCACCGTAGATCAGCATTCTGTCCCCCGCCGCAATGGCCTCGCGGATGATCCGCACCGCCTTCTCCATGCCCTGCATGAGATAAGGATCGTGCAGCTGCTCCAGGCTGGGGTGCAAAAAGCGCTCTGCCTTCTCCGGGGTATCGATGCCGCGGGTACGCAAAAGAGACGACAGCCATACCGGCAGGTCGCCAATGGGGGCAGCCTCGCGCTCCACACCGCGCTTGATGAATTGCAGCATATGGTCAACTCCAAATAACAGGATGTGAGGCGGGCGATCGCAGATCGCCCCTACAATGGGGGAGCAATTCGGAATTCGGAATGCGGAATTCGGAATTGAGCGTGTGGACGGGCGGGCGATCGCTACATATACACAGCCAAGGAACTTGGCACAAGGTGTAGCTTTCCACCTCATCCGGCCTTCGGCCACCTTCCCCTCAAGGGGAAGGCTTTTGCATGGCCATGCGCTATGGCTTCCCCTTGAGGGGAAGCTGTCGCCGCAAGGCGACTGATGAGGTGGAAAGCCGCATCCCCCGCGTCGCGGCGCGACCGTATTCGCGCCGTGACCCCCGCAAAGGAAAAACCCCGCCACGGCACCCAAAAAGGGAGTCCAGAGGGTCGAAGACCCTTTGGCGGGGTTTCCAAAGGGGCAGAGCCCCTTTGGTCACGCCTTCCTGCACTTGTGGTTTTCAAGGGCGGCCCAGATGTAGCCGTTGATCATGTTGGCGGAGTAGACGCCGGAGAGGATGCCGATGATGATGGGCAGGGCGAACTCCTTGATGGCGTCAACGCCCAGGATATACAGGGCGGTGATGGTGATGAGGGTGGTGAGGGTGGTATTGATGGTACGGCCCAGGCATTCCTTGATGGAACGGTTCACCACGTCCACGCGATCCTCGGTGGGCATCTTGCGGGCGTTCTCGCGGATGCGGTCGAAGATGACGATGGTATTATTGATGGAATAGCCCACGATGGTCAGCATGGCGGCGATGAAGGAAGAGTTCATCTGCACCACATTGCGCAGGATCACCATGAAGGCCAGCATCATCAGCACATCGTGCAGGAGGCCGGCCACGGCGGCCACGCCGGAGTTGAAATCAAAGCGGAAGGCGATGTACACCAGCATCAGCCCGCTGGCGATCACCACCGACCAGAAGGCGTTCTTCAAAAGGGTGGCGCCTGCCACAGGACCCACGTAGTTCACGTCGCCCGCCTGGGACAGGTTGGGATAGGCGGCCTTCAGCTGCTGTTCAAAGTCAGCCTGCACGGCCTGCACATCGTCCTCGCCCACGGACTTGATGCGCACAGTCACCTCGTCCTTGTCAGCGCCCTGGGTGGTCACGGTAAAGTCGCCCACGCCCATGTCCTTCAGCACGGCGGAAACATCGCTCTCAGCAAAGGTGCCGCCCATGTTGTACTGCATGGCCAGGCCGCCGGAGAAATCAATGCCCATATTCACGCCCCAGCCGCACAGGCTCATCACCAGGGCAACGACCATGATGGCCGCGGAGACCATCAGGCAGAGTTTCGAATGATTCTTGATCGTCATACCTGCTCCTCCTTCACAGCCTTCACGCCGGACGTGAACAGCTTTTCATTGGCAACCAGATTGATGATGTGGCGCATCAGGAAGCGGGTCACCACGATGGCGGTGAACATGGACACCACCACGCCCAGCAGCAGCGTTTTGGCAAAGCCCTGGATGGAGCCGGTGCCGTAGATGAGCAGCACCACAGCGGCGATCAGGGTGGTGACGTTGGCGTCCAGCACGGCGGACATGGCGTTCTTGAAGCCAGCGCGGACGGCGGCCTTCAGCGGGCGGCCATTGCGGACTTCCTCGTTGAAGCGCTCGAAGATGATCACGTTGGCGTCCACCGCCATGCCGATGCCCAGCACGATGCCGGCCAGGCCGGGCAGGGTGAGCTGAATGCCGGGCAGCACCGCCAGCAGCAGGAACAGCACAATGATGTAAATGCACAGCGCCCAGGAGGCCACCACGCCGTTGAGGCGATAGCGGAGGATCATCACCGCCATCACCAGCAGGATGCCAATGATGGCCGCGGTGACGGAGGTGGACAGGGCATCGTCGCCCAGGGTGGCGGACACGGTGTCCACCTTCTGCTGGGTCAGCTCCAGGGGCAGCGCGCCGGACTGGATCTGCGCGGCGATGGTCTTGGCACGCTCGGCGCTGCCCATGCCGTTGATCACGCCGCTGCCGCCGGTGATGGGGGTCTCCACCTGGGGATCGATCAGCAATTCGCCGTCCAGGTAGATGCTCAGGCTGCGGCCAATGTTGGCAGCGGTCACATCGGCAAAGATCTTCGCGCCCTCGTCGGTGAGCTTGAAGGCCACCTGATGGTCGCCCTGGTCATAATAATAAGTAGCAGTCTCCACCATGGAGCCTTCCATGAACACATTGCCGTCGGGGGTCATGAACTCCAGCTTGGCAGGGTTGCCGATCAGCTCCAACACAGCGGCGGGATCCGTCACATCAGGGATCTCCACGCGGATGCCGTCGCTGCCCACGCGCTGCACGGTGCTTTCGGCATAGCCCTTGTCGGTCAGGCGCTGCTGGATCACAGCAATGGTGCCCTCCATCAGGGTGCTGAAGTCGGCCTCGATGTCCTCATTCTGCGCAGCGGAATATTCCACATACACGCCGCCCCGCAGGTCAAGACCCAGCGCCAGGGCTTCCGGCCAGTTTTCCGCATTGGGGGTGGGCATCCAGCCCTTCAGGCGGTGCAGGCCGCGGGCATCCAGGGGCATACCGGCTACACCCACCACGCCCACAACAATGGTCAGCACCAGCACAACGATCAGCGCGATCAAGGACTTTGCTTTGCCATTGGCGCGCTTGCGATTCTTTTTCATTCGCTTGCTTCCTCCTTACTGATATAACACAGTTGAAAAACATTATATCGTTTCCGGGAATGTTCGTCAAGCAAGGGGGGACACGTAGTGCAGCGCAGCGTTTCACCTCTTCAACAAGTGGAGCATGGAGCTTTCCACCTCATCCGGCCTTCGGCCACCTTTTCCAGGTCGCAATCGTAGATTGCTCCCCGCTTTGGCTAAAAATATGCCACTGGCATATTTTCTTAACGCGTCGCGCCCTCAAGGGGAAGGCTTTATGCACGGCCATGCACCATGGCTTCCCCTTGAGGGGAAGCTGTCGCCGCAAGGCGACTGATGAGGTGGAAAGCTCCATCCATCGCCCACACGAATTTTATTGACAATTCCCTCACAATGCACTATTCTATTGGTGTATGCGTTAATTGCACCTACACGAACAGGAGGCTGCTTTTTCTATGAATAAACCCGTTGTTTTGGTTGTGATGGACGGCGTGGGCGAGACCCCCGAGACCCTGGGCAACATGGTGCTCTCCGCCACCACCCCCACCCTGGACGAACTGAAGGCCAATAACCCCTGGCAGATCATCAAGGCTCACGGCGCCGCCGTCGGCCTGCCCTCTGACGACGACATGGGCAACTCCGAGGTCGGCCACAACGCGCTGGGCTGCGGCCAGATCTACTCCCAGGGCGCCAAGCTTGTGAACGAGTCCATCGAGTCCGGCAAGATCTACACCTCCGAGGCCTGGAAGGATCTGGCTGGCAACTGCAAGGCCAACAATTCCACCATGCACTTCATCGGCCTGCTGTCCGATGGCAATGTGCATTCCAACATCAGCCACCTCATCGCCATGCTGGGTCAGGCTAAGGCCGAGGGCATTGCCCGCGTGCGCTGCCACATCCTGCTGGACGGCCGCGATGTGCCCGCCACCTCCGCCCTGGACTATGTGCAGCAGCTGGAGGATGTGCTGGCTACCCTGAACGACGCCACCTTCGATGGCAAGATCGCCTCCGGCGGCGGCCGTATGCAGGTCACCATGGACCGCTACCAGGCCAACTGGGCCATGGTCAAGGCTGGCTGGGAGACCCATGTCCACGGTGAAGGCCGCCAGTTTGTCTCCGCCAAGGAAGCCATTGAGACCTACCGCAGCGAGCTGGGCGTCATCGACCAGGATCTGCCCGCCTTCGTCATTGCCGAAAACGGCCAGCCCGTGGGCAAGATGGCCGACGGCGACTCCGTGATCCTCTACAACTTCCGCGGCGACCGCGCCCAGGAAATCTCCATGGCCTTCGATGGCGACGAGACCTTCGCCCACTTCGACCGCGGCGTGGTGCCCCAGGTGAAGTACGCCGGTATGCTGCAGTACGACGGCGACCTGAACATCCCCAAGGCCTTCCTGGTGAATCCCCCGGAGATCCGCCACACCCTCACGGAGCTGCTGGTAGAAGCCGGCATCCCCGAGTACGCCTGCTCCGAGACCCAGAAGTATGGCCACGTGACCTATTTCTGGAACGGCAACCGCTCCGAGAAGTTCTCCGAAGCCCTGGAGGATTGGGACGAGGTTCCCTCCGATGTGCGTTCCTTTGACGAATGCCCCTGGATGAAGGCCACCGAGGTCACCGACCTGGTGATCGCCGCGCTGGAAAAGGGCAAGTATGGCTTCATCCGCTGCAACTTCCCCAATGGCGACATGGTGGGTCACACCGGCAACGTCCTGGCCACCGAGATCGCCGTGGAGACCGTTGACCTGTGCCTGGCCCGCATCAAGAAGGCCTGCGACGAGCATGGCGCCATCCTGCTGGTGACCGCCGACCATGGCAACGCCGACCAGATGCTGGAGAAGAACAAGAAGGGCGGCATCGCGCCCCGCACCGCCCACAGCCTGAACCCCGTTCCCTTCATCGTCTACGATAAGGACGAGAAGCACGAGCTGAAGGAAGGCAACCACTTCGGCCTGGCCAACGTCGCTCCCACCGTCGCCCAGCTCCTCGGCCTCAAGCCCTACGACTGCTGGGAAGAGTCCATGCTCAAGTAAGCGGGGCTTCGCCCCTGCACCCCACCAGAGGGGCTTTGCCCCTCTGGACTCCCCACGAAGGGTCTTCGACCCTTTCGAAACCCATCTTCTGTTATTGGAAGATGGGTTTTTCCTTTGCAGGGGTCACGGCGCAAATACGGTTGCGCCGCGACGCGGGAAATGCAGCTTTCCACCTCATCCGGCCTTCGGCCACCTTCCCCTCAAGGGGAAGGCATTTGCATGGCCAAGCACCATGGCTTCCCCTTGAGGGGAAGCTGTCGCCGCAAGGCGACTGATGAGGTGGAAACCCGCACCATACGCCCCGCCGCTTGGCTGTGCAAATTGTAGGGGCGATCTGCGATCGCCCGCCCGTCCACAAACTAAATTCCGAATTCCGCATTCCGAATTCCGAATTCAAACCTCCCTCTCCCAATACGCCGATAGTCTCCCCTCCTCCTCAAACTCCTCCACACCCCTGAACCCATTCTTCTCCAGCACCCGCAGGGAAGCCGCGTTGTCCGCGTAGGCAAAGGCGCCCACGCTGTTCAGGGCATATCGCGCCTTCACCTCTGCCAGGAACAGCCGCACCGCCTCGGTGGCAACGCCCCGCCCCCAGCAGGCCTTGTCAAAGATGCAGTAGCTCAGCATGGCGTTGGGCGCTTCCTCCTGCTGGATGCCGTAGCACCACACATCGCCCACATACACGCCATCGGCATAGATGGTACGGCCGAAGCTGCTTGCACCCGGTTCCCCGGCCTGACGGAACATAGCCAGGGCGTCCTCCACGGTTTCAGCAGAAGAGGGCAGCATTTCTTTGATTTCCGCATCCTGGGTGCGCTGGAAGTAGGTGCGTACATGGGCTTCGGTTCGTTCATGCAGGGATATGATCATTTTTCTCACTCCTTTGCTTCCATCTTACCTGAATGCGCCTGGCTTGACAAGTGAAAAGATCAACGCTATACTATGCTTATCCTAAGTTTTTCGGAGGTAAGTATGTTGTCGGTGCTGTAATGGCATGAGCGCGACCCTCGCGGCGGTGGCATGACCGCCTGTTTGCGTGTGCGTTTTTGCTCTTCCCGCAGCCCGATGGCCAAGCCTCCGCTGCTGATGTTTCAGCGCGGCCTGTTTGGTCGCGCTTTTTGCGTGCTGTTTTTGAGCCATGCCAATTGCCAACTTTCCTCATGCCGCATCACATCATGAGGAGTCGAGCAAAATGAATCAGGATCATATCACTTTGGAATTCCCCCAGATCATCGCCCAGCTGCAAGAGCTGGCCGTTTCCCAAGCCGCCCGGGACGAACTTGCCCAGCTGACCCCCAGCATGGAGGAAACCGTGTGCCTCGCCCGCATGGAGGCCACCACCGCCGCCCGCCGGGTGCTGGATGCCGCCGGTTCGCCGCCCCTGGCCATCATGGATGGGCTGGACGCCGCCGTCACCGAAAGCTCCCTGGGCGGGATGCTCACCCCGGAGCAGCTCACCGGAGTCATGAGCTTCGCCGTCAGCTGCCGCCGCATGAGCGCCTATCTTTCCGGTGTGGCAGGGCAGAGCGCGGGCATCGCCGCCTACCGCATGGAGCTGCCCGACCTGAGCGACCTGTGCCGGGACATCGAGGCCTCCATCCGGGAGGACAAGGTGCTGGACGAGGCCAGCACCCTGCTGCGCGACCTGCGCCGCAGGCACGAGAACACCGAGCTTGCCATCCGCGACAAGCTGAACCGCATCCTGCAAAGCCGCAAAATGTACCTGGCCGACAGCTACATCACCACCCGCGCCGGGCGCTATGTGCTGCCCGTGCAGCGGAAGTTCCAGAGCGCCTTTGGCGGCACGGCGGTGGATGTATCTGCCAAGGGCACCACGGTGTTCATGGAACCCAGCTCCATCGCGCCCCTGCGGCAGGAGCTGGAGAGCATCGCCCTCATGGCTGATGAGGAGGAGCGCCGCATCCTCTACGCCCTCAGCGACCGGGTGGCGGAGGCGGAGCCAGCCATCCGCCGGGGTATGCGCCTGATGACCGAGCTGGACGCCCTGTTTGCCAAGGCCAAAATGAGCCAGCAGATGGACGCCCGCCCCGCCGAACTCACCCCGGAGAAGCACATCCTGCTGCGCAACGCCCGCCATCCCCTGCTGGACAGGGAAAAGGCCGTGCCGCTGAACTTCCACATGGAGGGCGACACCACGGGCGTGGTGATCACCGGCCCCAACACCGGCGGCAAGACTGTGTGCGTCAAGACCGTGGGCCTTCTGTGCCTCATGGCGCAATGCGGCTTGCACATCCCTGCTGACGAGGGCTGCGTGGTTCCCCTGCGGGACGCTTTCCTCTGCGATATTGGCGATAGCCAGTCCATTGCCCAGAACCTTTCCACCTTTTCCGGCCACATGACCAATGTGATCCGCATCCTGCAGCACACCAGCCGCGACAGCCTGGTGCTGCTGGATGAGCTGGGCTCCGGCACCGATCCGGCGGAGGGCATGGGCATTGCCGTGGCGGTGCTCAGCGAATTGCGCCGCCGGGGCTGCCTGTTCCTGGTCACCACCCACTACCCCCAGGTGAAGGTGTGGGCAGAAGCCACCCCCGGCGTCATGGCCGCCCGCATGGCCTTTGACCGGCAGAGCTTAGCGCCCCTGTACCGGTTGGAGCTGGGCAGATCCGGCGAAAGCTGCGCGCTGGACATCGCCCGGCGGCTGGGCTTGCCGGAGTGCCTCATTGCCGGGGCGCAGGAGGCAGCCTACGGTACTCCCGCTGCGCCCCAGCCGCTGCTGCCCATCCCCCGCAGCCAGCTGAAGCGCCACATCGTGAAGCAGGTGGGGGACATCCCCGCCTTCACCATGGGCGACAGCGTGAGCATCGCCCCCGATGGGGTGAAGGGCATCGTGTACCGCCCGGCAGATGACAAGGGCGAGGTCATCGTGCAGGTGCAGGGCAAAAAGCTCCCCGTGCGCCACACCCGCCTCACCCTGTTGGTGCCAGCCGAGCAGCTCTACCCGGCGGATTACGACTTTTCCATCATCTTCGACACCGTGGAAAACCGCAAGGCAGACCATCTCATGAGCCGAAAGTTCGACCCTGACGCCGTGATCATCCACCAGGAAGGCCGGAAGGTTGAGTAAAACGGTCAAAAACCAACGCTTTTTCGACAAGTTGTAAAATCATTCGCTTTTTTTCGTAAAAAGACCTTCTCAGATGGCGAAAAATAGGCTATAATAATAGTTGGGAAAAATCCAAGCGGAATGAGGTTAAAGGCATGACTGATTTTGTGAGCACTTGGAATAACGACTCTTTCCTGACCTGTCCTATCGGCCCCCTGGGTCTGATCGCCATGCGGGGCACCGAAGAACTTGGTGAGAAGATCAATAAATGGCTGCTGAAGTGGCGCGACCACACCGAGGAGACCCTCCCCGGCGACATGCGCACCACCCCCGGCACCGAGCGCGAGGATTTCCTGATCAAGGTGTCCTGCCCCCGTTTCGGCAACGGCGAAGGCAAGGGCATGATCAAGGAGACCGTGCGCGGCTACGACATCTACATCCTCTGCGATGTGGGCGCCTACAACTGCACCTACAACATGTATGGGCAGGAAGTACCCATGAGTCCCGATGATCACTTCTCCGACCTGAAGCGCATCATTGCTGCCCTGGGCGGCAAGGCCAAGCGGGTCACCGTGATCATGACCATGCTGTACGAAGGCCGCCAGCACCGCCGTTCCACCCGCGAGAGCCTGGACTGCGCCATGATGCTGCAGGATCTGGAGCGCATGGGTGTGAACAACATCATCACCTTCGACGCCCACGACCCCCGTGTGCAGAACGCCATCCCCTATGGCGGCTTCGAGAGCGTGATGCCCTCCTACCAGATCTTCAAGGCGCTGCTGCGCAACGATCCCTCCCTGCAGATCGACAAGGATCACATGATGATCGTCTCCCCTGACGAGGGCGCGCTGGATCGCAACATCTTCTACGCCTCCGTGCTGGGGCTGGACATGGGCATGTTCTACAAGCGCCGCGACTACACCCGCATCGTCAACGGCCGTAACCCCATCGTGGCTCACGAGTACATGGGCGACTCCGTTGAGGGCAAGGACGTTTTCGTGGCCGACGACATCCTCTCCTCCGGCGAGAGCATCATCGACCTGGCCCGCGAATTGAAAAAGCGCAAGGCCAACCGCATCTTCGCGGCTGCCACCTTCGCCCTGTTCACCAACGGCCTGGACATTTACAACAAGGCTTTCGAGGAAGGCATCATCGACCGGGTGATCTCCACCAACCTCACCTACCGCACCCCCGAACTGAAGGCCGCGCCCTGGTTTGTGGAGGCTGATATGAGCAAGTACATCTCCTATATCATCGCCACCCTGAACCACGACCGCTCCCTGTCCAAGCTCCTGAACCCCTACGACCGCATCCACGGTCTGCTGGATCGCTACAACAAGCAGCAGACTGAATCTGGCATTCGACTGGTGTAAAGACTGATGGCAAAATTCACGATCCGCCCTGCCACCGCTGATGATATCCCAGCCCTGGCAGAGCTGAAAAGCTCCTATGTGCGCAGCCTGTACCGCGGGTTCATTTCCCAGGACATCCTGCACCGCTCCACCCCGGATTTCCACGCCAACACCCTCCGCGCCTGGCTGGAAAGCGGCCTGTACCGCATTCTGCTGGCGGAAAGCGACGGCGTGCTGAGCCACTACATTGTGTTTGGCACCAATCCGGAGGAACCCCATAACGGCCTGATCTACGAGGGCGTCAGCAGCAGCGCCCCCTCCACCGAGGACAAGCGCCTGCTGGTGAATCAATGCCTGCAGGAATTGCGGGACATGGGCCACACCATTGCCTACCTGTGGATCCTGACGGATAACTTCCGCGTCCGCTTCCTGTTTGAAAACCTGGGCTTCCGCCCCGATGGCGCCCGGGAGACCCGCGAAATGTTTGGCCAGGAGCTGTACATCGCCCGATATCAATACGTACTCAAGTAAAACCAAAAGCCTCCGCATAACAAAACTGCGGAGGCTTTTTTTTGCATCATTGCCTGCAGGATATGCGCTTGCGCAGAGGTCAGCATCCTGCTATAATCAAAGCAAATCCAACTGCAAAGGAACAGCGACAATGAAACAGCAAGTGTTCAACCCCTATCTGCCCTCCTGGGAGTACATCCCCGATGGCGAACCCCGTGTGTTCAACGGTCGGCTCTATGTGTATGGCAGCCACGACTGCTTCAACGGCGATGTGTATTGCCAGAACGACTATGTGTGCTGGTCTGCCCCGGAAAACGATCTCTCCGACTGGCGCTACGAGGGCGTGATCTTCCGCAAGACCCAGGATCCCCGCAATGCCGACGGCGCCCATGCCCTGTGGGCTCCCGACGTGTGCCAGGGCAACGACGGCAAGTATTACCTGTACTACTGCCTGGATTTCCTCAAGGAGATCGGCGTGGCGGTGGCTGACACCCCCGTGGGTCCCTTTGCATTCCTGGACTTTGTGCGCTACCCCAATGGCGACATCCTGGGCGCCCGGCCGGATGAGATCCGCCAGTTCGACCCCGGCATCTTCATCGACGACGACAAGCGCATCTACCTCTTCTCCGGCAACAGCCCCCGCTACAAGGAATACCCCGTGGACAAGGACAGCCTGAAAATGGAATTGGAGCAGGACATGATCACCGTGAAGGACGGCCCCTATCACAACCTGCCCATCATCAACGATGCCGACGGCACCGAGTATGAGGCACACCCCTTCTTCGAGGCCAGCTCCATCCGCAAGATCAACGGCAAGTATTACTTCATCTACTCCTCCACCTGGATGCACGAACTGTGCTGGGCAGTGGCCGACAGCCCCCTGGGGGACTACCACTTTGGCGGCGTGCTGGTGTCCAATGCAGATATCGGCGTGAACGGCAACACCGAGGCGCTGAACTACCGCGGCAACACCCACGGCTCGGTGGCGCAGGTAAACGGCAAGTGGTATGTGTTCTACCACCGGCAGACCAACCGCCACTTCTTCTCCCGCCAGGCCTGCGCGGAGGAAGTCTATTTCGACGGCGAAGCCTTCCACCAGGCGGAGATCACCTCCTGCGGCCTCAACGGCGGCCCCCTGAAGGATCAGGGCAGCTACGAGGCTCGCATCGCCTGCCACCTGTATTCCAAGAACGGCACCTGCGAGTCCCTGCCCGACCAGCAGGACAAGAACCACCCCGCCTTCACCCAGGACGGCGAGGATCGCATGGACGACCCCAATCAGTACATCAACAACATGGTGGACGGCGCCACCGCCGGCTTCCGCTACTTCGATTTCCAGACCGCCAAGACCATCACCGTGGAGACCCGCGGCACCGCCAATGGCACCTTTGTGGTGCGGGATGGCCGCTTCGGCAACGTGGTCGCCCGCATCCCCGTCTCCCCCAGCGAGGGCTGGACGGCCTTCTCCGCGCCCCTGACCATCGAAAGCGGCAAAAAGCCCCTGTACTTCACCTATGAGGGCGAAGGTGCAGCGGACTTCATGCGCTTCACCCTGGCATAATATCAAGCGCCCCTTGCTCCAACACAGAGCAAGGGGCGCTTTTGCGTGGCTTACACGCCCGCTTCCTGGCAGGCGGCTTCCCAATATTTCTCCGGAATATGCGGCCACACGCAGCTGCCTTCACCCGCCTCGCACAAGGCCATGGTGCGGCGCAGCACGCTGGCCTGGGACACATTCATCCCCCGCAGCACACCCACGGTGACCCGCATCCAGCAGGGCGCGATGCTGAACAGGTCTTCCTCCTGCATTTCGCGGATGACCTGCTCCACGTCGTAATCCAGCTGCACCATGGTCTCCTGCCAGCGGCCATCGATGCCCTCCAGCAGCATGTACTCCGCCTTGCCGCCGCTTTGCAGCGATACACCCACCGAGCCGGGGTTCACCGCCCGCCTGCCTGCGTGCTCCACAAAGGCCTGGCGATGCCGGTGCCCGCAGAGGATCAGCGGCGTGGCGGCGGCCTCCATGGCCTCATGGGTGGTGGGGCCGGGCGGCACCAGGCACTCGCCCACCTCCCGGGGCGAACCGTGGCAGATGGTCACCGCCGGGAGTCCCGGCAGCTCCATCACCCGGACGATGGGCAGGCTGGCAAAGAACGCCTTGTCCCGCTCCGTGACCCGCTGGTTCATGTACCACAAAACCCCCGTGGTGGAGCTGCCCCGGTGCCAGAGCGAAGTGTCCAGCGCACCCAGCCAGTAGTTCTCCTTGTTGCCCCGGATGAAGGTGCACTCGTGCGCCTCCGCCCAGGCATACAGCGCCTCCATGGTGCGCTGGGGGCAGGGCAATTCGCCCACATAGTCCCCCAGGAACCAGTACGCCTCCGCGCCCTGGCTTTCCGCATGGGCAAGGCAGCGTTCCAGCGCCACATGGTTGCCGTGGATGTCCGCCAGCACCGCAATGCGCATGGTTACGCCTCCTTCGCCTTCTGTTCCACCAGCGCCATCAGTTCCCGCTCGCCGATGATCTCGCTCTCGTGGGGATACTGGGCGGCCATCTTGTCAAAGGCAGCGCGGATGGTCGCGGCCTTCTTCTCGTCCTTGTCCTTGAGCAGCGCCACCGCATACTGGGTGCGCAGCACGGAGGGGAAGTTCTTCATGGCCTTGGCAAACTGCTGGAGCTCCTTGCTGCCCAGCTTTTTCACCATGTCGCCGGGGCGGCCGTTCACCAGCTCGATCAGCGCCATGTCGAAGGTCATCAGCTGCCGATAGAGGCCAGGCACGTGCTTGTCCTCCATCAATGGCTGCATCAGGCGCTCGGCTTCATCAAAGTTCAGGGCGTCCATCTGGCGGTTGGCAGCCATCACGGCCATGGTGGCCACCATGGCGTTGGCGCGGGATTCCTCCGGGAAGGGGGCAAAGTATTCCTCCGGCATATCCTTCAGCCGCTTGCCCCAGGCACTCTGCTCGTTCACCTTCATCTGCAGCCAGAGGGCGCGCTTGGCCTCCGGGCTGCGGCTGACGGCCACAATGTTGCTGCCGTCGTTGTTCACGGTATCGCCGGGCAGGGGCAGGCCGTTCATCAGCCCCAGGAACAGCCCGGTGAGCGCCAGCATGGCCAGGGCAGTGGTCGCCCAGGCGCCCATGGGAAACAGCAGCAGCGCCGCGCCCGCCAGCACCGCCAGCAGGATGTTCACCAGCGCGCCGCCCAGGTTGTACCACACATAGGGGTAGTTGCCGCCGTTGTAGTCCGGCGGGCTGAGCAGGCATTGGCCGCCGGTGCCAGCCAGGGAGAACCGGCTGAACCGCACCTTGCCGTCGGCACCCTTTTCCCACATAAAACTGCCCACCCGGTAGCTGAGGAACCTGTACCCCGTGAGCATGCCAAAGAGGGCGTGGCCTGCCTCATGCACGATGATGTGGACAAACAGCATCACCACAAACAGCACCATGATGCCCAGCAGCGCGGTGAAATCCATATCCGCGCCGCGCTCGCCCATCACCACGCCGATGACGCCGCCAATAACGGCGCACACCAGGAAATAAATCACCGAACCCCACGGGAACTTTCGCTTTTTCTTCTGTTCAGCCATAGGTCAGACCTCCTTGAAGGCATCTCTGCCGATCTCGCGATAAACAAAATGCGCCGCGCCCTCCGGCTCGCTGAGGATGAAGGGCACCACATCCGGCGGGTAGATCTCCAGCCCGGGCAGTTCTTCCAGGGGGATCCACTTGAACTCCAGATCGATGCGCTCCCCGCCCAGCTCGTCATAGCCCCGGAAGGAGCCCTCCAGCGGGATGGCCGTCGGGTCGTCCAGCTGCACCTTGTAATACAGGCCAATTTGATGGGCAGGCCGCTTGCCCCAGGGGATGAACACCTCCCCCACCGCCAGCAGCTTCACGGGGGTCACCGGGGCGTGGAGCTCCTCCATGAACTCCCGCACCAGGGCTTCGGCTTGCGTTTCACCCACCATCACATGGCCGCCAATGAAGGCATGCTCGGTGGTGCCGGGCGGGCATTGCACAAGCACCTGGCCATCGTGCACCAGCACACCGGAGACCCGGCTGGAAAAGACGAAGGTGTCTTCTTTGAAAAGGATGTCGCGCATTTTTACACCTCCACCAGCAGCAAACCTTCATTGCCGGGTACGAGCTGCGCCTTGGTCTTTCCCTGCTCAAACAGCCAGCACCCGCCGAAGCCCTCCGGCGGGCAAATGGCATTAATCACGCAGGTCAGCGGCGCCACACCTTTGCATTGCCGGGCGTATTCCTCCGTCTCACCGCTTGCCCATGCTTCCAGGGGGCAGTCCCGGTAGATGGGCCACAGCAGCACATCCGCACCCAGGCAGAAGCGTTCCCGCTGGTCGAACAGATCGCCGCACAGGGCAATAGCGAACTTCTTTCCATGGTATTCAAACAGCGCAGGCGCCTCGCCCTCGCAATAGTGTGCATCGGTGCGGGTATAGTCCTTCCAGCCCCGGGACACCCGGCGGAAGTTGTGCAGCACCTCGCCCTGCTGGATGACCATATAGGCGGAATACAGCGTCTCCCCCTCCCGCTCGATATAACCGAAGGCCACGTCCACGCCCAGGGCGCAGCTTGCCTCCCGCAGGCGCAGAATGGGTGCATCCTGCCAGGAAAGGGCGATGTCCCTGTCCGTCTCCCATTGCCAGTTCAGGCCGTCGAAGCCCTGCAAAAAGGCCTCGCTGAAGCACACCAGCTCGGCGCCGGACTGAGCTGCCTCCGCCATGGTATCCAGCATAGTTTGCAGGTTGGCAGCCGTATCGCCGTTGATAAAAGGCTTGGAGGCCAGGGCTATCTTCACTGTATCATGCATCATGTCGCTTCCTCCTGTATTCATCCATATGTTTCTTGCAGGCATGGGCAGCCATCAGCGCCTCGTCCTCCCATGTCCATTGCTTCTCCACTTCGATCTTCCGGCGCACTTCCTCCGCATCGGGTTCCGCCGGGAAGATGGTGCAGGGGTAGCCTTCGCAGTCGCCGCAGAAGCGCAGCCCCTTTTCCAGCACACAGGCCCGCGCCTTGCAGCCGGGATCAAACAGCACCGCCTCCGGGCTTTCACACAGGCAGCCATCGCAGATGATGGTCTTAGGGTCGGGTTCAAAGCCGGGGAACATTTTCCGATAGGCGGCGCAGACGGCCTCCCGGCGATCTTCCCGTACCACATTAGGGCGATAGATCAGGCACAAATCGCAGCGCATACCGCAGCGGGAATAGACGGCCTCTTTCTGCATGAAAAAATCCCCCTTTCGCGCGAATGCATTATTATACCATTTCCGGTATCATTCTGCAACTGCGCGAAAGGGGGAATATGCCTTACTTCAGGCCGTAGTGCTTCTTGATCTCGTCGCTTGCGATGGTTCGACCCTTGATGCTGATGCTCTTCACCACCTGGTAGAGCATTTCCGGCTCCACCTCGCCGCTGATGGACAGCACACCGTAGCCCCGCAGGGTGATGGTGCGCCCCTGCGCGTGCAGCTCGCTGATGTAGCCCTCGTCCAGGCCATACAGGCCAACGAACCAGTTGTCGTTGCTGGCAGCGGTGCGGGTGTTCTGCTCCATGATCCGGTCAATGGTGCGCTGCTGCTGGTCAAGCTCCCGGCGCAGCGCCTGGTTAATGAAATCGCTGCGGTTGGAGTAATATCCGTTGTCCACCAAGAGGTCAATGGTGGAAAGCGTGGAGCTGTTGATGTTCACCGAAACCTTCTCGGTCAGGTTTTCGTTGGCCATAATACCGCCTCCGTATTCTATATATGCTCCAATTAGAGCATATATAGAATATCACGCTTTATTCGCCTTGTCAATAGAAAAACCGCCTGATCTTTCAGGCGGTGTGACTATCAGTGTACATAAACCAATCCGCAGGCCTTGGGGCCGATATGCGTGCCGATGGCCGCACCCACGTTGATGATCCGCTCCTCCGGCACCTCGATGCCCAGGGCGCGGACGCGCTCGGCCAGGGCAAGGCCGTTCACCCGGTCGTCGGTGTACATCACATAGAAGGGGAAGTCGCCGTCGGGCTGCATTTCCTGCACCTTTTCGCACATGAAGGCCATGCCCTTCTTCATGCCCATCACCTTGGCGGGAATGGCCAGCTTGCCCTCGGCGTCCACCTGCAAAATGGGCTTGATCTGCGCCAGGGATCCAGCACGGTACACCACGCCGGAAATGCGGCCGCCCTTGTAGAGGTACTCCAGGGTGTCCATGCAGGCGTAGAGGATCACGCGCTTACGCATGGCTTCCAGCGCCGCCACGATCTCCGCAGCGGACTTGCCCTCGTCCCGCAGGCGCACGGCGTATTCCACGATCATCCGCTGGCCGCCGGTGGCGTTTTCGCTGTCCAACACATAGGTACCGGGCAGCTTCAGCTTCTGGCGGAGCATTTCCGCATTCTGATAAGTGCCGCTGAAGCCAGAGGATATAGTGATGTAGATCGCCTCGTCCCCGGCTGCGGCGGCTTCCTTGAACAGCTCCGTCAGCACCTGGGGGGACGCCTGCGCCGTTTTGGGAAACTCGCCGGAGGTGCGCAGCAGGTCGTAGAACTCCGTTTTGGTCAGGTTGATATTCTCCTGATACTCTGTCGTGCCGAACATCACCGTGAGGGGGATGCAGGTCACGTTCATTCGTTCCATCTCTATCGGCTCAAAATCAGCAGCCGAATCAGTGATGATCCGTACCATGGTTTCCTCCGAAAAACATACTCAGCAGGCAGCTCACCATGCTGTACAGAATATTTTACCACATTTCTTCGTTGTTGTCTATCTTACTTTCGGTGCACCCACACCATCATCTCGCCCATGCCCCGGTTGCCCCAGGCATAATAGGGCACAAAGGTAAGCTGCTGGGGCTGCACATCGGGCAGCTGCTGGGTATACAGGTCGCTGCAGCCCACCTCCCGCAGGCCTTCGCAGGTAATGGTGGTCACGCCGCGCAGCAGGTCGGCATGATGCTCCACCTGGGCGCTGCCGGGCTTCACGGCCAGGTTCCACAGCTGGGCGCCGTTGTCCGCCTGCTCCAGGCAGTAGACCACGGGGCCGCGCATGAGGGCGGTCTTGCCCACATAGTTGGGGGTGCGGACGCTGGCGTTCATGAAGCGCACCTCCATGGGCAGCTCCAATTCGATCACGTCCCCCGCCGCAAAGGCGCGGTCAAGGATCAGATAGCCGTTTTCCAGCGCGGCTTCCACCACTTCGCCATTGATGGTCAGGCTGTGCTGTGCTGCCCACCAGGGCTTGCGAAGCATCAGCTTGAAGGCGGCGGCGCTGTCCATCGTGATCTTCACGCTGCCCTGCCAGGGGAAATTGGCCTCCATGGTGAAGGCGATATCCTGGCCGCAGGCGTGGGTTTTGACCTGGGAGGCGATGTACTGATCCACCAGCAGGCCGTCCTCGTCCGCTGCATAAATATACGCGCCCAGGCCGGTGAGGGTGCGCAGCACATTGGGCGGGCAGCAGGCGCAGCCAAACCAGCCCTTGCGCTCGGGATCCACGGCCATGTCCTGGCGGCGCAGGCAGCGGTCAGGCCAGACCTCCAGGGGATTGATGTAGAAATACTTGGTGCCGTCCAGGCTCACGCCGGAAAGGATGCCATTGTACAGCGTGCGCTCCACGGTGTCGCCATAGCAGCTGTTGGGCTGGATACGGTTCAGGCGGGAGGCCGTCATGGCCAGGGCGATGGAGGCGCAGGTCTCGGTGTAGCAGCGCTCCGGGGGCAGGTCATAGTCGAAGGAGAAGGCCTCGCCCTCGTGGGTGGAGCCCACGCCGCCGGTGATGTACATTTGCTTGTGGATGATGTTCTGGAACACGGTGTCCGCCGCCTCCACCAGGGTAGGATCACCCGCCATTTCGCCCACGTCAGCCATGCCGGAGAGCATATACAGCTGGCGCACGGAGTGGCCGTTGGCCACCTTCTGCTCCCGCACAGGCAGGTGTGCCTGATTATAGGTATACCGCTTCTGGGGATAGCGCAGCCGGTTCCAGTATTCAGGGCTGTCTCCCCGGGCTTCAGCCTCCGCGTCATAGTAGTGGGGCTGCTGGCCGCGCACATCCAGGAAGTACTTCGCCAGCTTGATGTAGCGCTCCTCGCCCGTCACCTGATACAGCTTGGCCAGTCCCAGCTCGATCTCCTGGTGGCCGGGATAGCCGTGGAGCTTATCTTCCTCCGGGCCAAAGTTGGCGTCGAAGCAGTCCGCCACACGGCAGGCCATGTCCAGGATCTTGCGCTTGCCGGTGGCCTGATAGTAGGCCACCGCCGCCTCAAACATATGCCCGGCCACATACATCTCATGGTTGTCCCGCAGGTTGGTAAAGCGCTTGTCCAGGCCATTGATGATGTAGTAGGTGTCCAGGTAGCCGTCCGGCTGCTGGGCCTTTTCTGCCAGGTCGATGGCTGCATCGGCGGTCTTTTCCAATTCGGCGTCGGGGTGGGTGGCCAGGGAGTAGCCCACGCCCTCCAGCCACTTCCACAGGTCGGTATCCTGGAACCACCAGCCGTGGAATTCGCCCTGCTTCAGCCCGGCGGCGATCTCAAAATTCTCAATGCAATGGCTGGGCGCCACGCCGGGAACCCGGTCGTTGAGGGTGTCCCACATATAGGGGATGGTCACCTCACGGGCGGTGTCGATACGGGCGGTGAAAAAAGGATCGGTGATCCGGATATCCTTCAGCGGAAGCGAACGGTACATGGTATTTCTCCTTTTGCACATACTTTTGATAAATAGATTCGCCGTCTGTTTGCGTTTCCCTTCATAAAAAAGAGGACTCCTTGCATCCCTCCCCTTGGTACATTAAAAGCGGATATGTCTGCACATATCCGCCCATCATCCGTTACAATAGGGATAGCCGTGGTGTGGCGTGGCCTCTTTAGGGACTTGTAAGCACCCGAATAAAAAACTGTCAGCCAGCTTTGCCTATTGCAAC
>JAFTPN010000055.1 GCA_017463245.1 Clostridia bacterium
CGCCCAAGGGCTCTGCACTTGGGGAACCCGCGAAGGGACTTCGTCCCTTTCGAAACCCATTCGGCGATGGCCGGGGGGTTTTTTCCTTTGCAGGGATCACGGCGCGCAACGGGCGCGCCGCGACGTGGGGACTGTAAGGTTTTGCACTCCAAAAGCCTCCCTTGTGTAAAGGGAGGTGTCTGAGCGCAGCGAAGACGGAGGGATTGAGCGCCGCTTGCCCCAACACTTCCCTTGTCTTGCACCTGTAGGGGCGATCTGCGATCGCCTGCCCGCTGCACTCATGCACAGCCCCTTATATGGCAAAACCTCCCGCATCAATCCTGCGGGAGGTTTTCATCGTACAAATGGTGTTCCACATAGTCGGCCTTGCGGTTGTTCATGATCATCACCGCTGCCACGGTGAGGAATGCGCCGATTGTTGCCCAGACGGGCTTGTTCAGCGCAATGGCCAGCACCTGCACAGCCAATGCCAGCACCACCAGCAGCACCATGTCGAACCGATGATCCGTCGTCCACTTGCGCTGCCAATAGGCCTGGCGTTCCTTGAACAGGAAGGGCGACTCCCTGATCACCTCGGCGATGGTCTCGTTGGCGGCGGCCAGCTGCTTTTCCGGGGCGATGCGCTCGCCCTGCAACAGCTCGTTGATGGTCAGGCCGTGCATCTCGCTGAGCAACTGAAGCATCTCCACCGGGGGAAGATAGGTGCCGGTTTCCCAGCGGGAGATGGTCTTGTTGCTTGTTCCCAGCTCCTGGGCAAGCTGCTCCTGGGTCAAACCGCGCTCCTTGCGCAGCTGGGCGAGGAATTGGCCAATGCGTTGCATATCCATGGGTTGACCTCCTTTGCACAGCCAGCATAGCAAAATTACGCGGCGAAGTACAGGACACAAACAGCGAATGCTTATAGACACAGGATTTGCCGCAGGTGTGTCCGGTCGTCGCAGCCCAGCTTTTTCAGGATGGGCGCGGCGTAGCGGTCGAAGTCCGTGTGGTCGATGAGGCGGAAGGCGGCGGCAGCGGCGTCCACGGCAGCGCTCTCGCTGGGGTGCAGGGCTGTCCAGCCCACGCACAGGAAGCGCAGCAGCGTGTATACCGCGCACAGCGCCAGGTATTCATCCTTCAGCGGCACCGGGCGATCCTGAAAGGGGAACTGGACGAAGAACATATGGTTGATCAGCATATGCTCAAACCAGCTTTCCCATTGGGGCAGCAATGCGGCGAAGTGGGCTGACGCCTGCTGGTAGCGGGTGAAGGCCTCTTCGCCCTGGCCAAAGTAGCTCAGCACTGCTTCGCCAAAGTCGCGGATGCTCTTGCTGCCTTCATCCATAATGGCAAGCATCGCTTCGACGGTGGTTAGGCCGGAGAGCAGCTGGTCGTGGCCGGGGTGGATGGTCTCCGGCACAGGGATGCATTCGGTGCCGTTCAGCAGGCGCGCCACGCGGGCTTCGTCCTGCTGGGTGAGCGCTTCGTCCATGGACATGAGAGCGCTGCCCAGCAGCAGGATGCGCTGGGGCAGGGGAAGGTCACGGCGCTGCAACTGGGCGATGAGCCACAGGCGGATGTCCTGCTCCCGGCCAGCGGTGTGGAAATAGTGCTGGCGAGGTGCGGCGGGCGGCAGGGCAAAGTGCAGCTGCGTGGGGATGAAACGCAGGGGTGCCTCGTGGTGGAGAAGCTGTTCCAGCACGGCCTCGCAGCTGTTGGCACAGGAGCATTCCAGCGCATCCCCCTGGCGAACGCCCCGGGGATAAAGCCTGCACACGGCCGAGAGCAGCTCATCTCCCAATTCTGCATGGAGGGCGCAGCGGCCGTCGGGCAAATGCAGGGGGCATTGGCCATCGTAGCGGGGAGAGATCTGCGCATAGCTCTCCTGGGTGGGATGGGGCGCAAGATGCATGGCGCCATCCAGCTTGCGGCGCAGCTCCGGCGAGCAGTCCACGCTCAGCAGCCTGAAATAATCCGTCATGGAAACGGTGATGGGCCAGCCTTCGCAGCAGGGCTTGCGGCACTTGCCCATTTTGCAGGAAAAATCGGGGAAATAATCGGGAACCAGAAACCTTTGGTCGTCGGACATAAATCGACCTTCTTTGCATTATTTTTTGGTGGACTTTCTTGTTCTGGGCGCTCTTGAGCGGCGCTGCTGCACGTCGGGCTTCTGGGGTGCCTCGCCCCGCAGAGCCAGCAGCTGGTCGCGGAGCTTGGCGGCTTTTTCGAATTCCAGCTCCTTGGCGGCGGTGAGCATCTGATCTTCGATCTGCCGCATCAGGGCGGCGCGCTCGTCCTCGTTGAGGGCGGCGGGGGAGGCGGCCTCGGCAGCCTTGGTGATCTCCAGCACGTCCCGGATGGCGTTGCGCACGCTTTCCGGGGTGATGCCGTTGGCCTCGTTATACGCCTGTTGCAGGGCGCGGCGGCGGTTGGTCTCGGTGATGGCGCGCATCATGCTGTCGGTCATGGTGTCGGCGTACATGATGACCCGGCCATCCACATTGCGGGCGGCGCGGCCGATGGTCTGCACCAGCGAGGTCTCGCTGCGCAGGAAGCCTTCTTTGTCCG
This sequence comes from Clostridia bacterium, assembly GCA_017463245.1. Taxonomy (GTDB): domain Bacteria; phylum Bacillota; class Clostridia; order Christensenellales; family Aristaeellaceae; genus UBA11524. The sequence continues at coordinate 2,548 of JAFTPN010000055.1, forward strand.
CGTCCAGAATGGCGACGAGGGACACTTCTGGCAGGTCGAGGCCTTCGCGCAGCAGGTTGATGCCCACCAGCACGTCGTATTCGCCCAGGCGCAGGTCGCGGATGAGCTGCATACGCTCCATGGTCTGGATATCGCTGTGCAGGTAACGCACGCGGATCTCCAGCTCCTTCAGGTAATCGGTGAGGCTTTCGGCCATGCGCTTGGTGAGGGTGGTGACCAGGATGCGCTCCTTGCGGGCCACCACCTTGCGAATTTCGCCCACCAGGTCGTCCACCTGGCCGGTGGCCTTGCGCAGAACGATCTCCGGGTCGAGAAGGCCGGTGGGACGGATGATCTGCTCCACCACCTGCTGGGTGCGTTCCATTTCATAGGGGCCGGGGGTGGCGGAAACGAAGATGGTCTGTTTGATGCGCTGCTCAAACTCCGCAAACAGCAGCGGGCGGTTGTCGTAGGCCGAGGGCAGGCGGAAGCCGTATTCCACCAGGGTGTCCTTGCGGGCGCGGTCGCCGTTGTACATAGCGCGGATCTGCGGCACGGTGACGTGGCTTTCGTCGATGAAGCAGAGGAAATCCTTGGGGAAGTAGTCCAGCAGGGAATAGGGGGCGTCGCCGGGCTGGCGGCCATCGAAATAGCGGCTGTAGTTCTCAATGCCCTGGCAGTAGCCGATCTCCCGCATCATTTCGATGTCGTAATTGGTGCGCTGGGCAATGCGCTGGGCCTCCAGCAGCTTACCGTCGTGCTCAAACTGGGCAATGCGCTGCTGCAAATCCCGCTCGATAACGGCAATGTTTTCTTCCAGGTGGGTATGGTCGGTGGCATAGTGGGTGGCGGGGAAGATGCTCACGTGTTCCAGCTTGGCCAGCACATGACCGCTGACGGCCTCGATCTCGCTGATGCGGTCGATCTCGTCGCCGAAGAACTCAATGCGCAGGGCGTGTTCATGCTCGCCGGCGGGGATGATCTCCACCGTGTCGCCCCTGACGCGGAAGGTGCCGCGGACAAAGTCGATATCGTTGCGGGTGTACTGGATGTCGATCAGCTCCCGCAAAAGCTTGTCGCGGCTGACTTCCATGCCCGGGCGCAGGGAGATCATCTGCCCCTCGTATTCGCTGGGATCGCCCATGGAATAGATGCAGCTCACCGAGGCCACGATGATCACGTCCTTGCGTTCCCGCAGGGCGGCGGTGGCAGAGTGGCGCAGGCGGTCGATCTCCTCGTTGATGGAGGCGTCCTTTTCGATATAGGTATCGGAGGAGGCGATGTAGGCCTCCGGCTGGTAATAATCGTAATAGGAAACGAAATACTCCACGCGGCTGTCGGGGAAGAAGGCCTTCAGCTCGGAACAAAGCTGGGCGGCCAGGGTCTTGTTGTGGGCAATGACCAGGGTGGGCTTCTGCACCTTTTCGATGACGGACGCCATGGTGAAGGTCTTGCCGGAGCCAGTCACGCCCAGCAGCACCTGCTTGTCCATGCCCTCCATCACACCACGGGCCAGCGCCTCGATGGCCTCGGGCTGATCACCGCTGGGCTTGTAGGGCGCCTTCAAAACAAATTTGTTCATACCAACCTCCGCGAACGAGTGTTCCTTCGTATTATACCACGATGGACGGATGGGGTAAAGGGGAACATTCACCAGCACTTGCAAGGAGAATGATTTCACAGTATAATGGATGCTGGATTCCGATGCAAAGGAGTGTCACCATGGCAAGAAAGCATCCGCGGGTGAAGCCCGCAAACTGGCTGCTGCCCCTGCTCTTTGCCCTGCCGGTGCTGGCGGGCGCGGCGGCTGCATTGCTCCTGTGGGGAGACAAAATTCGCGAGCTGTTCAGCATTGCGGTGAAGCTGGCGGTGATCTCATGAGAAGTATTCGTTTGCCGGGCAAGCTGGCACACACATTATCGACCATCCTGACCCTTTTGCTGACCGTGATGCTGCTTTTGACCTGCTTGACCTGGCAGCTGCACCGCGTGGCTACCGACAGCGCCCTGCATGAGGGCATTGCCATGGACAGCCGCATTCTGGCCATGCAGATGGAGCGCATCGAGGCTCGCGTGGAGGAACTGGCGCAGGAGCACCACTTCCGCAAGGAAACGGCGATGCAGTTTATCACCGCCCAGACCCTGGCGGATTACAACCGCGAGGCCATCGGCTGGTGGATGGGTCTGCTGGGTGAGGAGCCCGAAGTGGAAGCCCCGGAATGGGACGTGAGCGAGATCGAGGCGGCGGTGCGGGAGGATGCGCTGTTCCAGGAGAACACCCCTGCCAATATGCGCCGCTCCACCGCCCGTGACCTGGTGGCCTATGAGATCGGCCTGGCGGCGCGCAAGGCTGTGCTGCCCGTGCGGGCGGACATCCTGGCCATCATCATGCCCAAGGTGCTGGA
>JAFTPN010000009.1 GCA_017463245.1 Clostridia bacterium
GAGAACGGCAAGCTCTACATGCTGCAGACCCGTAACGGCAAGCGTACCGCTCCCGCCGCTCTGAAGATCGCCTGCGACCTGGTGGACGAAGGCATGATCGACGAGAAGAAGGCCGTGTCCATGATCGATCCCCGTAACCTGGACACCCTGCTGCATCCCCAGTTCGACCCCAAGGCTCTGAAGGCCGCTACCGCCATCGGCAAGGCTCTGCCTGCTTCCCCTGGCGCTGCTGCTGGTAAGATCGTGTTCACCGCTGAGGACGCCAAGGAATGGGCTGCCCGCGGCGAGAAGGTCGTTCTGGTTCGTCTGGAGACCTCTCCCGAAGACATCGAGGGCATGATGGCTGCTCAGGGCATCCTGACCGTGCGCGGCGGCATGACCTCTCACGCTGCCGTTGTGGCTCGTGGCATGGGTACCTGCTGCGTGTCCGGCTGCACCGAGATCAACATGGATGAAGAGAACAAGGTCTTCACCCTGGCTGGCCAGACCTTCCACGAGGGCGACGAACTGTCCCTGGACGGCTCCACCGGCAACATCTACGCTGGCCTGATCCCCACCAAGGACGCCGAGATCGCTGGCGAGTTCGGCCGCATCATGGCTTGGGCTGACCAGTATCGCACCCTGAAGGTTCGCACCAATGCCGACTCTCCCCGCGACGCCATCAAGGCTCGTCAGCTGGGCGCCGAGGGCATCGGCCTGTGCCGTACCGAGCATATGTTCTTCGAGGAAGGCCGTATCGCTTCCTTCCGCGAGATGATCTGCTCTGACACCGTTGAAGAGCGCGAGGCCGCCCTGGCCAAGATCGAGCCCATGCAGCAGGCTGACTTCGAGGGCCTGTACGAGGCCATGGAAGAGCACCCCGTGTGCATCCGCTTCCTGGATCCCCCGCTGCACGAGTTCGTGCCCACCACCGAGGAAGACATTGCCGCTCTGGCCGCCGCTCAGGGCAAGACCGTGCAGCAGATCAAGGACATCATTGCCTCCCTGCACGAGTTCAACCCCATGATGGGTCACCGTGGCTGCCGTCTGGCTGTGACCTATCCTGAAATCGCCGCCATGCAGACCAAGGCCGTCATCAAGGCTGCTCTGGCTGTGAAGGGCCGTCATCCCGAGTGGAACATCGTTCCCGAGATCATGATTCCCCTGGTTGGCGATGTGAAGGAACTGAAGTACGTGAAGGCCGTTGTGGTCAAGACCGCTGACGAAGTCATCGCTGCCTCCGGCACCGAGCTGAAGTACGAAGTCGGCACCATGATCGAGATCCCCCGTGCCTGCCTGACCGCTGACGAAGTGGCTCAGGAAGCTGAGTTCTTCTGCTTCGGCACCAACGACCTGACCCAGATGACCTTCGGCTTCTCCCGTGACGACGCCGGCAAGTTCCTGAACGCCTACTACGAGGCCAAGATCTATGAGAACGATCCCTTCGCCAAGCTGGACCAGAATGGCGTTGGCAAGCTGATGGAAATGGCCATCTCCAAGGGCAAGGCCTCTGGCAAGAACCTGCACTACGGCATCTGCGGCGAGCACGGCGGCGACCCCGTTTCCGTTGAGTTCTGCCACAAGATCGGCCTGGACTATGTGTCCTGCTCTCCCTTCCGTGTGCCGATCGCCCGTCTGGCCGCCGCTCAGGCTGCTATCAAGGGCTAAGATTTCCGCGTAAGCTGATTTCTTAGGCGATAACAAACAACGGCAACCCTTCTTCCTTCGGGAATAGGGGTTGCCTTTTTATTTTCACCTAAGTATAATGAGAAAAAAGAAAAGGGAGAAATGCCATATGAGCATTGAGCTGAAAAAGCTGACAGCGCATGATGGACGCGATGCGTATGATTTCCTGCAAACGCTGCCCAAGGATGAGAACGGGTTCATCAATAGCGCGGCTGGCATGACGTTTGAGGAGTTTCGGCATTGGTGCGCCAGGTGCGCTGAAAGTGCAGAGAAAACGGAGATCGAGGATGGCTGGAAGGTGCCGCAGACGACCTATTGGCTTTATGCCGAGGGGAAGCCTGTGGGTATGGGAAAGATGCGCCATGCCCTGACCGATAGCCTGCGGGTAGCCGGTGGCCACATCGGATATGCCATTGCGCCTGATGCGCGCAATCGCGGATACGGCAAGCTGCTGCTGAAAGGGATGCTGCGCGAGGCCAGACAGAAGGGGATCGACCGTGTTCTGGTTACGATCCACAACGATAACGTGGCGTCCATCCGTGTTGCGCTGGGGTGCGGGGGCGTGATTGAGCAAATCACTGAGGAACGGCACCTGATCTGGTTGGATACCTCTGTGGACTGAACAAAGAAGAACCCCGTCGAAACAACTTCGACGGGGTGAGGAATTAGCGCAATTCTTCAAGGAGCCTGGCATATCGCTGGGCTTCTTTTTCATTGGGCGGCAAGCTGGGGTTGTGCAGGCAATGGTGCAGCACATCGGCGTCCTTCAGCACCTCGTCGAGAGGGGCTTGCACCTTGTCCTTGTCGCTGTGGTGGGCGATGGCGGAGCAGATGGCGTCCATTTCCTCCTGGGAGAATTGCCCGGCGCTTTTCATGCAGGTGCGCGCCATGGCGGCGCTGCGTCCGGCATGGTTTTTGCTTTCGCCGGTGGCGTAGGTGGAGATATCATGGAGCAGCCCGGCCACGGTGGCCAGCTCGGCAGACAGGCCGCGGCGGATGGCCAGCAGGGCGGCATTGCCCGCCACGCCGTAGAGATGCACGGCGGCAATGCGGTGCTCCTCGCTGTCGGTGATGGTGTCCAGCAGGCGGTTCACGTAGAGCTGCACACAGGTGATGCGATCCATGGTCATTCCTCCATATCCTGCATAACGTGGCTGATGGCCTCCCGGGCGATGTCCCAGCCATAGCCCCGGCGCGCCAGCATGGCGGTGATGCGCTGGGCGGTCTTGCGGGGATCCTCGCCGGGCTTGGCGCGAGCCATGGCTTTTTCCACCAGGGAGATGGCTCCGGCGAGCTGGTCGTCCTCGTCGATGGATTCCAGGGCGGCCTCGGCTTCGTCGGCGGAGATGCCCTTGCGGCGCAGCTCCTGGGCGATGCGGTTGCGCCCCAGCTTGCGGGCGGAGCGGGCTTCCACCCATTGCTGGGCAAAGTCGGCATCGTCCAGCAGGTTTTCGGTTTCCAGCTTGTAGATCACCATTTCCACCGTGCAGGGACGGTAGCCGCAATGGAGCAGCTTGTCCTCGATCTCCTTGCGGCTGCGGGCGCGGCTGGCCAGGAAGGCCACAGCACGGTCGAGGGCGTGGCGGTACTGGCGCACCATGAGCCAGTTGTCGTATTCCTCGATGTCGATGGGCTCGCCCTCCTGCAGGGGACGCTCCCGGAAAAGGCTGATGGGGACGAGGATCTCGTCGCTTTCGCTGATGGTGATGCGCATTTTGCCGCGCTCTTTTTTGATGGCGGTGATTACTTCCATGCGGGGAACTCCTTTTGCAATGCCCATTGGAGCAGGGCTTTGTTGCTCAGCCCCAGGCGACCTTCCCGGGCTTCGCTGCCGCCGCCGTTGAGGAAAATGACCTGGCGGCCGGTGCCTTCCTCGATGAATGCGCCGTCTACGCAGCCATAGGCAAAGCCCTGGTGGCCGTAGAGCTTGCGGGGAGAGATATCGGGGCGGTAGAGAATGACCAGGCCAAGGCCGTAGCGGCGGTCGGGCGCGGCGGTAGGGCCGGTGCAGCTGTGCTGGGTCTTCATCTGCCGGATGAGGGCCGGAGAGAAGTACTGCTTGCCCTTGTAGGTGCCGTCGTTTGCGATGACCAGCAGGAGGTTGGACAGGGAGGCGCAGTTGGTATACATAGCTCCGGCGGTGTGGCCGAAGTGGCGGGTGGGATCGGGCTGGGCAATGCTTCTGCGGCCAAGGCTGGTGATGGTCACATCCTGGCCTTTGCGGTAGGGCAGCACCCGGGAAATGGGCATGATGCGGCGTTCCTCCAGCGTGGAGGCATCCAGGGTGGCCTCCATGCCTAGGGGCTGGAAAAGCTTCTGCTGGAAGACTGTTTCCAGCGACTGGCTGGTGACGGACTCCATCAGGCAGCCCAGCAGACCAAAGCCGAAATTGCAGTAGGACATAGCGTTGCTATGGCTGCGCACGCCCTCGCTGCGGAGGACGGCGTGAAAGGAATCGCCGTTGTGCAGGGCTTGCTCATAGGCGGGCACGTCCCGCAGGCCGGAGGTGTGGCACAGCAGCTGGCGGATGGTGATGCCTTGCAGGGTGGGCTCGTCAGCAGCGTCAGGGAGCAGGGGAGCGATGGGGTCGTCCAGGGCGAAAGCGCCTTCCTCTGCCAGCTTCAGGATCACCAGCGCGGTGGCCATTTTGGTGATGGAAGCCACGCGGAACAGGGTGTTGCTGTCGGCATGATGTGCCGGATGCTTGATGGAGGTATGAACGGCGGCGAAATCATCCCCCTGGCACAACAAAAGCGAAGAGCCCAGCACATGGTGTTTGCAGAGGATGCGCTGGTAGCCCTTCATGTCGATGGGATGGCCGAGGGTGATGTGGCTCATCTGGCCGCGGGGCGTGGGGGAAATGGGCAACGCGGCGCGGTAGAGCAGGTTGCGGAAATTGGTGGTAGGCATAGTGGCTCCTTAGGGGCGTTCTTCGGCAGTATAGACGGTGATGCAGGAAACGATCATGGCCAGGGAGTAGGCGGCGCATTGCAGCGTGGAGGCTTCGATGCCAGTCACCCCTGCCAGCGCCATATAGATCGAATAGCCCATGGCCAGAAGGCAGCAGACCAGCATGGGCAGAAAACGCAGCTGCAAAAGGTATTGCTCGCCGCGTAATTTCAACATGCGGAAGGTGAAAATGCACAGCACGACGGCACAGATGCACAGAGCCAGCACCTGGCTGATGCGGATGGTGGAACCGGCGTAGAGGCTGTCGGTGCGCAGCCCTTCGATGATCAGGCGGCCAGCGCCGTAGAGCAGGAAGTACCACAGGCTGAGGTCGCCGGTGCGGTGCATGCGCCTGCGGGTGAGCATCAGCACGATAAAGACGGCCAGGTTCCACATGGATTCGTAGAAAAAGGTGGCCATGTGCCAGGTGCCGCCGTCGGCGCCGGGGATGAACACGGCGGCGGGGAAGAACTGCCAGGCGGGGGAGGTGATCTGCACGCCGTAGGCTTCCATGTTGAAGTAGTTGCCCCAGCGGCCAATGGCCTGTGCCAGCGCGAGGCCAGGGGCGATGATATCCGTCAGGGCGCCCAGGGGCAGCTGGCGCTTGCGGGCAAACAGCACCACAGCGATCAGTCCGCCGATGATGGCGCCGTAGATCGCCAGGCCGCCCTGCCAGACAAACAGCACGCTGATGGGGTTGGAGGCGAAGGTCTCCCAGGCGAAAAGCACATAATACAGCCTGGCGCCGATGATACCGAAGGGAACCACCCACAGGGCAAGATCCACCACGGTGTCCCTGGGCAGGGCGAGGCGCTTTTCCTCGCGGCTGGCGATCAGCAAGGCCAGACAAATGCCGGTGACGATCAACACACTATACCAGGGAACGATGCCGAGAAACAGGCGGCTGGGCGGCGTGGCAAGCATGGGCGTGTCCCTCCTGAATTTTCTTCATTATAGGGTTTTCCGAAAAGACTGTCAAGCATACATGCAGAGGCGTCATCATTGTGATAAAATTAACGCATTTGTATTTTGTCGGGACTTTTTCGCCCGATTTTTGCATTTTTGGGCGAAAAGCCATTGCAAATGAAAGGGTTTTCATTTATAATGTGAAAGAATATGGACGCGGAGGCTTATTTGCCTGCTGCTTACCACACATAAAGGAGGAAACGTCCCATGAGCAAGGTACACGTTTTCGATCATCCCCTGATTCAGCACAAGCTGAGCATTATGCGCAGCAAGGATACCGGCACCAAGGAATTCCGCGAGCTGCTGGAGGAAATCTCCATGCTGATGGTTTATGAAGTGACCCGCGACCTGCCCACCGAGGAGGTTGAGGTGGAGACCCCCATCTGCAAGTGCACCACCAGGATGCTCTCTGGCAAGAAGCTGGGCATCGTGCCCATCCTGCGCGCCGGTCTGGGCATGGTGGATGGCGTGACCCGCCTGATCCCCGCTGCCCGCGTGGGTCATATCGGCCTTTATCGTGATCCCGAGACCCACGAACCTGTGGAATACTACTGCAAGCTGCCCGCCGACAGTGAGAACCGCGAGCTGCTGGTGCTGGATCCCATGCTGGCCACCGGCGGCAGCGCCAGCGACGCCATCACCATGATCAAGAAGCGCGGCTGCCATCACATCCGCCTGGTGAACCTGATCGCCGCGCCCGAAGGCATTGCCAAGGTGCAGAAGGATCACCCCGATGTGGACATCTACGTGGCTGGCCTGGATGAGAAGCTGAACGAGCACGCTTACATCGTGCCTGGCCTGGGCGACGCAGGCGACCGCCTGTTTGGCACCAAGTAAGGTGAAGGTATGAGCTTTCTGAACAAGATCGACCCGAGCATCAAGCGGGATACGCGGTATATCGCCATGGTGGTGGTGCTGCTCACCGTGCTGATGGAGGCGGTGTTCCTCATCATCGGCAAGTGGGACATGACGGTGCTGTTTGGCGGACTTCTCGGCGCGGCTGTAGCCTTGCTGAATTTCTTCCTGATGGCCATGACCGTGCAGAATTCCCTTGCCAAAGAGGAGAAGGACGCCAAGGGCGCCATGAAGGTATCCCACTCCATGCGGATGCTGATGCTGGTGGTGGTGTGTGCTGTGGCCGCGCTGCTGCCCCAGGCATTCAACCTGGCTGCTGTGGTCATTCCGCTGCTGTTCCCCTCCATTGGGGCACGGCTGCACAGCGTGTTAATGAAGAGTTAATCTGAACGTTTTATCATTGAAATGGAAGGAGGTGAAGGATTGGTGAAAAAGCAAGATCACCATTTTCGAGTGGTGGACTGGCTGCTCATTGCCATGATGATCCTGCCGCTGGTGGCGGGTATGCTGCTGCAGATCCTGACGAAGCCTGCTTCGGAGGGTATCTCCATCACGGGTGCAAGGATCTTCCTGGAGATCCCCATGCCGCTGATGCCGCTCCTGATCACCGAGGCACAGATCAACTCCTGGCTGATCATGATCACCATCATCGGCCTGGCGCTGTATCTGACCCATGGCATCCGCGCTGGTGTGCAGACGAAGCGGCAGACGGTGGCTGAGTGGATGGTGGAGAAGGTCGAGGGCCTGGTGACAGGCAACATGGATCCCGTTTTCCATGCGACCTACGGTCCCTTTGTGGCTGCGATCCTTGCGCTCTCAGCGCTTTCGAGCCTGATGGCCATGCTGGGTCTGTTCCCGCCCACGGCTGATGTGAACGTGGTGGCAGGCTGGTCCATCCTTGTGTTCATCCTAATCACCAAGAACAAGCTGAAGACCGGCCTGGGCGCCTACCTCAAGGGCTACCTTTCTCCCATCTTCATCATGCTGCCCATGAACATCATTGGCGAGTTCGCAACGCCCATCTCCATGGCGATGCGTCACTACGGCAACGTGATCTCCGGCACGGTCATTTCCACGCTGGTGGCAGCAGGCCTGACGGTGGTCAACAATGCTGTTCTGGGCTGGCTGCCCGGCTTCCTGGGCGAGATCCCGCTGCTGCGCGTTGGCCTTCCGGCGGTGCTGTCGGTGTACTTCGACATCTTCAGCAGCTGCATGCAGGCATTCATTTTCGCGATCCTTACGATACTGAACATCTCCGGCGCCTATCCCGGCACCGATGAGATCGAGGCCTTCAAGGCAAGAAAGCAGAAGGCCGCCTGATCAACGAAATGCAGGCTCGGACGAGCCAACAAAAATAACGAAATGAGGTATTGAATCATGGAAATCGCAATCGGTATCATTCTTGGCTGCTGCGCGCTGGGCGCTGGTATCTGCATGGGCATTGGTGCTATTGGTCCTGGTGTTGGCGAAGGTCACGCTGTTGCCAACGCCTGCGAAGCCATCGGCCGTCAGCCTGAGAGCAAGTCCGCTGTGACCTCCACCATGGTCATGGGCTGCGCCATTGCTGAAACCACCGGTATCTACTCGCTGGTCATTGCCATTCTGCTGATCTTCGTTGCCCCTGGCATCATGGTCAACACCCTGAAGAATGCCATCGGCTTATAAGTAGGTGAGAGGTAATGCAAGCGCTTGACGTTATTTCTATCAACATTTGGGATATACTGATCTCCCTTGCTAACCTTGGCCTTCTCTTTCTTGCGGTAAAAAAGTTCCTCTACAAGCCTGTGAAGGACATGATGGCTGCCCGTGAGGAAGCCATTGCTGCCCAGTACCGTGCTGCGGACGAGGCCGAGCAGGCCGCTAAGGCCGACCAGGCGCTGTATGCCGAGAAGCTCTCCGGCGCGCAGGACGAAGTGGACGCCATGCTGGAGCAGGCTGCCGTGAATGCCAGCCGCCGTGGCGAGCGCATCGTTGCTGATGCCCAGGACAAGGCCGACGGCATCATCCGCCAGGCGCAGACCGAGGCCGAAATGGAGAAGAAGAAGGCGCAGGCCACCATTCGCCGCGAGATCACGGACGTGTCCGCTGCCCTGACGGAGAAGCTGCTGGGTCGCGAAATGTCTGCCGACGATCACCGCGCGATGATCGACTCCTTCCTGGATGGGATCGGTGAAGAGCAATGATCAAGATTAGCAACGAGTACGCCGACGCTCTCTTCTCCCTGGCCATGGATCTCCATGCCGAGGAAGAGACCCTTGGCGCCCTGCACCTGATCCGCAACAGCTTCCGCCAGGAGCCGGAGGCGCTGGCCATGCTGGCCTCTCCCGCCATTGCCAAGAGCCAGCGGCTCGCCGCGCTGGAGGAGGCTTTCGGCAGCCATCTGCCTCAGCATGTGATGGGCTATATGCACACCCTGTGCAATAATGGCCACATCCGGGAGTTTGAGGACAGCGTGAAGGCCTACGAAGAGCTGTACAACAGCGCACGGAAGCTCTCTACTGCTTACGTGACCAGCGCTGTGGCGCTCACCGAGGCGGAGAAGACCCAACTGCAAGCCAAACTGGAAAAGCGCCTGGGCAGAACCATCTGCCTGGAGTGCGCCATTGACGAGACCCTGCTGGGCGGCCTGGTGGTTCAGGTGGACGGCAAGGTGATCGACGGCAGCCTGAAGCACAGGCTGCATGAAATCAAGGAAGTGATGAATAGATGAGCAACAAGCCTGAGGAGATCAGCAGCATCCTGAAGGAGCAAATCCGGAACTACAAGTCTCACATCGAAATGGCTGAGACGGGTACCGTGATCACTGTTGGCGACGGCATTGCGCGGGTGTACGGCCTGCGTTCCTGCATGGCCAACGAATTGCTCCGCTTCGAGGATGGCAGCTATGGCATGGCACAGAACCTGGAAGAGGACACCGTGTCTGTTGCCGTGCTTTCCGACAAGGATACCATTCATGAAGGCGCCACGGTGTACCGCACCGGCCGCGCCCTGTCCGTTCCCGTGGGCGAGGCCATGCTTGGCCGCGTGGTGAATGCCCTGGGTCAGCCCATCGACGGCAAGGGCGACATCGCCACTACTGAAACCCGCCCCATCGAGAGCGAGGCGCCCGGCATCATCGAGCGCCAGAGCGTTCATGTGCCGCTGCAGACGGGCATCAAGGCCATCGACGCCATGATCCCCATTGGCCGCGGCCAGCGCGAGCTGATCATCGGCGACCGTCAGACCGGCAAGACTGCCATTGCTGTTGATACCATCATCAACCAGAAGGGCAAGGGCGTGCTGTGCGTATACGTGGCCATCGGCCAGAAGCGTACCTCTGTGGTGCAGATCGCCAACGAGCTGGAGCGTGCCGGGGCCATGGAGTACACCATCATCGTGTCTGCCTCTGCGGCTGAAAGCGCCCCCCTGCAGTACATTGCGCCCTATTCCGGCTGCGCCATGGCGGAATACTTCCGCGAGCAGGGCAAGGACGTGCTGATCGTGTATGACGATCTGAGCAAGCACGCCGTGGCTTACCGCGCTTTGTCCCTGTTGATCCGCCGTCCTCCGGGACGCGAGGCGTTCCCCGGCGACGTGTTCTACCTGCATTCCCGCCTGCTGGAGCGCGCGGCCTGCGTGCATAAGGATTTCGGCGGCGGCTCCATCACGGCGCTGCCCATCATCGAGACCCAGGCTGGCGACGTGTCTGCCTACATTCCCACCAACGTGATCTCCATCACCGATGGCCAGATCTTCCTGGAGACCGAGCTGTTCCACTCCGGCATCCGTCCGGCTATCAACCCCGGTATCTCCGTGAGCCGCGTGGGCGGCAGCGCCCAGCTGAAGGCCATGAAGAAGGTGGCCGGCGAGCTGAAGCTTCTGTATGCCCAGTACCTGGAACTGAAGTCCTTCGCCCAGTTCGGCTCCGACCTGGATGCGGACACCAAGTCCCGTTTGGCCTTGGGCGAGCGCATTGTGGAAGTGCTGAAGCAGGGCAAGAACAGCCCCATCCGCGTGGGCTGCCAGGTGGCTATTGTGTATGCGGTGATCCACGGCTTCCTCAACGATGTGCCCGTCAAAAAGGTTCAGGAGTGGGAAGCCCGCATGAGCGACAAGCTGGAAGCCGAGCATCAGGAGCTGCTGGTGCGCTTCGAGACCGGCTATTTCGACGATTCCGATGTGAAGGAACTGGAAGAGGCGCTTGCGTCCGTGCGGAGGTGAGCTGAATGGGAGCTAACATCAAAGCCCTCAAAACGCGCATCCGCAGCGTGGACAGCACCCTGCACCTGACCCGCGCCATGGGTCTGGTGGCTTCCTCCAAGATCCGCCGTGCCAACGAGGCCATGAACGGCGGCAAGCAGTATGCTGCGGCTTTCGGCAGCGTGGTCGATCTTCTGACCGCCTGCCCGGAGTGCGCCCACAGTCCCTACATGAAAAAGCCGGAAGGGGAGCGCACCTGCCTGATCGTCATTGCGGGTGACCGCGGCCTGGCGGGAGGCTACAATGCCAATGTGTTCCGCCTGGTGGCGGAGATGCACTACGACCGCATCGTGCCCATCGGCAAGCGCGCCTGCGACAGGTACAAGGGGGAGTTCTTCTCCTCGGAGGACTTCAACGGTGTGCAGGCTACGAACATGGCTCGCAAGCTTTGCGCCGCCTACATGGCAGGGGAGTTTGACAAGCTGGGCATCGTGTCTACCAAGTATGTGAGCATGATGACTCAGGAAGCCATGGTGACCTGGGTGCTTCCCCTGGAACGCCCCGAACAGGCCGAAAAAGTGGCCGCCGTGTTTGAGCCGGACGAGGAGAGCATCCTGAACACCGCCGTGCCGGACTATGTGGCGGGCATCCTGATGCGCTGCGTGCGCGAGAGCTTCGCCAGCGAGGTGGCGGCGCGCCGCATGGCCATGGACTCCGCTGGCAAGAACGCCCAGTCCATGATCGATGAATTGCAGCTGCAGTACAACCGTGCGCGCCAGGGCGCCATTACCCAGGAGATCACGGAGATCGTGGCTGGCGCAGGCGAATAAACTTCAACCACCCAACAAAGTAAGGGGGTATTACCTTTGGCAGATATGCACACGGGCAAGGTCGCACAGGTCATGGGACCTGTTGTGGACGTCCGTTTTGACGAGGGCGGACTGCCGCCCATCCATCAGGCGCTGACCATGATGATCGGTGAGCGCAAACTGACCTGCGAGGTGGCGCAGCACATTGGTGACAACACCGTGCGCTGCATCGCCATGGCCTCCACCGACGGCCTCCAGCGCGATGTGGACGTGACCGACACCGGCGCGGCCATCAGCGTGCCGGTGGGTCGCGAGACCCTGGGACGCATCTTCAACGTGCTGGGCGAAGTGGTGGACAATGGCGAGGACGTGAAGGCCGAGCGCTGGGACATCCACCGTCCCGCTCCCGCCTACGACGAGCTGTCCACCTCCACCGACATTCTGGAAACCGGCATCAAGGTCATCGACCTGATCTGCCCCTATTCCAAGGGCGGCAAGATCGGCCTGTTCGGCGGCGCTGGTGTGGGCAAGACCGTGCTGATCATGGAGCTGATCAACAACATCGCCAAGCAGCACAATGGTCTGTCTGTGTTCACGGGCGTGGGCGAGCGTACCCGCGAGGGCAACGACCTGTACAACGAAATGAAGGAATCCGGCGTTCTGGCCAACACCGCCCTGGTGTACGGCCAGATGAACGAGCCTCCGGGAGCGCGTATGCGCGTGGGTCTGTCCGGCCTGACCATGGCTGAGTACTTCCGTGACGAGGAAGGCCAGGACGTGCTTTTGTTCATCGACAACATTTTCCGCTTCACCCAGGCTGGCTCCGAGGTGTCTGCCCTGCTGGGCCGTATGCCCTCTGCTGTGGGCTATCAGCCCACCCTGGCCACGGAAATGGGCACCCTGCAGGAGCGCATCACCTCCACCCGCAAGGGCTCCATCACGTCCATCCAGGCCGTTTACGTGCCTGCTGACGACCTGACCGACCCGGCTCCCGCCACGACCTTCTCCCACCTGGACGCTACCACGGTGCTTTCCCGCGCCATTGCGTCCCAGGGCATCTATCCCGCTGTGGATCCCTTGGAATCCACCAGCCGCATCCTCAGCCCTGAAGTGGTGGGCGAGGAGCACTACGCCGTTGCCCGCGAGGTGCAGCGCATTCTGCAGCGCTACAACGAGCTGATGGACATCATCGCCATCATGGGTATGGACGAGCTTTCCGACGAGGATAAGCTGCTGGTGGGTCGCGCCCGTAAGATCCAGCGCTTCCTGTCCCAGCCCTTCGATGTGTCCGAGAAGTTCACCGGCTTCCCCGGCGTGTACGTCCCCGTCAGCGAGACCATCCGCGGCTTCCGCGAGATCATCGAGGGCAAGCACGACAGCCTGCCCGAGTCCGCGTTCCTGTTCGCTGGCACCATTGACGACGTTGTGGCCAAGGCGAAGAAGGTGCAGGTATGAGAACTTTCCTGCTGAACATTTCCTCTCCTGATGGCAAGCTGTTCTCCGGCGAGGCGGTGATGATGACCCTGCGCGGCATTGAGGGCGACCTGGCTGTGATGGCCGGGCATGTGCCCTTCATCACCTCGGTGAAGCCCTGCGATGTGAAGCTGCTCCTGCCCGACGGCACGGAGAAGATCGGCCATTCCGACGGCGGCTTGCTGACCGTGGCAGCCGATGGCGTAACGCTGCTGGGTTCCTTCCATTGGTAAATGGCATAACAAAAAGGCAGGCCGCAAGGGTCTGCCTTTTCTTGTGTGATCAGCTGATATACAGCACGCCCAGCGTGCCGGGGCCGCAATGGCTGGAAATGACGCCGCCAGCGCGGGTGATGTGGATTTCATCAAAATGGTTCAGGTCGGCCAGCTGCTGATGAATGGCGGCAAGTATGCTCTCGCCGCAGCCGGAATGGGTGATGAACACCCGCCTGGGCTGGGCATGGAGCAAATCGTCCTTCATTTCGGCAACGTATTCTTCCAGCACGCGGTTCATGCGGCCGCGATACTTCTTGCCGGGCGCCATGGCGCCATCGGTCACGGCAATGCGGGGATGCAGCCGCAGCGCACCGCCTGCCAGCGCAGCCAGGCCGGAGCAGCGTCCGCCCCGGTGCAGGTAGGTCAGCGTATCCACCACGAAGCTGGCCTTGATGCAGGGTGTTATGGTTGCAATGTGCTGGGCGATCTCCTTCAGGGTTTTGCCCGATTGTGCCATTTCGGCGGCCTCGATCACCTGCAGGCCAACGCCGGTGGAAAGACTCTGGGAGTCGATCACACAGATGCGATCCTCGGCATTCAGCTCGCGGGCGGCCAGGTGCATATTCTGGCAGGTGGCAGACATCTTGGACGATATGGAGAAGCACACGATGTCGCTGCCTGCGTCCAGATAGGGCTTGAAGGCGCGGATGCATTCGTCCACCGAGGCGGCAGAGGTTTTCGGCGTGGTCTTGTTCGCGTCAGACCAGGTGTAGATCTCATCAGGGGTGATGCTTTGCCCGTCCAGGTATTCCTGATCGCCCAGCAGAATGTGCAGGGGGAGAATATGGACGTCGCAGCGCTTCAGGAGATCGGCCGACAGGTCACAGGTGCTGTCGGAAATGATCTTGACCATGGGATTCCTTCCTTTCCTCCGGGAATAAAACCAGCATACAACAAGTTTGTGAACTGAATTGAAACTTTTGTTCAATGTTGGAAAAAAGTGTGCTATACTGGTGCAGGAGGTGATGGCGGTGGATATGATTCAGCGGCTGAGGGAACTGGGCTTTGCCAGGGTGCTGGTGCTGGATGGCCAGGCGTGCGGTGCGGATGCGCCCACGCTGCTCATGGCGCTGTGGACATACGAGATGGAGGCGAACCCGGCCAAGGATGAGGCGTGGATCCACCCGTATTACCGCATATCCCACCGGGCGTACCAGGCGGCGCGCAGCTTTGTGGAGGAATGCCAGGCTGCTGGCATGGAAGCGGCGCTGCGAGATGACATCCGGCTCAAGCCCATCTTTGCGCGGCTGCCGGGGTTCTCCCAGGGGCGCAACACGCTTTCGTACATCGAGGGCGTGGGCAGCCGCTTTTACGTGAAGACCTTTGCGGTGCAGCAGCGCTTGGAGCCGACCGTTCACCTGGAAAAAGAGAACCATGGGCTGCATTGCGGTGAATGCAGAAATTGCATGGAGGCCTGCCCTAACCATGCCATTGCCGAGGATGGCTTTCACATCGAGCGGTGCATCCGCTATTGGATGATGCCTGGCAAGCCTGTGCCGGAGGATGTGCGCGGGGCCATGGGGAACCGCTTGATCGGCTGCGACGAGTGCCAGCGCTGCTGTCCCCACAATGCCGCGCCCAAGGCTGAGGCAGGGGAGACGGTGCCGCTTATGCGGCTGCTGACGGAGCACAAGGCTGTGGCGGAGGAACTCAAGCGTGAAATCGGTGTGAACCTGACCCTGCCGAACCGTTTGCTGGCGCAGGGCTGTATGATCGCCGGAAACAGCGGGCGGGAGGATCTTCTGCCGGCGCTGGAGGGCTTGCGGGAGCATCCCTCGGAGGCGGTGCGCGTCCATGCGGAATGGGCGGCGGAAAAAATCAAAAATTGCAAGGATTAAGAGCCGGATGAACGGCTCTTTTTCTTGCAGTTCATGGGGAAATGCGCTATAATGGAAAATGGCTTGATATGTAATGATATGGAGGAAGAAACCATGCCCCTGAAGCCGATTTATGAGAAATCCCCCCTGGTGGCGCTGAAGGAACTGCCCCTGCGCCCTGGCCAGGTTCGTGTTGTGAATGAGAAGATGGAGCAGCTCTACGCGCTGGCCTGTGGCTGTGTGGAGCAGCCTGTGATGTGGGAGGGTCTGTTCCGCCTGGCTTGCGTGCTGAAGTCCAAGCCCATGGAGGAAGCCGTGGCGGAGAAGATCAGCGCCGCGCTTGCCCAGCAGGGCGAGGACGGTGGCCTGCCCCTGGAGGTGGATGCCTCTGTGGCCGTGATGCGTGCTGCGCTGGCCATGTATGAATTGGACGCCAAGCGCCCCCTGCTGGAACAGCTGGTGGCCTGGTGCGCCTGGCTGGCTGAAAACTGGGAGGCGGTGCTTTCCTGCGCTGCGGTTCGCACCCATGCTGCTGACCTGATGGAACTTTTGCAGACGCTCTACCGCGTCACCGGCAAGAAGGCCATCCTGTCCCTGTGCGACAAGCTTCGCCAGCAGGCCATGGACTGGAGCGGCATTCTGCACACCTTTGCGGTGCAGCGCCCCATGAACCGCGTCACCGCATGGAAGGACATGGAGGCTGGCCTGGAGGCCGAAGAGGGCAGCGAGGCGGGCTTCTACACCCGGCAGTACCTGACCTGCCACGGCGAATCCCTGGCGGATGGCATGCGCAGCGCAGCGCTGAACGGCCTGTTCAGCGGCAATGGCATGGAGCTGAGTGCTGCCAAGACCGGCTGGGAGAAGATCAGCCGCTACCATGGCGCTGTGTGCGGCGGCGTGACGGCGGACGAGACCATCGGCGGGCGCTCTCCTGCCTGCGCGGTGGATGCCGCCAGCCTGGGCGCCTGGGCGGAGGCCTTTGCCGGTGTGGACTGCGAGGAGACCTGGGCGTATGAAGCCATCGAAATCCTGCTGGAAAACGGTCTGCCCGCTGCGCTGAACGGGGATAAGCTGATTCCCTTCCAGCGGGTGAATGGCCTGGCTGCCAACTGCGGCACTAAGGACTGCTATCACGTCCATGAGGGCGATGAACAGGTGCTGCGTGCCCTGAACCGCCTGTGCCGCGGCTGGGCAAAGGCTGCCAGCTGCGCGGTGACGGTGAGCGCCAAGGGTCTTTCTGTGAACATGTATATGCCTGGCCGCTATGCTGTGCCCCTGGCCGAGGGCGCCTGTGTGGCGACCATTGCCGACGGTGTGGTGAAGATCAGCGCGAAGAAGCCTGTGAAGGCTGCTCTGCGCCTGCGTGTGCCTGAGTGGACGGAGGATGCCTGCATCACCGTGAACGACGAGGGCGGCATGGAAGGCCACGCTGGCAGCTGGCTGACCATCGACCGCACCTGGCAGGATGGCGATGCGGTGAAGGTGGACTTTGCCAAGGCTGTCCGCGTGGGCAGCGGCCACCATCAGTCTGCTTGCGTGCGCTATGGCGCGCAGGTGATGGCCTATGTTCCCACCGAGGATATGTGGAACGTGGCGCTGTGCGGCGAGCCTGTGCTGGAGGACGGCCGGGTGTTTGCCCAGGTGAAGCGTGTGCCCGACTGGCGCAAGCGCGGCAGCCTGCCCGCTGATCTGCCTGTGCTGCCCCATGCGGAAGGGGAGTGCGTGAAGGTGGAGCTGGTGCCTTATGCCCAGGCACCCTGCCGCATTGCCCTGTTCCCCAAGGGTGACGAGGCATGACCACCGTTCGCCTGGCACCCCTGGCCGGGGTGACGGACTGGCCCTTTCGCCTGCTTTGTTTTGAGCAGGGCTGCGACTGCGCCTACACCGAAATGGTCAGCGCCATGGGCTATCTGTATGCGCCCAAGGATCAGCCAGCCACGGCTTGCCTGCTGGAGCGCCACCCGGACGAACCCAAACTGATTTTGCAGCTCTTTGGCAAGGAGCCGGACATTATGGCTCGCGCTGCGGAGGAGCTGTCCGCCACGGGGCGGTATGAGGGCATCGACATCAACATGGGTTGCCCCGCGCCCAAGATCGCCTGCGCAGGCGAGGGCAGCGGCCTGCTGCGGACGCCCGACCTGGCGGAGAGCATCATGAAGGAGGTCGTGAAGGCCTCCCGCCTGCCGGTGTCTGTGAAACTGCGCCTGGGCTGGGACGAGAGCTGCATCAATGTGCTGGACATGGCGTGCCGTGCAGAGGACGCGGGCGTCAGCGAGATCACCGTGCATGGCCGCACCCGCCAGCAGCAGTATGCGGGCGAGGCCAACTGGGACTACATCGCCCAGGTGAAGCAGGCGGTCAACATTCCCGTGCTGGGCAATGGCGATATTTTTACCGCCGAGGATGGCCTGCGCCGCCTGAAGGAAACCGGTGTGGACGGGCTGATGATCGCCCGGGGCGCCATGGGCAATCCCTGGCTGTTCAGCCAGCTGAAGGCGCTGCTTGGCGGCGGCGAGGCGCATGTGCCCACCGTGCATGACCGCATCGAAATGGTGCTGCGCCATTATGACATGCTGCTGAACTGGAAACCCCGCCGCATTGCGGTGAATGAGATGCGCAAGCACATCGGCTGGTATCTGCACGGCATTCGAGGTGCGGCGCAGATGCGGGCGAGGATCAACCTGATCGACGACCCGGAAGAGGTATTTGACGTGCTGCGGGAATTTGAGCAGCAGGCCTCAGAAGCCTGACGGGATGAAAACAAACTTGCATTTCGTTTGATATCCGTAAAGGAAGTGGTTGAAATGCGTAAGGCGCTGCGCCTGCTGTTGGCGCTGGTGCTGTGCATGGCGGTTTCCACCGGCGCGCTGGCGGAAATCACCCTGGTGCCGCAGCTGGACGAATGGGACGACTCCTTGCCCCTGGACGTGACCCTCTCTGCCGATGTGGCGGTGCATATGCCCTTTGACGATACCCGCTGCGCGCAGCTCAATGCGCTGATGAAGAATCTTTCGCTGCACCTGAACAGCTCTGTGGCGGAGGGTGAGACCCTTGGCCGGGTTGCGCTGCAGGTGAATGATGCTGATGTGGCGTGGATCACCCAGAAGGAAAATGCAGCTGAAACCCAGCTGCGGCTTTCATGGCAGCCGGATGTGACCTACTCGGCAGCGGGAAATGCGCTGGATATGGTGAGCGGCGTTGCCCTGGAGGGCATTCCCACTGACAAGCTTTTCTGGCTGGAGGAAGGCCTTGCGCTGGTGAACAACCTGTGTGATGTGTTGAAGGACTATGGCAAATCCTCCAGCATCAAGACCAACATCAAGAACATGGGCGTGGCCAGGAAAAAGATCATCTACACCGTGCCGAAAGCCGATGCGGAGTTTTTCTGGGATGCGGTGGCCGACAGCTGTCCCGATGGCAGCAGCCTGGGCAATCTTCTGGCGGGAATGACTGTCTCCGGCCAGCAGAAGCTGATCGTTTGGCGGGATGCAGACGGTGCGCTGCTCCGCGCTGAATATGCCGGAAAATGCGGCAAAAGTGCGGATTCCCTGCGGCAGGTGAAGCTGATATGGCGTATGTGCCGCACGGAGGATGCCGTGCGGGATGACATCAGCCTGAAAACCCCGGCGGTGAAGGGTGCGGATTACAACACGCTGACCCTGACGCGGAATCTGCTGCGAAATGAACACGGCGTTGTGACGCTGGACGGCAAGTTCAGCTACACGGTGAAGGCTGGCAAGGAGAAGAGCAGTTTTTCTGGCGAAGTCGATTTGACAAGCAAGCCTGATGGCGAAGATACGCTGCTTGCAGGCTCCATGATGGCGAAGAGCAAACAGCCTGGGGACGACGCTGCTTCCTCCACGGTGGTGAAGCCGGATGTACGCCTGGGTTCTGATGGAAAAACGCCTTTTATTTCCGGCAAAGTCCAGGTGCAGGAGCTTTATGACGGACACGTTGTGGAAGACGCGACCATCAGCGTGGAGGTTTCGCCGGGTGTGGAACTGACGTGGGATGACGCTGATATCACCGTGGATATGGATGCCATGGACGAGCAGCAGCTGCTGGATATGACACAAGGGCTTTCCGAGGCGGTGGTGCCGCATCTGGTACTTCTGCCCCAGGAGGACACACTGTATTTATCGGCCGATCTGCCGGAGGACGTTTGGCAGCGGATCGTTGAGGCGGCACAGAGCGTGCCGCCGGAGGAGGTAAAATGAAAAAGTTTCTTTGCCTGATGATGAGCCTTGTGCTGGTGCTGACCACGGCCACAGCCTTTGCGGCGGTGGAGTATTCCCTGCTGGAAAAGTGGCAGCGCCAGGTGGACTTTGGCAATGGCGTGAAGGGTACGCTGACGGTGGACGTATCCGGCGAGGCGGACTGGGCGAAGCTGCTGGCACCCCTCAATGGTACGCCCCTGCAGATCCGCGCTATCCATGCGGATGAGAACTTCCAGTACCGCATCTATGCCGAGGATGGCGAGGAGCTGCTGGGCCTGACCCAGCTGTATGGCTCTGGCGATGCCATCTACCTCAAGAGCGACCTTCTGCCCGATACCCTGCTGACCCTGGCCACCGGCGGCGACTGGATGGATCGCGTGATGAGCAAGGGGGAGAACCCCTCGCTGCATTCGGCGGTGATGAACATCCTCAACGTGCCCCAGACCAGCTGGGAGAGCAAGTGGCAGCCCGCGCTGAGCGCCTATGAGGCGGCCATTGAGCTGTGGCTGGAGAACTACGCCAGCGCCCCCAGCGTGAAGCGGGGGGAGGACGGCAGCGCCACGGTACTGGTGCGCTATGACATCCCGGCTGATGCCGTGAAGGCGCAGATCAAGGCGCTGTGGGGCAATGTGCTGCAGGACGCCACCCTGCTGCCCCTGCTGCGCACCCAGATGAACGAGGCACAGCAGGCTGCCTACCTGAACGAGCACCTGAAGTACCACTACGACAAGGTGATCGACAGCCTGGCGCTGAACGGCAATGTGGTGCTGGAGCGCGAAATGACCGCCAAGGGTGAAGCTGTGCGCACGGACATGACCTTCCCCCTGGACACGGAAGGCTATACCAACCTGCAGGTGAAGCAGCTGGGCACGACCACCACGGTGGCTCTGACCGGCGCTGAGCGCAGCCTGGAGCTGGAAATGGCCGAGACCGCCAGCCTGGGCGGCAGCGTGAGCTATCAGGGCAAGATGCGGGTGATCCCCGCTGACAGCACGCAGAAGGGCGTGGCGGCGGCCTTTACGCTGGTGGAGATCAAGTCCAGCAGCACGGATGAGGACACCCGCAGCCACGACATCACCAACTGGATGCTGAAGCTGGAGCAGGACGCTGACTATACTGGCGACGGCTGGACGAGCTTCGAGCCCGTGGAAATCAACGCCAAGGTGCACCTGCACAGCAAGGCCATGCAGAACATGCCCACCACCATGGAGGTCGAACTGGGTGTGAAGCGCCCTGATGCCGAGCTGGCAGCGGTGCTTTCGCTGAAGACCAGTAGCCCCTGGGTGCTGGACGATCTGCCTGTCGAGGGCGCGGTGGATGTGGCCACGCTGACGGAAGAACAGCGCGCGCAGATCTTTACCGACCTGGGCATGAACGGCCTGACCATACTGCTGATGCTGAACCAAGAGGCTGTGCCTGTGGTTGAGGCCACGACCACCGACCTGGCGGCGATCCCCCTGCCGGAGACCACGGCCACGGATCTGGAGGCAGCACAATGATGAAGCGTTTGTGCGCCCTGCTGCTGGCATTGGCGCTGCTGTGCGGCACCGCCCTGGCGGAGGAAGCCTGGGTGGCGGAACTGTCCTGGGAGAGCGATTCGGCGGGCATGCTGGCCTGTGCTGAGCTGCTTACAGGCGAAAACGGCACCAAGGCAACATCCTTTGCGGAATCCCTGGCAGAGCTGCTGGACAGCCTGCGGATCGACGTGCGGGCGCAGGAGGGCGGTGCCTATCTTGGCCTGTCCATGAAGGACGCGGTGCTGATGGACATGACCAGCATCAGCGACTGGCAGGAGGCGAAGATCCTCTCCAACCTGATGCCGGGGCATTACATCCACGCCACCATCAGCCCAGAGGAAGCTGCGGCCAATCAGGCTGCCTATGAAAAGCTGCTGGCGCTGGACACCGAGGCTTTCGCCAATGAGTTTACGGCTTTGCTTGCGGCCTGGCTCGATGCGCTGCCGGGCACGGAGGAGAAGGGCTATTTCATGGGCGACGCCTATGATGGCGGTGTGCGCCGCGTGACCCGCAGCTTTGACGATGCGCTGGTGGCGCAGTTGGTAGAGCAGCTGATCGACACGGCCAACGCCTGGGGCATCGATGATGCGCTGGTGGCGGCCTATCTGGGCGTGGACGGCGCTTTTGAGGCCCTGAAGGGCTGGAACCGTGAGCTGGCCGAAGAAAACCGCTTTGCCTATGTGCTGCACGATGTGTACGGCATTGATGGCCGCTATGTGGGTTCCTCGCTGGTGGTGCAGGAAAACGGCGCGCAGGTGATGACCCTGTCCCATGGCGTGGCGTCCAATGGCCACCGCCTGGTGTGGGGTTATGGCCTGAACGGCGTGAATTACTACGTGCAGGCCGACCTGCTGCAAGCCGAAGCGGAAGAGACGAAGGAGTTCTCGCTGATGCTGCTGGAGGACACCGCGCACCTGGGCTTCCGCAGCGTGGAGCAAATGGACGAGGCGGTGCGGCTGTGGATCTCCGGCGTGGCTGGCCAGCAGAACGGAGCCGCCTATGCCGATGTGGAATTGCTGAATCCCGATGCTCCCTTTGCGCTGACCCGCTATGTGCTGGAAGGCGATGTGCAGCCGGAAGTCAGCGAATTTACGCTGACGATGCAGGCGTATCTGGGTGACGAGGACTATGTGCCCCTGGGCAAGCTGAGGCTGATCACGGTGCAAACCGAGCCTGTGACCTGGCAGACCGATGGCCTGACGGCCATGGATGCTGATTCGGCCGAGGATGCCCAGGTGCTGGACGAGCTGATCGAGGAATCCATTCAGGAGATGGCGCTGACGCTGTTCAAGCTGATTCCCACGCCGCTGCTGACCATGTTCATATTCTAAAAAAAGACCGGCGATGTTGATAGCATCGTCGGTCTTGGTTTATAAAAACCATGGAGGTGTCGGAGGCGCCGCAGCGCCTCTGACTGTAATCGTATCCGGCGGCTTTGCCGACGGGGCGGGTCTTTTTTCGCTTTGCGAAAAAAGACCTTACGCGGAGGAACGGCCGTGGACGGCGCTTGCGCCGAACACAGTGACGGAGCGCAATTCCTCAAAAAAGTGGCTCTGCCACTTTTTTGAGGAGGTTAGATGTCTTGCACCATACATACCGCCTGGGCGCTGATGCCCTCCTCGCGCCCTTCAAAGGCGAGGCGCTCGGTGGTGGTGGCCTTCACGTTAACGCGGTTCAGGGGCAGCCCCAGGGCGGCGGCCACGTTCTGGCGCATCTGCGGGATGTGGGGCAGCAGCTTGGGCTTTTGCGCCACGATGGTCACGTCCGCATTGGTGACACGGTGGTGGTTCTCCGCCAGCAGGGCGACCACGTGCTCCAGCAGCTTCATGGAGGAAATGCCGCGGTAGCGCTCGTCGGTATCGGGGAAGTGCTTGCCGATGTCGCCCATGGCGGTGGCGCCCAGCATGGCGTCCATCAGGGCATGGAGCGCCACATCGGCGTCGCTGTGCCCCAACAGACCCAGCGTGTGAGGGATGTTCACCCCGCATAGGATCAGGTCGCGGCCTTCCACCAGGCGGTGGACATCGTAGCCCTGGCCAACGCGCAGGGCGGGGAAGGCGGGGAGTTCCTGGAGCATTGCTTCAGCCATGGCGATATCCTCCGGTGTGGTGAGTTTGATGTTGCGGCGGCTGCCCTCGGTGAGCTGCACGGGTTGGCCGAGGCGCTCCACCAGCGAGGCGTCGTCCGTGCCCTGGAAGCCCTCTGCCTGGGCGGATAAGTGGGCGCGGCGAATGAGATCCACGGTGAAGGCCTGGGGCGTTTGCACAGCGCGGAGGGTGGCGCGGTCGGGGGTGCCGGTGACCTGCCAGCTTTCGTCCACCTGCTTGATGGTGTCCACCGCAGGAATGGCCGCCACGCCGCTGCCGCAATTCTCCACGGCCTCCATGGCGCGGCGGATGGTACCCTCGTCCACAAGGCAGCGGGCGCCATCGTGGATCAGCACCTTGTCGGCATCGGCAGGAAGCGCTTGCAGGCCGTTCCACACGGAATCCTGCCGGGCCGCGCCGCCGGTGACCACATGGAGCTGGCCATCAAACGCGTGGGAGGCCTCCAGAGCCGCCTGTATGGCTTGCTGATCCTCCTTGCGGGCAACGACCACCATGCCGCTCACAACGCCTGAAAAGGCCCTTGCAGCCCTGCAAATGACGGGTTCCCCCTGGAGCGCCAGCAGCACCTTGTTGCAGCCGGCACCCATGCGGGCACCGCTGCCTCCGGCCAGTAGGATCACATACCACATGGTTCACGCCTCCTGTCAGTTGCGCTCGGCGGCCACGCCTTCATCCTCCTGCAGGATGCGGTACATTTCGCCGGCGTTTTCCTTGCGCACGGTTTCGGCCACGGCCAGGATCTCATAATGCCCATAGCGTTCGCCGAAGCGGATGGTCATTTTGTCGCCCACCTTCACCTCGGCACCGGGCTTGGCCACCTTGCCGTTCAGGGTCACGCGGCCGCCGGAGCAGGCCTCGTTGGCCACGGTGCGGCGCTTGATGATGCGGGAGACCTTCAGATATTTGTCCAGTCGCATAAATAGCCTCCTGAATAGGGGATGGATAGAAGAAAAGCCCGCAGGCGAACCCGCGGGCGCATGTCCATGCAAAGGCTTACTTGTTGACGGAGTCCTTCAGAGCCTTGCCAGCCTTGAAGACGGGAGCCTTGGAGGCTTCGATCTTGATTTCCTCGCCGGTGCGGGGGTTGCGGGCGGTGCGGGCGGGGCGAGCCTTCACTTCGAAGGAGCCGAAGCCAACGATCTGCACCTTTTCTTCCTTAGCCAGGGACTCGGTGATCACGTCAACGAAAGCGTTCAGAGCCTTCTCGGCATCCTTCTTGGCAAAGCCGGTCTTGGCGGCCAGGGCAGCGGTCAGTTCAGTCTTGTTCATGGGTATTTCCTCCTTGTAATGTTCCATGCCAGGGCATGGGAAGAATATCAGGACGGATGTCCTTGATCGCGGCGGGTTAATTGTTTGCCCGCAAAAGGGGTCAATCTCCGCAACTGTTATGCTGCATGGTTTTGACCTGATTCCAGTATACATCCATTTCGCTCAAAGTCAAGCCCTCCAACGATTTTCCGGCAGAAATTATCAGATTTTCCATGGCTGTGAAGCGCGAAATGAACTTTTCGGTGGCATTTTTCAGCAATTCTTCGGCGTCAAGGCCGCAAAGGCGGGTGACATTGACGCAGGAGAAGAGCAGATCGCCCAGTTCTTCGGCCGGATCGCGGCTGGCAGCAAGCTCGGCTTTGACCTCGTCGGCCTCCTCGTGGATCTTGGGCAGAGCCTCCAGGGCGGTGTCCCAGTCGAAGCCCACGTTGGCGGCCTTCTTCTGCACCTTGTGGGCGCGCATCAGGGCAGGGAGTCCCTTTGAAACGTCCGCCAGCACCGAGGCCTGGGAGGTCAGGCCCTTTTCTGCTTTTTTCAGCTTCTCCCAATTGGCAGAAACCTCATCGGCGGTGGCGCACTTGTCGGTGCCGAAAATGTGGGCGTGGCGGTAGATCATCTTGCGGCAGATGTTGCTGGTCACGTCGCTGATGGTGAAGTCGCCGTGGCTCTTGCCCACATTGGCGTGGAACACCACCTGCAGCAGCACATCGCCCAATTCATCGGCCAGGTGGTCGATGTCGCCTTCGTCGATGGTGCCAACGGCCTCGTAGGCTTCTTCGATAAGGTACTTCCGCAGGCTCTCGTGGGTCTGCTCCCGATCCCAGGGGCAGCCGTTGTCGCCCCGGAGAATGTCGAGAATCTCCACCAGGTCGGCAAAGCAGAAGCGCTGGCGGGCAGCCATGGGCGCGGCGGGGATGTACACCGCTACGGTGTGGTCGTAGCTGCGCTGGCGATCCAGCTCCATCAGCGGGATGGTCGCAGCCTTGCGGTGGCTCTTCACCGTGGAGGGGAAGAGGGTGACGGGCATTTCGTCGTCGTAAAGGTCGGTGAGCCAGAGCTTCACCATGCCAGCCAGCACGGGGGAGTCGATCTCTGTGATCAAAAGGGGCAGGCGGGGGTCATGCTGGGCACTCTCGCAGTTCGTGGCGGGGAGGATGCGCAGACCGGAGGTGTGCACCTGGGCTTCCGGCAGGGCGCTGAGGTGGGCATCGGCCAGGGACAGGCCAGCCAGGCGAGTGAGCTTGGCCTCCTGGGGCATGACGGCGGACAGCGCGGCCACAGACCCATCGGTGGTGGCATCCATGACGGCGTAGGTCACAGGGGCGGCTTCGGCCATGCGCCACAGCTTGCGGGCGATGGCGGCGTGCAACTCGTCGAAATCCCAGAATTCGTCATAGAGGGCGTCCATGGTGGTGAAGGGGATGTTCTGCTCCATCAGCCAGGCGGCCACGCCGTGCTGCTCGGTGCGGAGCACAAGCTGTTTGGCGCTGCGCAGGGCATCGGCGGTTTGCAGCGTGAGCAGCTGCGGATCGCCGGGTCCAAGGGAAACAACGGTGATAGTGGGCTTCATTGGTGGTCACCTCAGGCTTTCTTCTTGCGCTTGAAGGCGCGGAAATCGTTGACGGAAACGGCCTTCACCGCCAGGGCAACGGCGATGTAGACCGCCACGCCGATGGCGATCTCCGCAATGGTCAGCAGGCGATGGGTGGGCAGCAGCTCACGCAGGGCAAAGACAACGATGCCCATGGCGGCGGTGGCGATGCCGGGACGCACCACCCAGCCCATCCAGTTGAATTTCATCTTGCCGTATTTCAGCACGAAATACAAATTGGGAATCATGGACACGGAATAGCACACGATGGACGCGATGGGCGCGCCATGGATGTTGATGCTGGGGATGCCCACCAGAATGTAGTTCAGAGCGATTTTGCAGGCCACGCCGGCAATGAGCGTATACATGGGGATGCGCTGCTTGTGCAGGCCCTGCAGAATGGAGCTGGTGGCCTGCACCACCGTGAACAGCACCACCGTGAGGCTGGACATGGAGAGCAGCTGGCTGGAGACTTGCAGCTCGGCGGCGGTGAGGGTCTCCTGATAGAAAAAGGAAATGATGGGCTTGCTCAGCAGGCTCATGCCGACGGAGCAGGGCAGGCCGATGAGAAAGGCAAAGCGCAGCCCCAGGTCGCTCTGGCGGGCAATGCCGTCATAATCCTCCAGGGCTTTGGCAGCGGAAATGGCGGGCACCAGGCTCATGGAAATGGACAGCGCCAGGGCGGTGGGAACGTTGATCAGGCGGATCACCATGCCGGTGAACAGGCCGTACAGCGGGCGGGCCTGCTCGCGAGCGATGCCAGCATCCATCAGGCGGGAAATGAGCATGGTGGAGTCCACAAACTGCGCCAGAGGCACGATGCAGGCGCTGATGGTGATGGGGATGGAAATGGCCATCAGCCGCTTGCCAAGGGTGGTGGCGGCCAGGGGCGCTTCATCAGAAAGCTGGGGAATGCTGCTGAAGGCAGCGCTGCGGCGGAAGTAGAGGATGATCATATACAGGAGCGCCAGAGCTTCCACAATGGTGATGCCCAGCAGCGCTCCGGCAGCGCCGTGCGCCATGCTGATGCTGCTGCCCATGTACGCCAAGGGCAGGGACACAAACACCTTGCCCACCTGCTCGATCAGCTGGCTGATGGCAGTGGGCACCATGTTCTGCTGCCCCTGCATAAAGCCGCGGAAGGCGGAGAGCACGCACACCAGCGCCACGCAGGGGGCAATGACCTGGAAGCCAAGCTGCGCCTGGGGTTCATCCACCAGAATGGTGAGCTGATGGCTGCCGATGAGCATCACCAGCGTGCAGATGCAGCCCAGGGCGGCCAGCATCCACAGCGCCACGCGGAACACACGGCGGGCGTTGCGGGGGTCGTCCTTGGCCAGAGCGTGGGACACCATGCGGGAAATGGCCACCGGCAGGCCGGCGGAGGAGACGGTCAACAGAAGATTATAGGTGGGAAAGACGGACTGGAAAATGCCCAGGCCGTCGGTGCCGATGAGCCAGGTGAGGGGGATGCTGAACAGCACGCCCACCAGCTTGCAGATGATGCCAGTCATGCCCAGGACGGTCATGCCGCCCACAATGGACTTGGTTTGCTTTGCCATACGATCTT
Source organism: Clostridia bacterium (assembly GCA_017463245.1). GTDB lineage: Bacteria > Bacillota > Clostridia > Christensenellales > Aristaeellaceae > UBA11524. The sequence continues at coordinate 27,261 of JAFTPN010000009.1, forward strand.
CCTTTGCTTGAGGAAATAATGGTTCAGCTTCTATTATACCCCCAATGGAGGTGCGGCACAAGCAAAAAATGACCTCCGCGGCAATTTGCGGAGGTCACGGCTTATTGTTCCATCTGTCGGCCAACGATGCCAGCGGCGGTCTCGGCCACCTTGAGCTCCGTGTCGCCCATGCGGGCGCCCTGCTCGCGGCTGAGGAGCAGCACAGCACCAATGGCCTCGCCATCGGCAATGATGGGGGAAAGCACCTGGGCGGTGTAGCCCTGGGCGTCTTCCTCGTTGGTGATGGCCACGGTTTTGCCGCCCAGGTTGCGGTTGATGGCCACCGTCTGCCGATTGGCAATAGCGGTTTCCAGGTCGTGGCTGATGGGCTTGTCCCAGAGCTCCTTCTTGCTCACGCCGCTGGCGGCTACCACCTGGTCGCGATCGACGATGCAGGCAATATGCCCCAGGGAGCGGAAGAGGGACTCGGTGTAGTCCTTGGCGAAGGATTGCATCTCGCCGATGGGGGAATACTTTTTCAGAATGACTTCGCCGTCGCGGTCGGTATAGATCTCCAGCGGGTCGCCGTCACTGATAACATGGACATCGAAAACCTTGTCCTTCTGATTGCGGGCAGATTGGACAATACGGCAGTTCAAGTTCTCGATGCCCTGATTAAAATTTACGGTGTCCTCCATGGCTTCCGTGCGGATGAGGGTGTCGATGTCAGCTTGCAGCTGGATTTCCAGATGGTTCTCATATACATGGATGCGCTGGATGATCAGTTCCAGATCGGTGCGGTCCAGCTTTTCTTTTTCAAGGATATCCTTGAAAACATCGATGGCGGTTTTCGCTGTGCGGTTCACCTGAATGATGGTGTTGCGCTTGTCGGACAGCATCTGAATCTGCTTTTCAAGGCCGTCGATCTTGCGCAGCAGGTCTTCTTCCATTTCGTCGTAGGTGGCATCCAGCGCCGCTTCCTGATCCGGGTGCTTCATGATGTCCCTGATGCGTTGGCGCTTGGTAACCTTCAGTTCTTCCTTCAGCTCGTCCTGAAGCTTGGCCAAATTGTCGGCGGAGATTTCCGTTTCGGCGATATCGTCCGTTTCGCTGGCAAGGTCGGCGTTGAGCCTGTCCAGCATGGCCGAAGAAGAATCCATCACCTTCCGCACGTAGATTTTCAGCAGCTCGTCCAGCTTATCCACACGGATGTGATGGCTACTACAGCCCTTGGTGCCCCGGCGGTGGTAGGTGCCGCAGGTGTACGCGGGCTGCAGGTCGCTGCGGCTCATGGCAAACATGGGGCTGCCGCAATCGCCGCAAGTGAGGAAGCCGGAGTAGAAGTTGTCGTTCTTCTTCACGCCCCGGTAATGGCTGGTGGAGCGTTTTTCCCGTAGGGCTTTCGCCATGGCGAAGGTGCGATAGGAGATGATCTCCTGATGGTGATTCTCGATGACGATGTGCTCGTTGGCATCCAGCTTCACATCCTTGCCGTTGATCTTGGCGCGGGTGTATTTGCGCTGACGGAAGGTGCCGATGTAGAAGTCGTTTTCCAGAATGCCCTGAATGGATGCGATAGCCCAAACGCGCTTGACTTCCCGCTTGCTCTCGCCGCCCTCGGCCTCTTTGCGCATCTGCTCGCTCATGCGCGGCGTGGGAATGCCTTCGTCCGTCAGGTGGTTGGCGATCTTCTTGTAGCCCCAACCTTGCTCGATGTACAGCTTGTAAATCTGCCGTACGATCTCCGCTTCTGTAGGGACGATCTCAAACTCTTTCTGCTTATTGACGATGTAGCCATACGGCGCGGCGCAGATCCATTCCCCCTCCTGCTGGCGGTGCTTGATGACGTTCTTCACCTTGCGGGAGGTGTCGGTGACGGGCATTTCGTTGATGAGGAACTGGAACTGAATCTTCAGCCAGTCGTTATCGTTGGGATAGTCCACGTTTTCTCCGATTGAAATAATGCGGACTTTGTTATCACGCAGATCTTCCAGCTCCACCAGACCACGGCTGTTCCGGCGGGAAAAACGGGAAAAGTCCTTGACGATCAAAATTTTGTAGGTGCGATCCATCAGGCCTTTGCGCATGACTTGGTAGCCTTCCCGCTGCTCAAAAGTATAACCACTGCGGTCACGATCTTCAAAAAAGGTCAGCGTGCTGCCGGGAAAACGTTCTTTCACGTATTCCTCGATAATGGCCTTCTGGTTTTCGATGGATATGTTATCACGATCCAGCTCGTCATCTACGGAAATACGGGCATAGCCGGCAATGTTAAAGGTTTCGGTCAATGGGCTCACCTCCTGGGTTCGACAAATTTTCCATGATATCGACAGGTTGTTTATTTAATGCAGATAATATTGTATATCAAAATCATAAGTATTGCAAGTACCTATTTGTAAACAAAGAAACCGGCAAAGCAGGAACACAATGTATCTGCTTTACCGGTTGGAAATAAGGCATTATTTACTCTTCTGAACTGTAGAACTCATCAAGAACATAAGTTTTCACAGGCGTAATATACAGTTCATATCGAATCACTAAACGAACCAGTTCATTTCCATCAATCAGCGTAATGGGAGAGCCTTCTCTGGATGCTGTTCGGGCGGCATTGGTAAATCTGCCATTCGTGATAAAGACGCCGTAATCTGCTTGATATTTATTCATGGCTCCCAAGAACTGATTGATTTCAGGCTCTGATACAGGAGCAACGTTATAGCGTTTGCACTGTATGACCACTCTTGTGGTGCGGAAATCATTGGCGTCAATATGGTAGCCATATCCGTCAATACCGCCGTCGTTGCTGATCTGGACACCCTTTTCTGTGAATTCAACACCCATGCGATTAAGAAGTGCTCGCGAGAAAGCTTCGAACTTTTTCGGCGACATCTTAGCAATAGAAGCAAGAAGCGTTTCCTTGAAATCATCTTTCAACTTTTCACCGGCTTCCGGTTCTTCTTCGTTGTCGCCGATATCAGCAGCTTTATTCTTCTTGTTGTTTTTGCTTAATTCTTCCCAATGCTTCTTGGATGGCTCGATGATTTCTTTCTCAACATCCAGTTTTTCAACGTCAATATACAACCCTTTTTCCGTTAATGTGACAGGCGAAGAATCGGTGTATGTGAGCAAATCATTGAAAAACAGATCCTTAATTGCGAAGTTAAACTTGAAGTTGAACTCTTTATAGGTGTTTCCGGTCTTCTTCGATTTCTTCACTATTTCAGCATATTCCGCAATTTGATCATCCAGATCAGCAATACGTTCCTTGATCTCCGAACGCTCCAACTGACCGCCGGCATCTTGTAGCACTTTCAGAATGGGCTTGATCAGATAAGCGATTCTTTTTTCCGACGGCATTTCCAGTAACTTCATCGCTATTTCCTCTTTGTTTCTATAACATTTTGAGTTACGCTTCATATCGCTTCGCCAATTGCAAGAAGGAAGAGTTAGGCATCACCTGTTTAGAAGGAATGAACAGATACCTCCATTCCTTATATCCATTTGCCTTTCCCCAACGAGTTGCAACCTCGCAGTACTGAATACTACGCTTCTTCTTGGCGATGACATCCGGTTCATTCAGCTTATCTTCGCCTTTGACCTCAACGAGATAGATGATATCTTCAGTTTCAACTACAAAGTCTGGCTCATAGCTATGGCCATGATTGTAGGTGATATTGAACTCTTGCGGTGCAGGACGGAGCCAGTTTTGTACATCGACATCATATTCCAGCACTCGCGCCAGAAGCAGTTCGGGATGGCTGTCAAACTTTGCCCTATCGAATACACCTTTTTTGATACCATCAAAAAGCACCGATGTGATTTTTTCAGAGTACGCAGAAAAAAGGTTTACTCGCTCAACATAGCTATAAGACTGCTGCAGGTTATAGTTTCGTGTGCCCACCACTTCTTCTTGCAAAAATCCATTCTCGCAGTAGAAGTGCTGAAGCATTTGCTTGTATATCTTGTTCCCGATGTCACGCTTGTACATCATAACGATGTTCTGCATGCCATTATCACCATAGCTCGCTGCATAGTGGTCACAAACCTGCGTGATCAACTTGAACAGCAAATTAGCGCACTTTTCATAATCAATTTCGGGCTTTTGCCGAAGCTGTTCCAGAATAACTTTCTTCGGATTATACCCTTCGAAATCGATAGCTTCACCCTTGATGCGCTGACGATCCTGCATGTCTTCCAGGTTCTGTACAAGGAGTTCGTTCTTGATAGGCACATGGGTAAATTCATCCATATCAAGATCAAAGTCCATGAATACATACTCTTCAACGCCAGCATCAGTAACTTTAATGCGAGGGATCGGAATAAACTTGCTGACAGCAGCACGATGCGTTTCTTCTGTCTGATGCAGCAGCCACGCAGCCAACGGCAGCTCGTTCTCCTTAAAAACTTCACCCAAGTCCCTATCTTCAGATACCTTTTTCTTGACCGTTTCTACGATCTGCTGTGCCTGTGTAGAAGTAACTGTGTGGGCGGGCGTATGCTGAATATGATGTGAAACCTCTGTAGTGATGATTTCAGCAGCCTTCTTTAGCAGATTATCCGTAGTCTCGCTTTTCGGCAGCTTCGTCTGCTCATAAGCTTTATCAAGCGTAGTATCTAAAAGTGGCTCAATGGATAGCTGCGTATAGGTTGTCTGCTCCGGCAGGAGTTCTTCGACCATGATAACATTTCCGGCTTTGAAAATGGAATCGCCCCTTTGCGCTTCAGCCAGAATATCATCAAACTTATCGTGGGCGGTCAACATAACAGCATCCACATCTCGATCCCCGGTGCGCTCACCGTAGGGCAAACGAAGTCCTCTGCCGACCATTTGCTCACGCAGAATCTTGGATGCAGCAGTACGAAGCGGCACAATGGTATAAAGGTTGTTTACATCCCAACCTTCCTTCAACATATTAACGTGGATAACGATTTCCACCGGGTTATCCGGATTTTCTACATCAAGGAGCAGCCGAGTATTAGCCTCTGTCTCGGAGCCTTTCTGCTTAGAGTGAACGATGATAGTCTTATTGCGATATTCGCCATTACGGAACTCATCGGACTTTATGAAACTTTCCACCCACGCAGCATGATCGGTATCCTTGCAGACAACGAGCATAAAAGGCTTTACGAGATGCTTATCGTGATTGTCAGCATAAACCTTCAATTTGCGCTTGGTGCTTTCGTGGCAGGTGATTCCGTCCAGAATCATCATTTTATCAAGCTGCTCATCGCCGAAATTGTAGAAATCAATATCGGAACGTGTAACCGCAAACGGAGTACGAGTATAGCCATCCTCAATGGCCTTGGATAGCGGATACTCAAAGACCACATTCTTGAACGGAACTTGCTTAGTGCCATTAGTCACAAGCGGCGTAGCAGTCAGTTCCAGTCCGAGCAAAGGATTTAGCTCATTAAGAGCCTGTGCGCCCTTCTCTGCACGATAATGGTGCGATTCATCCATAATAAGCACAAGATCAGGCAGATTGGAAAGGTATTGATAGAACGAGTCACCAATGACCTCGTTCACCTTTTTCATGTTGGCGCCTTCCTTGTTGAACTTATCGATATTATATACGAAGATACGAATATCGGATTCAAATAGGGAGATAGTTTTGTCTCGGTAATCATCATCTGTGATAATCTGCGGAGGCGTGCTAAAGCAACCAAGTCCCTTAAAGACATACTTGGCGCTATTGAAATCGCTTAAATCCTTTTTCAGTTTATCGTAAATGGTGGTGTTAGGAGCCACGACAAAGAAGTTCTTGATATTGTGCTGGGTATACAGATAAGCAATGAAAGCGCCCATCAGCCTGGTTTTGCCCACACCGGTAGCCAGCGCAAAAGTCAGCGACATGAAGTCGCGCTCAAAATCGGAGCAGATCGGATACATAGCGTGAACAGCCCCAAGGGCGGCTTTCAAGTTCATACCCTTGCGGAGCATAACGCTATTAACGATTTCCTCCAGAATTTTGAGAGACTTTTCCTGCGGTTTGCGTAAGGACATTACGCCGCTGATGTAGTCAGTTGTGTATTGAGGAAAGTAATTATTCATCGCAATCCTCCTCATCCCACTCATCGTCATATACCGGCGGATGCACGATGTTCAAATTATAATCAGTCTTGCCAAACTCGCAGCGACTGAGAAGCATCTGCGGGATCTTCTTGATGGTGATGTTGCTATATACCTTATCCAAACCGCTATCAAAGGAACGGCAGGCAATAATGAGATATTCGCCATCCTCCATGGTATCTTTAATAGAATCCAGATAGGTGCTGTTAAGGTGGCGCGTGGTCACAAAGAGATAGCTGTTCTCATTGCCTACAGACTGTTTCCAGAACAAGTTGCCATCCGGCTGATAACGGAAACCTTCGTGTAAAGCAACGGCCGCCGCAAGCATATCAGCATTATATTCCTCGTTGATAACAAATTCGTCAAATAGGTCACGATTGATAAGTGTAGGTGCCAGTTCATAAAAACGGAATCCACCGCCGCCTTCCCAATATACATCAGCGGAAATACCTGTTTTATCGCCATCGATTACTCTATTCAAACGAGGCTGACAAAGAATATAGGCCTGTTCACCCATCTCTACACCGACATAGCGGCGATTCATTTTGTGTGCCACGGCAGCAGTTGTACCTGAACCAAGAAAACTATCCAAAACAATATCTCCCGGTGCAGAAAAATGTGATAATAATTGCTTGATTAAAATTTCGGGTTTTTTACCTCCTCGAAATTCCGAGCCACCCTCATGACGACAGTTGCCAAAGCTGGCAGCCAAATCCCAAAATCCGTTAATAGGAACTTCTCGTGTCATAACGCCGCTCTCAAGTTTATCCATCGGAACACCTTGAAAGTATTTTCCTTTAGTCGCACCTACTTTATTAGGGCCTGTAAAGAAGCGATAGTCATAGCGATCATCACCAATTCCATAGACTTTATAAAGTACGCCATAGCCATCATCTTCGTAACGGCCTGTCAAATAGTCACGGAAAAAGCGTCCAGAAGAATTACCATCCAGAATGGTACCGGATGCCCAGATTTCCTTCAGTCCATATTCTGACCCTTCTTCTTCGATGATACGGTAATCGCCCTTCGCATAAACCTCTACCTGTTTTCCACCAAGTTCTATTGTTTTAATTGGCTCTGCCGTTGTTTCGATTCTGTACTTAAACTTTTCATACCCTGCTTCCACTGTTTGTAGCATGGGTTTTGCAAGCGGGGTCTTTCTATATACATGGACTTGTTCAATTTCCTTGTGAAACGCCATATCCTGTTTAAGCGTTTTTTCTGGGTAACGCACACGCACATAAATTGTGGTTAAATAATTTGAACGCCCAAAAATCTCGTCAAGGATTGTTTTTAGATAATGACCCTCGGAATCATCAATTTGACAACAGAAGAACCCATCGTCAGCCAATAATTCACGCAGCATAACTAACCGTGCGTGCATTAATTTAAGCCAAATACTATGTTCAAGGTTATCATCATAATATTCAAATGCTTCACCTGTGTTATAAGGTGGGTCTATGTATATACATTTCACCTGCCCTGCAAGCCGGGGCTCTAAAGCTTTCAGTGCCAACAGATTATCACCGTGAATAAGCATATTCTCGGTATCTGGATCAGCGCCAGTATTGGATAGCGCCGCATTCTCAATCAGCAGACGAGGCTCAATACGAATAGGCTCGTCCTTACCGTACCATGTAAGCTCCAGTTTATTTGCCATGAGGTTATCCTCCTGTGTTCTGTGCAAACTCTTTTAATCACTTATGTTGTGCAGCTTCTTTTTTCTCTGCACGCCTCAGATTATCATGAATAACAGCTTCGACTGCGTTGCTGTTTTGCAGCACATCGTGTGAATCAAATCCGCAGCGAGGGCAGCGGAAGTGGATTTCATAGGTGTCGTGCTGCATTCGCGTATCACACTGCGGACAATGAGCCATCAGATTATCCACGTGCCACTTCTTGTTATAGCCCAGTTCCCAAGTCCAGGACCATTTCCACTGGATGAAACGGTCTTCAGTGTATTTTAGGAACTCTGGTTCATTTTCCCGATCCTTGATCTTTACAATGATCCATAGAACAAGGACGCCCACAGCAATGGCAACCAGAATCCACCAGAGACGCAGCTGCAGATTGAGGAAGCCAATGATCAGCTTCCACATAAAGCTAATTACAGTTTTCAGCGTGGTGAGGAATTCTTTTTTCTGGATCAAGTCCCAGATCCCAGGCACTCCCAGAAGAATAATTCCACCGCCAACAGTTACAACCCAGGGATTTAGAAAGAACTCCTTTACTTTCTGCTTGTTAAGCATGCCCATTATTCTCCTTTGTTGTGGTTTCAGGCAGGAACTCCATAATCTCCCCAATATCGACTTCAAGGGTCGTACAAATCTTATTGAGCACAGCCAGCGTTACTTCCTCGTCCCTGCGCAGGCGGGTCATGGTGTTAGGGGCAATACCGGCTGCTTTGCGCAGATCAGCCTTGCTCATTTTCTTATCGATAAGCAGTTTCCAGAGTTTGTTATACGAGATTGCCATGTATTTCGACCTCCGGGTATAAACATCGACAATATTATACAACCAATTGGGCATTTGAGCAAGAGACTTTCGCAACAGGATGCGAAAGTCTCTTGCTTCAAAAGTACATTATGAAACCACATGAAAAAGGAGCGGTCGCCCGCTCCTTTCGCATTCCATTATCTATCCATCCCCACCGCCCTTTTCGGCGTCTGTGCCCTCGGTGCCCGCTGCGCTGCCAGCTCTGCACACTTCCTCTTGTTGTAAGCCAGCAGGTCTCTGGTACTCTGGTACAGATCGCCGCCGCCAGAATGGAAGACAGCGACTGTGTACTTCTTCTCCTTGTATTTCGCATAGAGTTCCTTCAGCCGAGCCTGCACTGCCGGATCGTTCTTTTCGGCGTTGGTCATCCAGACCTCTACAATCTTGGTGTTATCATGCACTTTCAGTTCCAAATGCTTCACTCTCCTTTGGCAATAGTTTCCACCATTTGCCGGTGATTTATCCGCTGCATTTGTTTAGCTGCTTCCAGAATTTCTGTAGGAACGAACTCCACCGTGCGCCGCAGTTCTTCATAATCGCTGAGCTGCTGCAGCGTGGCGAGCTTGGTTACGGTGCTCTCCTTGGAATCATCCAGCTGCTTAAGCAAGACTTCCTTCTCAAGCTTCATTTCCTTGAAAGCGCCATCGTACTTTTTCAGCTTGGTGCGCATCTGCTCCACGCCGGGGATGTAGCGTTTTAGCAAGCTCTCAATTTCTGCCACCTTCTTGCCCTTGTTGAAGGGTGTGACCTCCGTTAGCAGCTCCATCAGCTTGTCCCGCATGCCGTTCAGATGCACCATCTCTTTGAACAGGCGGGTCGGGATGTGCGTGCGCCCGGTCTCGCTGGCGCTTTCGCCGCGTTCAAGTTGCGGATACCGCTGGGACATATGCTTCCAGAAATCATCCTGCCAGGCGATCAGCTGCCTGCGGTTGCCAATGATATCCCTGGCGGAAAGCCGGTTATCGCTGGTCAGCGGCACGAATACCAGATGCATGTGGGGCGTCTTCTCGTCCATGTGAACCACGGCGGAGATGATGTTCTGCTTCCCAATACGCTCCTCCATGAAACGGCAGGCATGGGTGTAGTAGGAGAGGATTTCTTTCTTCGTTTTCCCCTCGAAAAATTCCGGACTGGCAGCGATCAGTGTGTCAACAAACCGCACGCTGTCCTTGCGGGTGCGGCATTGTGCTGCGACGATCCGCTGCTGAATTTCAGCGTAATATTTCTGCATCGGGGTGATGATATGGAAGTTGTCGCTTGTTCTGCTCAGATCAATATCCGGATTGCTGGCGTAGGTTTCTTTGTTGCGTTCGTGGTGATCTTCGATCTTCTTGGCCGGATAGCCCTGGTGCTTTGCAAACCGAAGAATCGCATACATTCCTTTTTCCATTTTTGTTCCTTTCTGTGGTAAAGTCGGATTCACCCGCCCGAGCCGCCCGTCACGCCAGAGTGGGCACTTGGGCGGCAGGGGCGGATGATTTGCAGTTAGTTCAGATATTTGACATGGACGCCGTGGAAGCCACGCTGGTCGCCCATGGCGTGCTTGGAGTAGGTGATGCCGTAGGTGCTTTCATTCTGGCGAAGGAACTGGGTGAAGCTCTTTTGCGACAGCGGCTTTTCTAAGTTATCGCTGCACCAGTTCTCATAGGCACGGTAGAGGGCGGTGGAACAGGCCACCGTGCCCTTTTCAAGCACGATGTAGCCGGTGGATTCCATGAACTGCACCAGGTTATTGCTCTCCGCCACAGCCTCCTGCAAATTCTGCTCCATGCGCGGGCTGACGGTGAACTGATAACCATTAGCAATCAGCCGCTGCAAGCCCTCCAAAGCCCAGAGCAGAATTCCGTCCCGTTCAGAACGAAGCTTCTCAATCAGGTAGGGATCGTCCTTACGGTCTGCCTCGCGCTCCTTGACGGTGATCAGCAGCTGGCGGCGATAAAAGCCGTTGGAGCGATCGTAGAGGGCGTGGAGCGTGCCATTGCCGAAGCAGGCAAACCGCACATACAGCACGCCTTGAGTGCTTTGCACACCCTTGCGCTCGATATCGATCCGATCTTCCAGAGTCACCATGCTCTTCAGGTGATGTGTCTCCGTCAGCGCCTCCATGCGCAGGTCATCGTCCACCATCAGCAGCTTGTACTCCAGATCAGCTCGGGCAAAGCGGTCGGTTTCCACCTTCTGAATGCTGCCGGTATTCATGTTCTCGCCCAACAGAGAGCGAAGCACCAGCCCCACACGGGACTTGCCTTCGCCGCCTTTGCCGATGAGGATCAGCATTTTCTGCGCCTTGGTGACGGGCAGCAGCGCATAACCGAAGAACTCCTGCAGGGCAGGAATGTCTTCTGCTTCCAGCAGATCATCCAGAAAGCGCAGCCATTGCACAGGCCGCCCCGCCTCCGGCAGATAAGCTGCCGGCAGGCGGTTGTGGCAGAATTCCTTCACAGGCTCAAAATGCCCGTCCAGAAAGTAGGTGCCGTTGGCCACATGGATCCTGTCCGTCTGGACAGGCAGCGGAGCGGCATGGCAGGCCAGCTTGATGGCTTCCAGCAGCTGGGTGGTGCGCTTGGCAAGGCCGGTGGTTACATCGGCGCAGATCATGTCGTAGATCTCCCGGCGCAGGGCGTTCTCGTCCTCTACCAGACCATCCACGGTGAACAGCCTGCCGCCGATGCACTTCATGGGATGACGGCTCAGGTAATGGTCGGCGAACATCACCTCATTGATGCGGCCTTTGTGATCGAGCCAGTCCGGGTGATCAGGGATTGCGTTCAGTTCCGACATTTCTTCACCCCCAAGACCTTTTCCATCATCGGAATCATCTGCGTCTTTTTGATGTACTTCATAGCAGCTTCAACATCTGCCGAGTGGCCGAAGCTGAGCACATCGGCTACATACTGGTAGAATTCCAGATACTTGCAAGCTTCCACAAAAAGCAAGTGGAAAGGCTCATCGGGATGCTTGGGAGCATGGTTTTCCTTCATCTGGCGGAGAATGTCAATGTTCTTATTGAGCAGGGAGAGAACGTATTCCCGCTCATCCTTCTCCGCACGCTTGGCAGCCTTTTTCACAGCCACCTGTTTCAACGTTTCAGAGGGCGACAGTCCAAAATCGGCAGCCAGTTTTTGAGCAGCCTCTCTTGGCGTCAGGTCGAACAGCTTTTCCGTCAGGCTAATCACATCACCCTTGGCCTGACAACCGAAGCAGTAGTAGTAATCATCGTTCAGCTTCATGCTGGGATGCTTATCCTGGTGGAACAGGCAGCAGCATTTGCCGCTGCGGTCAACGGGGATGCCATAGTGGGCGGCAGCCTGCGGGACGCTGACTGCCTGTTTAACGTTTTCATAGATCTTCATTGTGGTTTCCTCCTCAAAATGGATTGATGCGCGCTCATCGAGACCCATTGTAGGAGAGGTGTAGAAGATACGCTTGTATTTCGGCCTATTTGCAAGCAAAATGAAAAAAGCCTCTCTTGACTTGCAAAAATGCAAGAAAGATGGAACGAATTAACAGGATGATTCGTTATGTTTTATATACAGAAGAAGTGAGGTGATCTCCCGGTGGATGAGATGCATGAATACTTACCCGGCGATTGCCGCGCCCGGATTCACGACTTGCTGGTGGAAAAGGGGATGACACAGGCACAACTTGCAGCAAAGATTGGCTTGTCAGAAGGCGCTTTCAGCCGATATATGAGCGGCGAAACAGCAAAGTTTTCAACAGCGAATGTAATCAAAGCAGCCAGAGCTTTGGATGTATCCACCGATTTTATCCTTGGAGAAACAGATATTCCATATAGGACCAACTATGATATTGAAGCTCTGGGACTGAGTGCAAAAGCTGCCGAGAAACTGTACACAGGAGAAGTTGACCCGGTAACCGTCAGTCAATTGATCGAGCATCCTGAGTTCGCAATATTGGTCAAGCAGATTGCCCAATTCAAGGACGAAACCATTGCTGCAAGTATCGCAGGAATGAACACAATGATCGACAACTTTGGTAAACTGCTTCAGAATATTGGTGCAAAAAACCCACGCTGGTCACAGGCAGCCAAATCTGCAGAACGAGATATTACTGCATTCAAAATGCCGGAAGGTCAGGCCGATACAACAGCAATGGAGGCTACCTTCTTGCGCCTTGTCAAAGACTTGCGTGATGGTGCTGATATGTATATTGCGCAAACCCAGAAGCTGACTACCAATACGATGAAAACCCTCATGAAGAACCTGCAAAAGCGCGGGACAAAGAATCTGATGAAGATCACTCCAGAGCAAATGGTGGATTCAATTCTGGATACGGCAGATCCCCGTGTCTTTACAGAGCAGCACAAGGAGGCTCTGCGCATGGCGATGCTGCCGCTGTTTACGAAGTCCACGAAGTAACACGAGGCTTGTCGCTGCGGCGGGTAGGTAATATCCCTTTTGTGCCCCCGGCGACGGTGTCGCCTACATACGAAACGGGAGGGTATGCGATCTTTCGATCACACACCCTCCCGTTTCTGCTGCCAGCAGAAAGAGTTGCGTTATGCCGGACGCTTCCCTTTTCGCATTTGTCGGTGACTATACAAGAAAGAGAGTCTGACGCAATCGAGCGTCAGACTCTACGAAGTGGTTATTCCTTTTTGGGATGGATAAATCCCATCAAGCGTTTGAAGAGACTTCGTTTCTTCCGTTTTTCTGCCTTCGGAAGTTCGGAAGAAGTAGAGGAAAACATATCTGCCCATACCACGTTATTTTTCCGGATCCAGTAGTGGGACTTGCAAGCAAACTGGAAGTTGCCGATAGATGGGTGCAGGGAGATTGTTTCACCGTCGTATTCAATCCTCCAGAAGTCAGGATCAATGGGAAGGATTACTTTTTCGCCGCAACCGCATGCACACAGATGAACGACCACGTTACAGTCAAAACATACATATAGTACATCGGACTGAAGTGTTTCCGGTACTCTGTGGACAATCTCAGTTTTAAAGGTCTTCATGCGCATAATTGAACTCTCCATCGTTTGTGGTATAGACACAGTTCGATGCGCGTACATCGTCGCGATAGAACCCCAGACTCTTCTTCCATTGCATTATTGCGTTGAGAGCACAAAAAGCATTGAGATCCGCAGTCTGGATATTGGTCTGGTATAGATCCTGTTCTACTTCGTCGAAAGAGATGTGGGCGTCAACTGCTTGTCTGTTCCCGCTATGTGATACAGTTGATCGAGCCATGCCAATGAGTGAGGCCTCGGCACGATTGATGCTGATTCCTGTATCGATGAAGGTAATGTTGCGACTGAGCAGATGGTTCACAATGACTTTCTTGCAAACACCAGAATCCATCGCAAGGAAAACGAAGTCCAGTCCATCCAACTCACACACATTATGCTCATCAAGATGATACGGGTGCGAGTGGATGCATCGGTGCATATTGCTGTAGATTCCTTGGAAGTAGTCTGTCTTGAAAGGCTGCTTTTCAAAGACATCTATGCAAGGTGCACCCGGAGCCCTGAAGGCATTGTGCTGGCAAAAAACATCACCATCAAACAAATGGATCTCTTCGACCGGTGTTTTTGCAACCTGATCCAGCAAGTACGATCCAGTTCCGCCAAGGCCGATGATACCGATGCGCAGTCCTTTGAATCTGTCGGTGGCATCCATGATTGCGCCACGAGACGAGTTGGTGTCTGCATAGCATAAAACACTATCATCGGAGCTTACGATCCTCTTGAAAGTAGTGGCTGTTGCTGTAGGATCGACAGCCTGTGCTTCAGCGGAGAGGATGCGTATGTATGATGTGAACTTCTGGTAGTTATCCTTGTATCCGTCTTTGGGTTTATTGGACAGCATCATGTTTACAGGAATGCCAGCGTATTTGTTGTTGATTTGGCTGTGGTATACAGCATCCATACGGACACCAATTTTGTGATACGGAACGTTTCCCTGCATATACATGATGTGGTCGTGGGGAGCTCGAACAGTGGTTCCACTCATGTTGAGCTTTGCTACAAGGGTACCGTACTGGACAGTACAAGTACTGTCCAGATACGGCACGTGGTAAACGATGGCACAACCCTCGCGAACTTCGAGCTCATAACCTTCGTCCTGAAGACGCTTCAAGTCAGAATTACGACTTATTACTACATCCGACATTGAAGATCATCCCCTTCTTGACATGGACGATGCTGCCTTTCACCATGGTACCCTTACGATTTTCGACGGGTCCGTTGGAGAAGACTACGGTGTAGATCGTGTTAGCGCTGGTGCTGTTTGCCCCAAAGGCAAGCCGGACAACCTCGTCATAGGAGATCTGGGTGGTTCCGGCAGGCAGAACCTTATCCATTCCATTGACAATGATGACGATCGGCTCAGTTGGCACCCCGGGCTTGTCAGGCCTGTCCGGTTTTTCCGGAGGCTTGGGAGGTGCAGGAGGAGTAGGGTGGTCGGGGCGTTCCGGATGAGGATGCTCAACCGGAGGGGAAACGGGTTTCTCATGGTCGTGAAGCATATGCCTTCACTCCTTCCTAAATATATAAATAAAAGGAAAAAGCTCGGCTTTACTTTCCGTTGACAAATCTCGTTATTGCAGGAGAAAACGTTGAAACCTGCTTGCGCTTCGTCAAAAAGTTTGCTACAATGGAAGGGCCTAACGACCAAAGTGCAAACTTAAGCGCTTTTGTCAACCCGAGGGGACACCGTGACGACATGGTGTCCTTCTCTTTTTGCTTTCATTCTCTTGAATTAATGTAAGCGCGGTAGATAGAACGAAGCTCAACTACGCCTTACAAGGTCCAGCAGTTCAACGAAGTAAAATGTTTTATTTCGCTTTCGGTCGTCACTTCGAAGAATGCGATTATTCTCGAGTGCATCCAGATAGCGCTTCGCTTGACCCGCAGTAACTCCTAATTTGTCTGCCAGGGATATGGAGTTCATTACAGGATGGGTAAACAAACACTCTAAGATTTGGTCAAAGCGTGGGGTGTTAATCACTTCTTGAAGAACTCGTTTCGTTTGCATATACAACCTGTTCAGGGAGTCTATGTAATTGATGTGGATGTGTGCTTGTACAACGCATTTTCTAAGGAAGAAACTTATCCATTCATCATAGCTCCCGTTTCTTGAGGCCGTAAGCATATTGTAGTATACCCGCTTATCCTGGCTGATGGCTTCGCTCATGTAGAAAAGGGGACAGTTGATCACCTTGGCTTTGTACAGATAAAGACTGATCAGGAGTCTTCCTACTCGTCCGTTACCATCTTCGAAAGGATGGATGGATTCGAACTGAGAGTGAATAATGGCAGCCTTGATCAACGGGTTTATACCGTCGGTCGTATTGTTCATGTAGGCTATCAGCTCATCCATGTATTTTTTCGTTTCCGTGTGCGGAGGCGGTGTGAAGATGAGTGTTCCTACACTGTTGACTATTTTGTTGTCTTGTGTCTTATAACGACCAAGGGTCTTTTGCTGCTCCTCTGTTACAATTCCATTCATTATTTGCTTGTGTAGCGATTTGATGAAGGAATGCGAGAAGAGGTTATTGCGAAGATAGTCAGAACCATATAGGATGCTTCTTGTATGATTGTTGAACTCGACAATCACTTTATCGTTATTTGGTTGATTCCTAATTTCATCCTCAAATACATCGCTAATGGTAGTTTGCGTTCCTTCGATATACATGGTTGATTGTGCCTCGCGTTTATGCAGCAGCGGTATCAAGATCTGGTCAAAGTGGTAGCCGCTAATTTTTGCTTCCAGCACTCCCAAGACCTTTGATGCTTCGAATAGCTCATTGATGAAGCTGTTAGCATTATAGTCATTCAGCCTTTCGCGGAGAAACTTTAGCATGTGCTTCCTCCTTCCCGATAATTGCTCCACGACTGTATTATATGAGATATATTGTCAAAAGTCAATATATTACCTGCATGTTTTTGAAAAAGATGCAGGTAACAACAGATTAAACGACCGAAAAACAGCTGTTTTTGCGTTATGAAGCTAATTATCGTTTATTGGTTATATCGCTTGATATACCTCTTGTGGCCCCCGGCGACGTTGTCGCCTACATACGAAGAGGGAGGGTATGCGATCTTTCGATCACACACCCTCCCTCTTCTGCTGCCGTCAGAAAAGCGTCGCGTCGCACCGGACGCACCCCCTTTCCGCCGTTAGCGGGCACAAAAGGTATAACACACTACACTTTCAAACTGAAAGTCGTGTGCCAACAGGACGCTCGCACCCCTATTGGATGACCCAGCGCAAAGCCGGCAGAGCCGTCTTTGGAAGCGTGCCATGCGGATAGTCACGCTTCTTTTGCTGGTCAGCCCACCCGGATGTACGTCTGGTTCCGGCTGGTGGGCTTGTCCGGCATCCCCATCACCACCAGCCCTTTTTCCATGGCTGGGCCGATGTAGAGTTTCCGCAGGTTCTCCTTGGACTTGAGTCCAAGAGCCGCCATAATCTGTGCAGCGGTATACGGCACGTCGTACTCCATCACATCCAGCAAACGGCGTATCTGTTCAGTCAGATACGCATCCTCGCCGGAAACCTGAGTGAGCACCCAATCCAGCGTCAGATTGATCTTGTCCAGCATGAACTCAACAAACTCATCTGACTTACCAACTCTGTGACAGGCTGCAATAGCCTCGTAGTATTCATCCTGAAACTCATGGATGCGACTCTCCAAGGGGAGGTACTGGAATACGGGATTCCACGCGGATAACAAGGCCGTCTGCCACAGACGAGCCATACGCCCATTGCCATCGGCAAAAGGATGGATGAACACAAATTCATAATGGAACACAGAAGAAAGAATCAGTGGATGCACTGTGTCGGCTGCTCGTCGCATCCAGCCGAAAAGGGATTCCATCTGTTCCGGTACGAGATGCGGCGGCGGTGCCATGAAAATGCATTTGTTGTCCCGAAAAACGCCTTCATCTCCCGTGCGGAACATACCTGACTCCTGTACTGTCAGATAGGTCATCACGCCATGCAGGGATTTTAGATCGTCAACAGAATAGGGATCAAATTCGCCGATCTGGTCATAAGCCTGATAGGCATTCTTGACCTCCTGGATTTCTTTTTGCGGGCCAAGAACGGTCTTGCCAGCAATAACGCCTTTGACTTCATCAAGCGACAAAGAATTGGCCTCAATCGCCAGCGACGAATGTATCGAGCGAATACGATTGTTGCGGCGCAAATGCGGCTTGCTTTCGAAGGTGCGGTAGTTGCTGATACGTCCCGTCTTTTCGGCGATCTCCGCAACCAGCGTTAGCATTCGATTAGAAATGGTGAATGGCGGTTCGTAAGGCATAGACTGCACCTCTCTTTCAACATTATTATAACCATTATAAGCAGAAATAGCAACATCTTAAGTGTTATCTTGCGTGGTTTCTTGCGTGCTATGTCGCTATTTATTCTATAAATATGTATGTAACACCCAAAAACTTATTTGGTCAGTTCCTTCCATGCCGGAAGATTCTCTTTGATAATAGTGTCCATGTCGGATTCTAATTCTTGCTGTTTTGTTCGCCTGGGCTTACTTGTTTTCTGTTCACAAAGTACTTCTTCAATATTTTTGTACTCAACATTTGTAAATAGGCGCTTGATCTCATCTGTACATTCCAATGCTACGCATAGCTTGATCAGCGAAATGAGTGAAATCTGTCCGCTGGTTTCAAATCGTTTAATGCTGCCGTAGCTCACATTGCTTTTTACGCTCAATTCCTGCTGGGTGATCTTTCGCCGCTTGCGAATACGAGTTAATCGCTCGGCAACGCCCATGATGATTTCTTCAGGTGTTTCCCATACAAAATTCATATGATCCTCCAATAGATAATATGTGAGTAATTTATACTAATTAGCACGTAAATGGATAATATATTATCCGTTTAAATATTACTATATGGAGGTCAAATGATCAAGAGGGACTCTCATACACGATTGGAAATTGCCTATGTGTCACACCCCCTTTGAGAAGTTGTTTAAGATACAAAAAAAGTTCTCAACAAGTGTAAAGAAAAAGTCCTGCATAAGCATGGAATTTCAGCCTATCATAGCAATGATAACGAAATCCGTTCAACTAAGCTATTCAATGCGCCTTGACAAACACACCCATTGGGTGTATTATCAATTTGTGAGGTGATCGAATGACTATTCGTGAAATGAGAACGCGACTTGGTAATACGCAAAGCGAATTTGCCGCGCGATATAATATTCCTTTCCGTACAATTCAAAACTGGGAAGCAGGTGTCCGCAATCCCCCTGACTATATCATTAATTTGTTAGAAGGGCGTGTACGAGCTGATCTTGTCAATCGCAGAACAACAACGCTGCCAAAGTATGACCCGCAGAAGCTTGATCTGCCCAAGCGACGCGATTATGTTGGGGCATTTGCCTGGTTAAAGGCAGTGCGTGAAAGTCTTGGTGAAAGCATTGTCTTTGCGCTGGACGAAGCACTCATGTGCCAAGGCCACTTTGGAGGCCGTAGTGATGAATTTATTGTGTGGGTATATGGAGATGATGCTGTTACTCGTTTTAACGGCGTAGTTGTCCTTGGCAATCAAGTCAGCCCCTATCATGTGAAGGAAAAGAACGGCTTGCTGTACACCGATTTCAATCGTACCGTTGCGGACGCATTAGCCAATGAATCTATTCTGGACATGCAAGGCATTACGGAAGCGATCAGCAAGTATTACTATCGTAATGGTGAAAGTCTTGAGGGAATTACGGTATCTCCTGAGTACCAATCAAGATTTGAACAATTGGCAGAAGAAGCTATTGACTATTACGGAAATTGAGGAGGTGGTTTGTGATGATGATTACCGCAGAAGAAAGATTGATGTATCAGGTTATGAAAGCCATTTATGACAGCGGGATCCCCGTCAGCTTCAAGGGTTCCATGGTGCTGAAGGCTTGTTTGCTTGAAGCGGGTTATACCGAAGAAACAAGGCACACAGTCGATATTGATGCAAACTGGAATTCAGACACGCCCCCATCCAGCGAACAGATGGTGGAATCCTTGCAAAATGCGATTGAAAAGAACGGTATTGATCTGGATGTCAGCCTTTACAGAATGTATGGCGAAGGACGTTCTGCTGGCTTCGAACTGACGGATAAAGGCACAGATGAAGTGCTTTTCTCGATGGATATTGATGTGAATCGCCCAATACCGCAAACAAAAATGTATGAGGTAGAAGGCTTTCATTTCCGTGGCGTAGCGCCTGCACAGATGATCGCCGATAAGCTCTCGGCAGTATCAAGCGATAAGGTGTTCCGCAGAGTGAAGGATGTTGTTGACTTATACTACTTATCAAAGGTGTTTGATTTTGATAAGGAAGCCTCCCTGCAAGCACTGAAAAGCAGCAACAGGGAGCTTGGCGATTTCAACGGATTTCTTCATAGGCGCAGCGAATTGCAGCACTCATATGAGAAATTCCGCTTTGCCGGTGATGTGGACAAACCGCAATTCGAGGATGTGTACCGTGCTGTAAAAACGTATATTAAGTCTGTGCTTCCCAAAGAGAAGAACAGAGACTTGGAACGATAAATACTCTTCATTACAGCAGCGCCCGACAGATTTTCTCTGTCAGGCGCTGGTTTTTTATTTCATTTCCTCCGGCAGTTCATACCGTGTCACCGCCTGCAGATACCGTTTCGGATCGCCCTCCACAATCAGCTCCACATAGGCAGCGGGATCATTATAGATCAGATAATCCAGTTCCGACCGTTGGTACATATTCTCCGCCTCGACTTGCTCCACCTTCGTGCAATCGATAGAGAGGATATGTCCATCCTTCAGCCAGGCATCCACGCAGCCAGTGTCCATGTTGTAATAGCAAGCGTACATTTCCATTGTCTGTTCCCCCTTTTGTGCAATTACCATCCAGCCCTTTTCCCCAGATCACTCATCGCAAAGCAAAACCTCTCCCACGCTTTCCCTGTTATCTGTGACGGGTCGCCCTCCCGAATACGTAGGGTGCGGCGGATCTCTTTGGGGATGACCACGCGGCCAAGTTCGTCGATTCTGCGCACAATGCCGGTTGCTCGCACGTTGGTTGCCTCCCTTTAGATTGTCTTTTCAACCATAGTATGGTGGGGGATTGGGCGATTATCCCGGCAGATGGTGGAAATGTTGGCAGCGGCAGGGGAGAAAAGGGCATAGGAAAAGGCCGCTGTGTTTCCACAGCGGCCTCGATTATCTGTTGAGGATAATCAACTGTTGCGATTACTGAGCGGCAACGCCGTTGTAGGTATCGCAAGCAGCCTGCCAAGCGGGCATGCCAGCCTCGACCAGAGCGGCGGGATCGCCACCGGCCAGACCCCACAGCAGGGAGTTACCCAGCACGTCGTTGGAGGTGCCCAGAGCGTTCACCATGTTCACGCGGACAGACTCAACTTCACGCAGCATGGCATAGGTCTCGTCCACAGCGCGGTCGTCGGTGTAGTTGTACTTGTTGCCGATCCAGTTGTCATCGTCTTCATAGCCGGGGGTGGGGTTGGTCCACAGGTCATAGAAGAAAGCGATCTTCTGGACTTCCTCAGCGGTGTAGCAGGAGGGGATCAGGGTCACGTTCTCAGAAGCAACGTGGATGTACTGGTCGCCTTCGTTGGGCACGGGGAAGGCCACGCAGCCCCACTCGTCTTCCATGTCAGCCATTTCGGAGTTGTCGTTGTAGCCGCCGTAGGTCTGATAGACGTAGAAGGCGAACTCGCCGTTCTTCCAAGCCTGCTTGTACCAGTCCCAAGCAGCATCGGTGGGGGTGTGCTTCCAGTAGTTGGCCTGGATGGTCTTGCCCCAGTTCATGGCTTCGATAGCAGCCTCGCTGCCCATGGTGGGCTCCAGCTTGCCTTCTTCGTTCACGGAGAAGTAAGCGCCGCCGTTGCCGAACACGGCCAGGTTGTACATGTCGTCGCCGGAGCCGCCAACGCCGTAGATGTCGATCACGCCGTCGTTATCGGTGTCCAGGGTGGTCTTCTTCAGCAGATCTTCCCAGGCAGCCCAGGTCCAGGTGCCAGCAGCCTGCATGTCGTAGATGGTCTCGTAGTCGATGCCAGCGTCAGCCAGGATGCGCTTGTTGAAGTACACGCAGCCACGGGGCTCGGTCACGCCGGTGGACACGCCGTACACGGCGTCGCCCTTGGTGTAGGTGGTGATGGTGGACTGGTTCCACTTCTCAGCGGTGAACTCATAGTTCCAGTCAGCGGCCATGCCGTTGGCGATCAGAGAAGCAACCTTGCCGGGCTCGACGATGTAGGCGTTCAGAGTGCCGTCGGGAGCGGAGTTGAAGTTGATCATAACTTCAGCGCAGGTGCCCCAGTCGCCGCCCTGGATCTGCTGCACCTTAACATTGTAGGTGGACTCGATCCAATCGCGATAGTCGTAAGTGGCCTGCTCTTCTTCAGAGGGCTCGGCCTTGCGGGCGCCGTCGCCAGACCAGTAGTCGTAGATGGTGATGGTGGTGGGTTCGGCCTGGATCATTTCGGTAACGACCTCAGGATAACCTTCGGGAGCTTCAGCCAGAGCGGCGATGTTCGCAAAGAGCATCAGGCCAGCCAGAAGCAGGGCAACCAGTTTCTTCATAATGGGTTCCTCCTTTTTTATTTCTATATAAGTGCTTTGTTTTGCAACAGCACTTATACAGTTACAAAGAAATGTGTGCGTTTCCCGCAGCTACTCGACCATTATACACCAAGTATTTGAAAATGACAAGTCATTTTTATGTATATTTGGTGTATTCATGGCCAGATTGTTATTCCTTGCTGCCGGTCATAGCCAGGGACTGAACAAAGGTCTTCTGGGTGAAGCAGTAGAGGATGATCAGCGGGATGCAGCAGATCAGCACGCCGATGGAGATCAGCTGCTGCTGACGGCCGACGGGAACCACCACGGCCACGCTGGCATCAGCAGAGAAGTAGCGGCTCATGCGGCTGACGATGGAGCTGAGCTCCACAGAGTACAGCTTGTAGGTGCTCAGGAAGTTGCGGGAGTAGAACAGATCCGTCCACTGCCACACGAAGGAGAACAGGAAGCAGCTGGCGATGGTGGGCATGGCGTCGGGCAGCATGATCTGCGTGAAGGTACGCAGGGTGCTGCAGCCGTCCACGCGGGCAGCCTCTTCCAGGGAGTCGGGCACGTTCTTGAAGTACTGACGCAGCATGTAGATATACAGGCCGTTCTTCAAGCCCATGCAGGTGAGGCTCATCAGCGCATAGGGCAGCATGGAGGTACGCAGGTTGATGGGGCCGCCGGTGAGCGCCTTGAAAATGCCAAAGATGTCGAAGTTGGCAAAGCTCATGTACAGGGAGGTCTGGATGGTGGTGGGGGGAACGATGATCAGCAGCACCACGCAGGCAAACCAGAACTTCTTGAGCGGGAACTCAAACCGGGCAAAGCCATAGGCCACGAAGGTGCAGGAAATGACCTGCAGCACCGACACGACCAGCGAGATCCACAGCGTGTTGACCATGGAGGTGGGGAAGCCGGTGAGGTTGAACACATGCTGGAAGTTCTCGGTGGTCAGGTGGCGGGGAACCAGCACGATGGTGGAATCGTACAGGTCCTTTTCCTCCATGAAGGCCGTGGAAAAGCGGATCAGCATGGGCTGGATGATCATGAAGCACAGGCCGAACATCAGCAGGGCGCGCACAATGGAAATGCAGATCTGCTTGGTGCGGCGCTGGAGCAGGTAGCCTTCGCTGCGGCGGTTACGATCCCAGAAGGACTTATTCTTGCCGATAAAAACGGTATTGTTTTTACTCATAAGACTTCACCGCCTTGGTAATGATGAAGGAGCTGATGCCGATGAAGGCAAGAGCAATGCCGAAGTACATCCAGCTCATGGCAGCAGAGATGCCGAACTTGAAGTCCTGATAGGTGACCTGGTAGATCAGCTCCATCACCTTGTTATCGTTCTTCATGAAGAAGTCGATGATGGTGTAGATGCAGTTCACCAGCAGCAGGGGAGAAACCATGGGGAAGGTGATCTTCCAGAAGGACTCCCACGCGGAGCAGCCCTCCACATCAGCCGCCTCGTACAGGGAGGGGGAGATGGACTGCAGGCCGGACAGGAACACGATGATCTGGATGCCGGAGGCCATGACGATATCGTAGATGGAGTCGATCATGGTAAAGACGACCTCGAACACCTGATTGCCCACGCCGGAAACGGAGAGCAGCTGCTGCAGCGCCTCGGAGATGTTCACGCCGGAGGAACCTTCCATGGCCTCGGCCATGCCGGACATCATGTCGTAGAACTCGTTCTGATGCTCGATGCCGGGCAGAACGCCGGAGGAGAGGATGACGGGCAGGAAGAAGATGGCGCGGCACAGGGTGCGTCCCTTGAAATCCTGGTTGAGGATCACGGCCACCACAAAGCTGATGACCAGCGTTGCGATGGTGTTGATGATCATCTGGCCAACTTCTTCTAACAGATACTCGTTGTACTCGGGGTCAACCAGCAGGGCATGCTTGAAGTTGTTGATGCCCACAAAGGACTGGGCATAGCCCTGACCGGGAACCAGGGTAACATCGTTGAAAGAGAAGATGAAGGACTCCACCAACGGCCTGCACATGAAGACCAGGAAACCGATGATGAAGGGAAGGATGAACAGGGTGCCGGTGCGGGCGTTGCGGGCGCGCATGGTGCGGAAGGTGGAATTGCCGGGGATGTAGATCTTCAGGGCATCGAGAATGCCGTCGTACCAATGCTCGCGGATGCCGTTATTCTGTACTGCCATGGATTACTGCCCCCTTTCCACAGCATAGCCGCGTGCGGGAACGGTGATGCCGTTCTCGGTGCAGGCGCTGCTGCCGTAATTAACGTAGACCTTGGTGCCGTCCGCATAACCGGTAACGGTGAGGAAATCGCTCAGCTGCTCGTGGGACACGATGCGCTGCTGGTTCAGGCCAGCGGCATCCTGCTGATACTGGGTGATGAGCTCGGCGGCTTCGTCAGCCCAGGCAGCATAGTTGGAGCCGAACAGGGTGGAGTGGGTGGTATCCTGCAGCACCTTGGCATCCTCAGCCATGAAGGTGAAGTTCAGGCCGCTGCCGTATTCCACGCACTTGAGGAACTCCTGCACATAGTCGCCAGCCAGGTTCAGGGCATCGCCGGTGTAGTCCTTCATGCCATGGAGTGCGATCTGATAGAAAGGCACAGTCTGGTCGATGAGGGAATACTTGGTGCCGGTGAGATCCATGTCGGTAATGATGTCGGCATAGGGAACGGCATAGTCGTTACCCATCTTGATCATGACCTTCTGGCCAGCTTCCTTGGCCTCCTGCATGGTCTCGATGTTCAGGGCCTTGACCTGCTCGCGGGTGGTGGTGTTCTTCGGATTGTAGTCAGCGCTCAGCAGGCTGCCGATATCGCGGAAGGAAGCACCATAGGCATTCACATCAGCCAGAGTCTGAATCATGTTGCTGGCATTATCCTTGGCATAGTCGGGACGAACCAGATAGTACTGGTCGAGCCAGTCGGCCTCCTGGTAATGCACGATGTCGTAGGGGTAGAGGGCGATCTGCTCGCGGGTGGTGTAGCGGGCAGCATCGGTGAAGGCAAGGAAGCCGTCCAGCACGTTGCTGTCGTAAGCGAAGCAGTTCACACCGTCGAAGAACAGCGGTACGCCGCTGCTGTTGGCGGTGGCGATGAGCTTCTGCATGGCGCTCTTGCCGCCCAGCTCGCGCAGGATATTCACGCGGGTGAACACCTGCTGGGTGATGCCGCCGTTGGCCCAGCCAGCGAAGCGGACATTCAGGTTCTTCACGCCCTTGCCGGTCATGTCAAGGATGATATCCTCGGCCTGCTGGAAGGAGGTGGTGGCGACCACGGAATCGATGGGGAGGCCGAACTTCACGACCGTCTTGTCGATGGCACCCACCAGCTCAACAGAGACGGGCACCTCTTCAGAAGCGGTGGCATCTGCCAGAGCGGGAATGGAAGTGCGCAGGTAATCACCATAGGCGTTGGCCATGTCAACATAGCTGCCGCTGTCGATGAAGCGATAGCGGTGCACGATGGTATCGTTGGGAACTTCCTTCTCGAACATGAACACCATCTGTGCCGTTTTGGCGGAAACGCTGTACATGTCGCTGTGCAGAACATTATACTTGGCGCACAGCCAGTTGTAGCTGTTGTAGCGCAGGCTGATATCGGCCTGCACGCCGCCGTAGGAGGTGGGGCCTTCCATCAGGCAGAGGAAGGAGCCGCCGTTCTTGGACATACCGAACACCGGGAAGGTGTTGCGGGTCTCGCTGACAACGGATTCGCGCATGGAGGCGTAGTCCCAGCCGTACATGTTGGCGTAGTAGTTGTTCTGCTGGAGCTTGCCGTTGTTGAAGTTGATGATGGCGCCGCCGCCCTCGGGGATGAACATGAAGCCTTCATCTTCAAGACCGGCTGCACCGAACATGGGCAAGGGAGTGACATAGGTGATGGGATAATCAGCCTTGTAGCGGATAGCGTCGTAGGGCACTTCCATCACGAAGTCAGCACCGTCCAGGCGGTAGACCAGCGCCACATTGAACACGGCGCCGGAGTTGTCCTTGGTGCCGGCAACAAGCTGCTTGTCGATCTCGAAATCTTCCTGAGAGTAGTTGGCCTCAGCGAAGTAATCCTGGATCTTCTTCTTGTTGTTTTCCGAGGTTTCGCTCTTAAGGATGTACAGCGCCTGCTCCGTTACAGAGGGATACATGGCGATGATCTCGTCCTTATTCTTCTTGGAGTCCAGCTTTTCAGGCTCGTAGAGAGTGTAGTTGCTCTTGACCTTCTTCTGGGTGGACTTCTTCATCTGCTCGCAGAAAGCGTCGAAGCGTTCCTTGGTGATGGCGGTGGGGATCAGGTAAGTCTTTTCGATCTTACCGATGGCGTATTCCACGCGGACGGAGCCATCGTCCTGCTGGTCGATGGTGTAGTTGCCGCCCTCGATGGAATACTTGTAGTTGTTCATGTCCACCACGCCAGCGGAGGTAGCATAGGTAAGGATCAGGGTCGCCTGCAGGTTCTCCTTGTTGGCAGAAACGGCAACGGGATCCTTGTCCGCGTTGGCGGGGTTGGACAGCCATTCACGGCCGGTGGCCTTTTCCGTGACCTTGAAATGGGTGGTGGAGGGATCCAGCTCGAAGAGCAGATGGTCGTTCTCCATGGTCACGGCCTTGGTGTCACCCTCGTAGAAATGGATGGTGGGGTCAAGGGCGTGAGTATTCTCTTCAGCAGCGAAGAGCGGGATGATAACGAATACGGTCAGCACGGCAAGAAGTGCCAGCGTGATGACCCAGGGAAGCAAGCGCAAAATGAACTTTTTCATCTTTTACCCCCTCCTTAATACAAGCGGAAAGCGATCTCGCGGTACAGCGAGATGAAATAAGTCGCTGCATCGCCCAGAAGGCTGAAGAATACAAGAAGCAGGAAGATGATAACCAGCGCTGCAACCACGGTGACGATCAGGAAAATGAAGGTCTTGCCGGGGGTGTAATCGTGCACCTGCATCAGGCCGACGAACACCAGGGCAACGCACCAGGCGCTGGAGAAGCTCATCAGCACGGTGTAGAAGGCGGCCTCGTCGGCAGCGATAATGTTGCTGACGAACACCAGGGGCAGCTGGATCAGCGTATAGGGCACAAGGGCATAGCACATGGCCATGTAGATATCGCTGAAGCGACCCTTACCATCGAACAGGGTGGTGAGGCACCAGTTGCCCAGGCACAGGATCAGGAAGGGGAGCAGCAGGGAGGCTGCCTGCTCGAAGATATTGATGTACTGCAGGGGCGCATTGATGAACTGGAAGTTGGTGAACAGCAGCTGCACAATGCGGGTGATGAGGAAAAGCACCAGATAGGTGGTGGCGGCAGCAATGGTGCCGCGCTTTTCATGCACCAGATCCCAGAAGCCATCAAAGGGATGGAACAGCACATACTTGGCATACTTCATGGACTCAACGTAGCGGTTCCACTTGTCCTTGCGGGCGCTGGACTTACTTAGAGACTTGGTTGCGCTCATATGCTTCCACCTCCATTCTCATCTTTTTGATCGAACGACGCACCAGCGGGATGATCATCACAGCCACAAGGACAATGACCATCCACAGGATGTTTTCTTCCACCCAGATCTTACGGTAGAGGCGGAAGGCGCGGCCGTAGTTCTCACGGTCGTGAGCCATTTCAAAATACTCCATGGCTTCCACGAAATGTTCCTGACGCATCAGGGCGCGGCCGATGCCGATGAAGGCCAGGTTGTAGTTGGCGTTCATCTTCAGCACATCTTCCCACTTTTCAGCGGAGCCATCGTAGTCACCCTTGAGGTAGGCGGCGCTGGCATCGTAGATGAGGTTGCCATACTCGGTGGGGGTGAACACGGTGATGCTGCCTTCGTTCTGGTCAAGAACCAGCAGGTCATTCCCCATGTGGTCGATGGCGATGGCGGAGTTGAAGGTGCCGTCGCTGTTGCCGGTGGTGCCGAAAGCCCACAGCATGATGCCCTGAGAATCGTAACCGAAGAGGCGGCCACGGGTCTGGTCGAGGGCGACGTAGATCTCGTTTTCATCCAGCACGGTGATGTCCACCAGCTTGGAGGGGCCGAGGGTCACGGAGGCTTCGATCCAGTACAGATCGCCGATGGGGGGATAGCGGTCGTTCTTGATGAGGATATCGTTGCCGATGCCGTTCAGGCGGCGGATGGGCTGCGCCGCATCCCAAAGCAGATCATACTCATCAAAGGTGGTGTTGGTGGCATAGATGAAGGAATCCTTATCCATGTAGATGTTGGCATACTCGGTGGGAACAAAGGACTCCTGCTGGGCGCGCTGCTCCTTGGTGGAGAAGTACATCTTCCAGATATAGTCGAAGAAGTTGTAGGTTACCTTGTTGGCGCCCACAAAGCCGGTAAAGGAGCCATCGGCCTCAAACTTTACCAGACCCTTGTTCACATTGGTAGCCAGAACGAACACGCGGCCGGATACGTCCACCACGAGCTTGGCAGGCATGAAGCTCAGGCTTTGGTCGAAGGTGGCGTCGCTGGGCTTGGTGTAGTCCTGAATGAAGTTCAGATCCTTGTCCACCATGACCACACGGCCATTGTAGGTATCAGCCACATAGATGTTCTCGGATTCGTCAACGTAAACATCGTAGGGCTGGTTGAAGGTAGCGGGTTCGCAGCCCTGAATGGTATCGATGATACGAACCAGGGAGAAAACATTGTCCTCGCTGCGGGTCAGGTGCAGAATGCGGTTGTTGTTGGTATCGCACACATACACGTCGCGGTTGCGGACAAACATGCTCTGGGGCTTTTTCATCAGGGTTTCAAGCCCCAGTTCGGCGCCATAGATTACCTGGTCAACACGGTAGGCGTCGGCAGACTCGCGGACATCTCCCCAATAGTCGTAGTTGTATGTATACGTTGTGGGATAGCCGTCGTCCGCGGCCTGGGCGGTGTTGACATTGATTGAAGCAAACATGATAACGGTCATGATCAGCGCTAAGAGCCGGTGCATCACCTTCACGGTCATTCCCCTCCTGTTCTGAATGATGTAGGATAGCCAATCTTGGTTTGCCGTGGAAATTAGTCCTTGATACCGGAGCTTGCCATGGTTTCCAGGATTTGGCTCTGGCTCAGAATGAAAATCAGGATGGGAACAGCCATGACCACAACGGTAACTGCCGCCGCCTGACCGGTACGTGCAATACCGCCTGCCTGAATCTGCTGCAGGGCGTAGACCAGGGTCTTTTTCGCCTCGGAGTAGATCACGGTGGCAGCGCTGTTGTTCCACAGGCTCTGCACGGAGAAGATGATCACCGTGAGCCAGGCGGGCTTCACGTTGGGCATCACGATGCTCCAGAAGATGCGGAACTCGCCGGCGCCGTCAATGTGGGCGGCCTCGATCAGGGCGGTGGGCAGGCCCTCCATGAACTGCTTCATCATGAACAGACCGATGGGAGCAGCGAAGGCGGGCAGCAGCAGCGCCCAGTAGGTGTCGATCATGCCCAGCTTGGACATAATCACATAGTTCGGGATGCCGGTGACGTAGCCGGAGAACATCAGCGCGGTGGTGACCACGTTGAAGAAGAACTTGCCGCCGGGGAAGTCATACTTGGCCAGCACGAAGGCCGCCATGGAGGCGATGATCAGATGGCCGAAGGTGCCAACGGCGGTGATGAACACCGTGTTGGTGATGTAGCGGCTGAAGGGAACCCAGCTCTGGCCCATGGTGACGATCAGGTCGGAGAAGTTATCCAGCGTGGGGTGCTGGGGGAAGACCGTGGGCGGGAAGCGGAACAATTCGTCCAGGGGCTTCAGGGCGGAGCTGACGGCGAAGACCAGGGGGAAAGCCATCAGGCAGGCCACGGCAGCCAGCATCAGGTAGATGCCGATGTCGCCGCCGATGGAGCGGTTGGGGTGGCGGCGCTTGATGAGGTGCTTCTTGGGCTTCACGATGCGCTCGCCACGCATTTCGGCCAGGCGGTGCAGTTCATCAGCGCGGCTGCGGACGAGGGGCTTGTTGTCCCACAGCTTATCCATGTTGTGGTACACCTTCAGGCCGTTGGTCAGCATGAAGACATACTCGTTGCCGTCCTTCATCTTCACGGTGATGGTGGAGGACATGCCGCCGTTACGGACGTTCTTGAGGACTTCCATTTCGGCATAGGGGAGTTCCAGGGGCAGCTTGTTGCAGCGGAAGCGAGCGTGCTGCTGCTCGGAAATCAGCTCGCCGCGGTACTTCTTGCCTTTGTAGAGGAGGGTACCGCTGGATTTGATCATCACTTCACTCATATCAGGTACCCACCTTTTCCAATGCGGCAGAAATTGCTTTCTTGCACAGAATCATGACCAGGAACAGCAGCGTGGCGATGGCGGAAGCATAGCCCATTTCGAAGCGGCTGAAGCCATAGTCGAACAAGTGTGTCACAACGGTGCGGGCGGCGTAGTCCGTGGAGGGGAAGCCAGCCAGGGCGCGGGGCACGTCGCACACGTTGAAGGCGGAGGTGATGGACATAACCGCGCCGAAGAGCAGCATGGGCTTCATGCTGGGCAGGGTGATGTGATACAGCTCCTGCCAGCGGTTACGCACGCCATCCACATAGCCAGCCTCGTACATGCTCTTGTCGATGCCCTGGAAGCCGGCCACGAAGGACAGGAAGCCGGTGCCCATGCTCATCCACAGGATGACGAAGATCAATACGGGCATGATGTACTTGGGATCGGTGAGCCAGAGCAGGGGAGCATCGATGAAGCCCAGGTTCAGCAGGATGGAGTTCAGGTAGCCGTAGGCGTCGCCGCGGAAGATGATGGAGAAGATCGAGTACGCGTTGCCAGCAATACTGGGGGCGTAGAAGATCACCACGGCGATGGCGCGCAGCCACTTGGGCAGCTCGTTGATGAACCAGGCGAACAGGAACGAGAGAATGTAGCCCACGGGGCCGGTGATCACAGCGATGACGAAGGTGTTCTTGATGGAGGTAAGGAAGACCTCGTCCTGCAGGATCAGGTTGATGTAGTTCTGGAAGCCAACGAAACGGGCGGGCTCCAGAATGTTGTAGTAGGTGAAGCCATACACGATGGAGGTGCAGATGGGAAGAATGAAGAAGGTGAAGAACAGTATGGCGTAGGGCGCCAGGAACAGGTAGCACACCTTCATACGCTTCGCCTTGCCCAGACCATACTTGAACTGGTTGGACTTCATGCTAAGGTAGCGGCTGGCGAATCCAGGCTGAGTGGTGGTACTCATTTCGTTTCCTCCTCTCCATAAAGATCTGCGTAGAGCGGCAAGTTGAATTCCTTGCGCTTGATGTCGATTTCCTCGTTAATGGTACGGGTGTAGGTCAGCAGGGTCTCGCGGGGATCGTCCTTGTCGTTGATGACCTTGCGGATGGCGTTGGTCATGTGACGGGTGGTGGAGTAGCCGCCGGCGATCTCGGGGAAGCCGACGCCCCACTTCTGCTGTTCCTTCAGCACGGTGAGCTGCTCGGTGGACCAGGCCAGCTGATCGAGCGCCTCGGTGTTGGCGGTGGCATAGCGGGCGGAGGAACCCAGCACGCTTTCCATTTCGCGGCCGAAGCGGACCTGAGAATCAGCGGAGACCCACCACTTCATGAACTCCCAGGCGTTCTTCTTCACGGTCTCGTCGTCGGTGGCGATCATCATGCAGCACAGGCCGTTGGCGTGGCAGCTGCGGTCGATGGTGCCATCAGCCTGCAGGGTTCCGGGATAGAGGGCGAAGTCCCACAGGCCGCGGATCTCGGGAGCGGAAACGGCCAGGGTGTTGTACAGGCTGTACTGGCCAACGCCGATGGGCATTTCGCCGGAACGGAAGCGGCTCACAAAGTCGAACACGGTGGGCAGGCCGTAGTCGTTATACAGGCTGGTGTACAGCTCGAAGGCAGCCACGCCAGCCTCGCTGTCGATCACGGTGCGGGTCTTGCTATCATTATAGATAGCGCCGCCGTTCTGGTAGATCAGAGCGTTGAAGCCAGACATATCCACGTTGGAGATATCCGGGAAGGGAACGCCCACGGACATGTTGTTGCCCTGAATGGTGGGCAGCATGGCGATCAGGTCGTCCCAGGTCTGGGGAACTTCAAGTCCCAGGTCGGCCAGCACGTCTTCGCGGTAGAACAGCACGGAGAAGAGCTGAGTCTCGGGCAGACCGAAGACGCCCTTGTGGGTGCCGTTGTCGTAGGTGAGGGGATCCAGCGCACTCTGGTAGAAGGACTTGGTGACCTCTTCGAAGTCCTCGAACTGGGTCAGGTCTTCCACGGCGTTACGCATGGCGTAGTTCACGGCGAACCAGCCATCAACGCTCAGCACCACGTCGGGGCCGATGCCAGCCATAACGGCGTTGAGGATGGCGTCGGGCGCCACCAGCTGCACATTGACCTTGATGCCGCTCTGGCTGGTGAAGGTGTCGTCGATCATGGTCTTCAGCACGGTGGACTGGTCACGGCCGGTCACCAGCCAGACTTCGATCACGTCCTCGGCGTTCTCGTCATAAACATCGCCCAGGGAGTTGTAGTCAACGAAGAAGGAAGCCACGCAGGCGCGAACTTCGTGAACGATGCTGGTGAAGAAGTTGGCGCGCTTCACATCGGGCTGAGCCTTTTCGCCGGTGATGATGATCTGGTCAACGTCCAGCTTGGACTCGGCCATGTTCTGCATGGCGGTACCCAGGCTGGTGATGTTGTCCTTGAAGTTGGAGAAGGACTGGGTGATGCGCTCGTGGCGATCAACGAACTGCTCCAGCTGCACGGCCAGCGTCTGCGCGGTGGCAACGCGGTCGTTCTTCTGGCCGGTAAGCTGCACGGTGTCGTCCACCAGCTTGTACAGGCGCTTGCTCTCCAGATCCATGGCTTCCATGACCTCAGGATAAACCTTGGGGATGTTGTAGTCGCGGAAGCGGTCGGGGGAGACGCCGGTCAGCACCAGCACCTTGCGGTAGATCTGGTTGAGGCGGTAGATGGAATCCTCCATGCTCTTGAGGATACCGCCCATTTCGCCCAGGGTGACCTCAAGGCGGATGGTGTGCTTGCCAGCATTAAGATAGAAGCGATAGGGATTGCCAGCCTCGTCTGCCAGGGTGCGGAGCTGCCACTCGGTATCATAGGCGAAGGAGACGGAGGACATATCCTCAAAGGGAACCTGGCCGTCCAGATAAACGGTACGGCAGGACAGGCCGCCGCGCTGATAGGTCTGGCGAGCCTTGACGGAAATGTTGTAGTAGCCGTCTTCGGGCACTTCAAAATCCCACTCGATCCACTGGCCGGAGGTGTTCCACGGATCGCCGCCGATATAGTTCAGCACGGTGTGGTACACATCGTAGGGAACGGTGGAGGGAGAGGCATGGTCGTAGCGGGCATACAAAGAGGGAGAAGAACGCGTCTCGGCGTCTTCACCTTCGATGGTCAGCTGCCACTTCTGCGCTTCGTCAGACATGGTGACCTGGGGCTGGGCGGCCAGGTAGTCCTCGTAGGACTGGTAGCCGGTAACAGGCACCAGAGCCAGGCTGCGGACGATCACAGGCTCGTTCACAGCCTTGAGGGAGAGCTTGTTCTCGCCCTGGGCGAAATAGAACTGGTAGGGTTCCGTTTCATAGCCCATGTCATCGCGGAAGAAGGCAGTCTGATATTCGTACTTCTCCATCTGGGAGGGACGGATGTCGTTGCCCTGGTTGTCCTGGCGCACTTCGCCCGCATCGATCCACAGGCGGGAGAAGCGCAGGGTGTCCGCGCCGGCGAAGGGCAGCACATCGTTGATGTACACTTCGCGCTCCACGTCCACACCACGGGACTCGACGGTGAGGTACTCCATCTGCACGGCATACATACCCTCCTGGGGAACGTTCACCGTCCAGGTGGTATAGTCGTTGTCGGCGGTGTAGACCTCGGCTGCGCCGGAGGCGTCCTGCTGCAGCTTGCCATCGCCCTCGAACGCAGCAATATCGACCTGGATCGCCTCGGTGCCCTGGCTGACGGCTGCATGAGCCTGCAGATAGGCCTCGTAGGTATCTTCACGGCCGATACCGGTAACGTCGGTGGTCAGGTCTGTGCCTTCGTACTTGTGGTGGAAATCCTGCGCACCCTGATTCAGCAACATGACTGCAGCAATCACGATTGCCGCAACCAGAATGCCGACAAGAATACGCCACATTTTTTTCCGCATAAGCTCGCCACTCCTGTTGCATTGATGTTTCCATCAAATTGATAGAACGGTGTATTTAAACACGCCATATAATGCCAACCCCCGTTATCCTGCACAGGGACGGGGGTTGGCACCACACAGCTAATGTATATTTATTATAGGTTTTCAAGATATATCTGTCAAGAACGCGGCGCAGTTTTTATAAGTATTTAACATAATCGTCACCTAACAAGTTGTTAACTGGCAAGGAAGGTTTTAATGTAAATCCTTTCAATGAAAACGGTATGAAAATACGTTGGAAACCATTTCAGATGCTGTTCGTTTCTTGGCAAAAGGAAGTGATTGTTTGGACAAAAGTATGCTTTCGGAGACAGAAAGTGCTGAAATTGCCGAAAATGCTGGCTTTCGACAATGTGCGGCAAAAACCGACCGTGGTACGGTTTTTGAAAGAAAACAAGCAATGCCGAGATTTGGGCACGGATGATATGTTTCAGCGGGAAGAAATGCAAAAGCGACTCTTGGTCGGTTTTGGCAAATAATGACCAATAAATGTTTACTTTTGAATAAAAACAGGCGAATCGACGAAATGTGAATAAAATACGCAGAATATGAATAAATTATTACAAGAATATTGAATGAATGGAAGGATAGAGTACAATATGTGATCAATTCCAACAAAATGTCCATTATCCTCAAATCGTGCGGCAATTTGTGCTTGAAGGAGAAAACAAAATATGATAAAATAAATGCACAAAGACTATCATCCGCAAATGAGGGATGCAGCATGAAGAAGCAACGTTTGATCACACCGCAGAACCGGAGCATGTTTGAATCCGGCTATCGGGTGATGCAGGGCGAGCAGGAGTTTGTGACCTACCGGGAGAACAGCACCATCCGCGTTTGGTATGGCGCTGTGCCGGACAGCTACAGCGAGCATATGCATTCCTCTGTGGAAGTGATCCTGCCGCACCAGGGCGAGTGCCTGTGCACCATCAACGGTGTGGAGTACACCGTGCGGGATACGGAGGTCATGTTCATTCCGCCGGATACGCCTCACACGCTGAGCATGGGCGAAGGCAGCGCCCGCAACCTGATCCTGTTTGACCTGGAAGCGCTGGCTGGGCTGCGGGGCTTCTCCGCCATTCAGCCCATGGCGCAGGACGTGATCCACCTGACGCAGGAATCCTCGGTGTGCAGCGAGGTGCGCACCCTGCTGTTTGAAATGACGGATCAGTATTACGCCAGGCCGCAGCTGATCAACCTGATCTGCTATGCGTACCTCCTGCGGATCTATGTGCTGATGGGCACGGAATACCTCTCCGAGCACACCGATGCACCGGAGGTCACCCAGCGCCGGGAGGATAATTCCTGGGGCGCCATCAACCGTGTGGTGGAGTACATCAACAAGTGCTACGCCGAGCCCATTACCCTGGACAGCATCGCCAGCGTGGCGGGCTTCTCCAAGTATTATTTTTCCCGGCTGTTTACCAAGTACACCGGTACGTCCTTCTCGCAGTATCTTCTGCGCAAGCGTATTGCGGTGGCCTCGCACCTGTTGTGCAACACCAGCCTGCCCATTGTGCAGGTGTCCATGCAGTCGGGCTTCAGCAGCCTGAGCACCTTCAACCGGACGTTCAAGGAGATCCACGGCTGCACGCCCACCGAGTACCGGGCGATTTATGAGAAGACCCAGCCCATGGAGCATCAGCACGAATAA
>JAFTPN010000056.1 GCA_017463245.1 Clostridia bacterium
AGCTCGTCGCTGGAGCCGCTGACATAGCCCGGCTTGGCAAACAGCGTTCCAGCGTCATAACGGGGATTCATATGCTGGCCGATCACGCAGTCCACCCTGGGATTCTCCAGGCAGCCCTGCTCCACCATCAGCCTGCCGCCGCCAAAGGTCTCTTCCGCCGGCTCAAACAGCCACTTCACCGTACCCTGCCACTTGTCCCGGTTCTGGCTTAGCCACATAGCCGAACCCAGCGCCAGCGCCATGTGGGCATCGTGCCCGCAGGCATGCATCACGCCGGGGTTCTCCGATGCAAAGGGCATATCCGCAGGCTCATCCACGGGCAGAGCATCCATGTCTGCGCGGATCGCCACACAGCGTCCCTCGCCATTGCGCAGAATGCCCATCACGCCATAGCAGTCCTCAAAGGTATGAATCTCCATGCCCAGCGCCGTCAATTCACGGATGATCAGCGCCTGGGTCTCCTTCTCCTTGCCGCTCAGTTCCGGATGGCGATGCATATGCCGCCGCAATTCCGTAACCCTGGGTATGATATCTGCAAGCTGTTCCTGCCAATAGGTCAGGCTCATTCAAAGTCCCTTCTTTCTCCCAGCAGATCGTCCAGTACCGTCGCCACACGGCCATTTTGGTGATACACCCGCACCGGCCGCCTGGACAGGATGGATATCGCCTCATTGCGGTTGGTGTGCGCCCAGTCCGCGTAGGTCATATAGGGTATATCGCCGCCCAGCAGGTCAACGGTGTCCCCTTCCTGCGCCTCAGGGATGTGCGTCACATCCACCATCATCTGATCCATGCACACCAGGCCAACCACCTGCGCCAGCTTGCCATGGATGGCCACCTTGCCGTTGCCATTGGACAGGCAGCGGGGATAACCATCGCCATAGCCTACGCACAGGGTTGCAATGCGGGCGTCGTAATCCAGCACCATGTCATCGCCATAGCCCACCACCTCGCCAGCCTTTACCTCATTGATGCGGCTGATGGTGGTGCGGAACACCAGCGTTTCATGATCCTCAAAGGGCAAATGTTCGCTGCGGGAAGGCCGCACGCCAAAGAGCAGCGCACCAACACGCACTCGGCTGTGGTGCCACTCCGGGTATCGCACCAGACCGATGCTGTCGCAGATGTGTACATCCGCCAGCATCACGCCGCGCTCTGTCAGCCATTGGTGCATCTGCATCAGAGCATCGTGCTGCTGCACGTCCCGCTGATGGTTCACCAATCCAAGATGGCTGAACAACCCCTGCAGCTGCACATAGCGCAGCGTTTTGGCTGCCGCGGCCACAGCATCAGCCATTTCCGCGCTGCACACAATACCCAGCCTGTGGAAGCCGGTATCGACCTTCAGCTGCACCTTGACCTGCATCTGCAAGGCCGCCGCAGCAGCTTCCATGTCCAGCAAGTCCTGCACCGAACCCGCCGTCAGCGTAATATCAGCGCGAATGGCATCCTCCAGCATGGGCTTTTCCGTCAAGCCCATCACAAAGACCTCGCCCTGCACACCGTTCCTGCGCAATTCCAGCGCCTCACGGATGCAGCTCACGGCAAAGCTTCCGCAGCCTGCCTCTTGCAAGGCCTGCGCCACCCGCACCGCGCCATGGCCGTAGGCGTTGGACTTGATCACACAGGTCACAAGCGCGGTGGGCGCCAGGCTGAGCGCCGTGCGATAATTAGCCGTCAGCTTATCCAGGTCGATATCGATCCAGGTGCGTTTCACAAAGGGTGCATTCATCAAAACGTCGCTTCTTTCAGGTAGATTATCCGGTGGATTCATTTTCAGCGCTGCGCAGGCATATGCTGGCACAGACCATCACAAGGAGGCATAGCGATGAGCGAAACCAATCAGAATCAGGATTTCCGCGTCCCCGCCAGCCAGGACTTCAACACCGACAGCTTTGCGGGCTCCATGCAGCAGGTGCTTCAGGACAACATCGGCAAATACGTCATTGTGGAATTCTTCATGGGTACGAACACCCTGCAACAGAAGGAAGGCTATCTCTACGACGTGGCCGCGCAGTACATCGTGATCTTTGATGACATCAACCTGCAATACGTGGTCTGCGATGTGTTCTCCATCAAATTCGTCACGTTCCTGCTGCCCAACTACCGTCCCGGCCAGGTTCCTGCCCTGCTGGAAGCCCTTGAGAACGCCCGTCAGAACGCTCCTGCCGAAACGACCACCGCCGCGCCGGGCATTACGCCCGCCCAGGCAGCCTTTGCCCATGCCACCCGCAGCCGCAGGCGTTAAAGCCCGCAGCGTCGCTTGAGTTCGTCCTCGTCGATCACTTCAATGTCAAGGCTCTGCGCCTTGGTCAGCTTGCTTCCCGCCGCCTCGCCAGCAACGACGAAGGCGGTTTTTTTGCTGACAGAAGAGGCTGCCGTGCCGCCATTGCGGCGGATCAGCTCCTCCGCCTCCTTGCGGCTGAGGGTGGGCAGCGTACCGGTCACCACAATGCTCATGCCCGTAAACACGCCTTCTGCCTTGCCGGCGGCTTCACGAGGCTTCACGCCCGCATCCAGCAGACGCTGGATCATCTGGCGGTTCTCTTCAAAGGAGAAGAACTCCACCACGCTCTGGGCAACGATGTCGCCGATATCCGGCAGCGCCACCAGCTCTTCCTGTGTGGCAGCAGACACCTTGTCCAGCGTACCAAAGGCGTTGGCCAGGTCGCGGGCAGTTTTGCGCCCCACGTTGGGGATGCCCACCGCAAACAGGAAGGCGTCCAGGGTGCAATCCTTGCTCTTTTCCAGCGCCGCCATCAGATTGGCGGCTTTTTTCTGCTTGAAGCCATCCAGCGCCAGCACATCCTCCATGGTCAGGCGGTAGAGATCGGCAGGGTCGCGCACGTCCATCTGATCATAAAGCTGAATGGCAGTCTTTTCAGAAAAACCTTCGATGTCCATGGCGTCCCGGCTGGCAAAGTGGCTGATCCGCGCCACCGCCTGCGGCTTGCAGCTCTGGCGGTTCATGCAGAACAGGTGCGCGCCGCGCTCCACCAGCTCGCTGCCGCAGGCCGGGCAATGAGTGGGCTTCACGATGTCCGCTTCGCCCTCGCCCGGCTCACCCACGCGCCCCATGATCTCCGGGATCACGTCGTTGGAGCGGCGGATCCACACCGGTGCGCCGATGGCCACCCGCTTGCGCTGGATGTCGCCCCAGTTGTTCAGGGTAGCCTTGCGCACGGTGACGCCGTAGAAATCCACAGGTTCCAGATGTGCCAGGGGCGTCAGCTTGCCGGTGCGCCCCAGCTCCCAGGTGACCTCCTGCAGAGTGGTGACGCTTTCCTCGGCCTCGAACTTGTAGGCCACCGCCCACCGGGGGAATTTCTCGGTAAAGCCCATCTGTTCCCGCAGGGAGAAGTCCCCCACCTTGATCACAACACCATCGATGAGGAAATCCAGCGAGCCGCGCACCTTCTCGATCTCCCGGATGCAGGCGATCAGCTCATCATGGTTGTGAGGCTTGCCCAGGTAATCACTCACCGGGAAGCCGTTTTCCCGCAGGAAGTCCAGCATTTCCGGCTGGGAATGATAGGGAGCAGCCTCAATGGTGCCGATCTGATAGAAGAACGCATCCAGCCGCCGGGAGGCCGTTACTGCCGGATCAAGATTGCGCAGCGCACCAGCGGCGGCATTGCGGGCGTTTTTCAGCGGCTCCTTGGCGGTCTGGTTATACTTTTCCAGGGTGCTCAGGCGCATGATGCACTCGCCCTGCACCTCCAGCGTGCCCTTGTACGGGATGGTCAGCGGCACGGCGCGGACGGTCTTCGCCTGGGGCAGAATGGCTTCGCCCGTCACGCCGTTGCCGCGGGTGGCCGCCTGCACCAGCTGTCCGTCCTGATAGGTCAGGTTCAGGGTCAGACCGTCAAACTTGTATTCTACATAGTATTGCAGCTCCGTCAAGCCGGTGAGCTTCTCCGTGCGGCGGATCCAGTCCTCCAGCGCCTCGATGGACTGCACCTTGTCCATGCTCCACAGCCGGGTGATGTGGGTATGCTCCGCAAAGCCCTTCAGCGGCTCGCCGCCAACACGCTGGGTGGGAGAATCCGGCAGAATGATACCGCTTTCCTTTTCCAGCGCCAGCAGCTGGTCGTACATCTGATCCCACTGCATATCTGAAATAACAGACTCGCCCAGCACGTAATACGCGTGGGCGGTCTCGTTCAGCCGGTCGATCAGCGGGCGCATTTGTGCCACATAGTCGGTCATGCTTCATCCTCCAGCTTCACAATGGGTGCAATGGAAAGCGCGAATTCCTTCACGCCATAGGCGGTAAACTCGATCTGTATGCGGGCGTCCGCGCCATTGCCCACCAGCGCCACCACCCGGCCTTCGCCAAACTTGCGGTGCATCACACGGTCGCCCCGCTGGAACAGGTTCTGCATGGCGCTGCCGGTAAGCTGCCGCGCTTTGGAGGGCGCAAAGCCCTTCTGCACGCCGGGAATGCCCAGCGCATTGCCACCCAGGGTCAGCTTGGGCTTGCCAAGGTCTGCCATGGCGGGCGTTGAGCGCATACCGTAGTTGGACACATAGCCGCCTCTGAGCTGGGGCTGGGGCGCATTGCGGAAGGCGGCTTCCTTTCGCTGCGTCCATTCGTCCTCCAGCAGGCGCTCGGGGATCTCATCCAGGAAGCGGCTGGGCGGGTTGTGGTTCACCTGATTGTACAGCATACGCTGGTTGGCACGGGAGATAAACAGGCGCTTCTGTGCACGGGTGATGCCCACATAGCACAGGCGGCGCTCCTCCTCCACGCGATTCTCGTCCATCAGGCTGCGGGCAGAGGGGAAAATACCTTCCTCCAGGCCCACCATGAACACCGTGGGGAATTCCAGACCCTTGGCGGAGTGCAGCGTCATCAGGGTGATATACCCTCTGTCGTTATCCTCGCGATCCATGTCCGTGACCAGCGCCACATTTTCGAGGTAATCTTCCAGGGTAGCCTCTGGCTCAGCGCGGGCAAACTCTTCCACCGCGCCCATGAATTCCTGTATGTTCTCCACGCGGGCGCGGCTCTCGTCGGTATCTTCCTTCTGATACTGCTCCATCAGCCCGGTCTTTTCGATCAGCAGCTTCACAAAGTCACTCAGGGGCAGGCTTTCCTTCATGGCCACCAGCATGGTCATCAGCATGAAGAAATCACCCACGCACTTGCGCGGACGGGCAGACAGACTCTCCGGCATATCCGTCAGGGCGCTGTACAGGGGCATATCGTTCTCGCGGGCGTGGTTCATCAGCTCCTGCACGGTGTTTTCACCAATGGAGCGCTTGGGCACATTGATGATCCGCCGCAGGGACACATCGTCCGTGGGATTGACAATAACGCGCAGGTAGGCGACCACATCGCGGACTTCCTTGCGGTCATAGAATTTCTGCCCGCCGAACACCTTATACGGAATGCCGGAACGCATGAGCATTTCTTCGATGACGCGGCTCTGGGCATTGGTGCGGTACAATACCGCCATGTGGCCATAGGCTTCGCCGTGCTTGTTCAGCTGGCGGATGCGGTCAGCCACCCAGGCGGCTTCCTCACGTTCGTCTCCGGCGCAAAAGAGCTTGATGCTTTCGCCCTCGCCTGCCTCCGTCCACAGCGCCTTTTCCTTGCGGCCTGCATTGTGGGCGATCACTTGATTGGCCGCATCCAGAATATTGGCCGTGGAGCGGTAGTTCTGCTCCAGTTTGATCACCACAGCATCGGGGTAATCCTTCTCAAAATCGAGGATATTGCGGATGTCCGCGCCGCGCCAGCCATAGATGGACTGGTCGTCGTCGCCCACCACGCACAGATTGCGGCTGCGGTCGGTGAGCAGCTTCACCAGCATATACTGGGCATAGTTGGTATCCTGATATTCGTCCACCAGCACATAGCGGAACTTGTTGCGATAGTAATCCAGCACCGGCGGATGCTCCGCCAGCAGGGTCAGGGTTTTCACCAGCAGATCGTCAAAGTCCAGAGCATTGAGCGCCTTCAGCCGGGATTCATATTCCACAAACACGTCATGCAGCATCTGGCTGCGGTAGTCCCGTTCGCTCTTGGCAAACCATTCGTCCGGGGACATCAGCTTGTTCTTTGCATCGGAAATTTTCGCTTTGATCTCCCTGGGCGGCAGGAATTTCTCGTCAATATTGAAACGCTTCAGGATCTCCTTGATCACCGCACCCTGATCGTCGTCGTCATAAATGGCAAAGGAGCGCGCATAGCCCAGCTTTTCGATATCCCGGCGCAAGATCTTCGCGCAGGTGGAGTGGAAGGTGGAGATCCAGGCATCCTCGGCCTGATCACCCACCAGCTGCACAATGCGCTCCTTCATTTCCTTGGCGGCCTTGTTGGTAAAGGTCAGCGCCAGGATCGACCATGCAGGCACACCATGATCCATCAGATTCGCCACGCGGCAGGTCAGCGCGCGGGTCTTTCCGCTGCCCGCGCCTGCCAGAATCAGCACGGGGCCTTCCAGCGTTTCAGCAGCAAGGCGCTGCTGCGGGTTGAGCATACTCAAGTCCATAATCCTACCTCAAACTTTCTATATATAGAACCTTATT
Organism: Clostridia bacterium; assembly: GCA_017463245.1. GTDB lineage: Bacteria > Bacillota > Clostridia > Christensenellales > Aristaeellaceae > UBA11524. The sequence continues at coordinate 6,538 of JAFTPN010000056.1, forward strand.
TGATCTCAATGCCATCCTCGGCCAGGGCATCCAGCACATGGTTATACCCCTCTGCGCCGTAGAGCAGCGCCCTGTTCACCCGGCTGATGGTGGCAGAGGAAGCCCCCGTGCGCCGGGCAATTTCCTGATAGGTCACCCGGTTGCGCAAAAGGCCAGCCACCTCCAGCCGCTGGGCAATGCTGCGCAATTCCGGTATGGTGCATATGTCCTCAAAAAACCGGTACGCCTCTTCCACCGTATTCAGCCGCAGCACAGCCTCCATCAGCAGGTCTGCCTGTTCGTTTTTTACTTTAGAATCAAACATAACGCCACTCCTTTCGCGCGGGAGCACTATCGCACTTTACTGCGCGACATTATTATAGCACGTTTTTCCTTCCCTGACCAGCAGAAAATATCCTGTCGAAACGCGGGAGCTGTGCAATGTGGTATGTTTTTTTACGTGTCGCTCCATGCGGCGCAAATTGTGGCAGAAAACGCTTGACAAATAAAGCTTTGCGGGCTATACTCTCCCCATCAGCAGGGTGCTGTGAGAGTGGCTCTCGCGGCGCTTTTTGCGTTTATGGAGGAGGTTCCCCAATGGCGAAGATGCACGATCTATTTGGCAGCAATGTTTTTAACGATGCTGTGATGCAGGAGCGCCTGCCCAAGGAGACCTACAAGGCTCTGAAGAAGACCATCGACGACGGCCGCCGCCTGGATCCCGACCTGGCTGCCGTGGTTGCCCATGCCATGAAGGAATGGGCGGTGGAAAAGGGCGTGACCCACTACACCCATTGGTTCCAGCCCATGACCGGCATCACCGCCGAGAAGCACGACAGCTTCATCAGCCCCAAGGATGGCGGCCAGATGATCCTCACCTTCTCCGGCAAGGAGCTGGTGCGCGGCGAAAGCGATGCTTCCTCCTTCCCCTCCGGCGGCCTGCGCTCCACCTTCGAGGCACGCGGCTACACCGCCTGGGATCCCACCTCCTATGCCTTTATCAAGAACAATGTGCTGTGCATTCCCACCGCCTTCTGCTCCTACGGCGGCGAAGCGCTGGACACCAAGACCCCTCTGCTGCGCTCCATGGAAGCCCTGAGCAAGCAGGCCGTGCGCGTGCTGAAGCTCTTTGGCCGCGACGCCACCCGCGTGGTGCCCACCGTGGGCCCTGAGCAGGAGTACTTCCTGGTGGATCAGAAGCTCTACGAGCAGCGCATGGATCTGATTTTTACCGGCCGCACCCTCTTTGGCGCCAAGCCGCCCAAGGGGCAGGAAATGGACGACCACTACTTCGGCTCCGTGAAGCCCCGCATCAAGGCCTTCATGACCGAGCTGGACGAAGAGCTGTGGAAGCTGGGCGTGCTGGCCAAGACCGAGCATAACGAGGCCGCTCCCGCCCAGCACGAAATGGCTCCCATCTTCTCCGTGGCCAGCATCGCCTGCGACCACAACCAGCTCACCATGGAAATGATGAAGAAGGTGGCCAAGCAGCACGGCTTTGTTTGCCTCCTGCACGAGAAGCCCTTCCAGGGTGTGAACGGCTCTGGCAAGCACAACAACTGGTCCATGACCACCAACACCGGCTACAACCTGCTGGAGCCCGGTGACAGCCCCTTTGAGAGCGCCCAGTTCATGCTCTTCCTGGTCAGCGTCATCAAGGCCGTGGACGATTATCAGGACCTGCTGCGCGTGTCCGTTGCCAGCGCCGGCAATGACCACCGCCTTGGTGCCAACGAAGCGCCCCCTGCCATTATTTCGATGTTCCTGGGCGACGAGCTGAACGAGATCCTGGACGCCTTCGAGTCCGGCGCGCCCTATCACAGCCGCGAGCACAGCGATCTGACCATCGGCGTTCACGTGCTGCCCAAGTTCCCCAAGGACAACACCGACCGCAACCGCACCTCCCCCTTCGCCTTCACCGGCAATAAGTTCGAGTTCCGCTCCCTGGGCGCCAGCGCCTCCATTTCCGATGCGAATGTGGTGCTGAACACCGCCGTGGCTGAGTCTCTCAAGCAGTTTGCCGACGAATTGGAAGGCGCCGAGGACTTCCGCGCCAGCCTCCACGACCTGATCGTCCGCGAGATCCGCAACCACAAGCGCATCCTTTTCGACGGCAACGGCTATGCCCAGTCCTGGGTGGAGGAAGCCGAAAAGCGCGGCCTGTGCAACCTGCGCACCACCATCGATGCCCTGCCCCGGATGATCGCCCCCAAGAACATCAAGCTCTTTGCCGATCACAAGGTGTTCTCCGAAACGGAGATCCGCTCCCGCTTCGAGATCAAGCTGGAAGAGTACACCAAGATCATCAACATCGAGGCCGAAACCGCCCTGATGATGGCTAAGCGCGAGATTCTCCCCGCTGTGATGAAGTTCACCGGCGATGTAGCCCGCCAGGCTAAGGCCATCAAGGATGTGTCCCCTGTGCTGACTGCCGCGCCGGAGGAAAAGCTGCTCACCCAGCTGACAAACGAGTGCGCCCGCCTGTCCGACAGCATCGACGCCCTGCAGGCGGCCATCCAGAATGCTAACCGCAATGCGGATGCCCTCACCGCCGCCACCTACCAGCAGAATGTGGTGATCCCCGCCATGAATGCCGTCCGCGCCTCGGCCGACGAGCTGGAGACCATTGTGGGCAAGGACTACTGGCCTTTCCCCACCTATGCCGAGCTGCTGTTCAAGACCTGATTCCTTGGGAGACGCTTCATCACAAGCGTCTCCTTTTGTGATTGTACTTATTTTGTGTTTAATCTGCTATTTTCTTGACACATCCGCCATCCTGGAGTAAACTGGTCGTGTAGATGCGGAACAGACGCAGTTTCCGCAAGTAGTATCTGAAGGAGGAACCCCATCATGAAGAAGATCATCGCAATCGCCCTGGCTCTGTGCCTGATGCTGGGCTGCACCGCCGCCCTGGCCGAGGACAAGACCTACAACGTCGGCATTTTGCAGCTGGCTCCCCACCCCGCGCTGGACGCTGCCACCCAGGGCTTTAAGGATACCCTGACTTCCAAGCTTGGCGAGGGCAATGTTAAGTACGAAGAACTCAACGCTTCCAACGACATTCCCGCCTGCGCCACACTGGCCAACGAGCTGGTTTCCAGCGAGGTTGACCTGATCATGGCCAACGCCACCCCTGCTGTGCAGGCCGCTATGAATGCTACCCCTGATATCCCCGTGGTCGGCACCGCCGTTACCGTGTACAACTTCCTGGAAGGTGCCACCAACGTGACTGGCACCTCCGATCTGGCTCCTCTGGACGAGCAGGCCAACATGGTGCTGGAGCTGTTCCCCGAAGCCAAGAAGGTCGGCATCCTGTATTGCTCTTCCGAGCTTAACTCTGTCTATCAGGTGCAGGAAATCACCAAGTACCTGAAAGCCCTGAATGTGGAAGTCAAGGAATATCCCTTCGCCGATTCCAATGACGTTGCCTCCGTTGCTCAGCTGGCCACCGAGGAAGTGGATGTGATGTACATCCCCACCGATAACACCGCTGCCAGCTACACCGAGACCATCGCTAACGTGGTCATCCCCGCCAAGCTGCCCGTCATCGCTGGCGAGAGCGGCATCTGCTCCGGCTGCGGCGTGGCTACCTTCTCCATCGACTATTACACCCTTGGCTGCATCACCGCTGAGATGGCCTATGAGGTTCTGGTCAACGGCGCTAACCCCGCTGAAATGGAAGTCCGTTACGCTCCCGAGTTCACCAAGATGTACAACGCGGCCAACGCTGCCGAACTGGGCGTGACCATCCCCGAGGGCTACGCCCCCATCGAGTAATTTCTCTCCTTCCCTTCTGGTAATCATCAGCGCCATGAATGTGGATTTCTTCCCTTCATGGCGCACTTTTTCAGTATCACGCACGAGGAGGAACCTCACTTGGAGATCATGAAGCTTTTCAACGCCATGCCCGGTGCTGTTTCACAGGGTATCATCTGGGGCATTATGGCCATTGGCGTTTACGTCACCTATCGCATTCTTGACCTGGCCGATCTGACGGTGGATGGTTCCATCGCCACCGGCGGCGCTGTGGCAGCCATGCTCATTGTAGCCGGTTGGGATCCCGCCCTGGTGCTGGTTATCGCCTTCCTCGTCGGTATGCTGGCCGGCCTGATCACCGGCGTATTGCACACGAACATGGGCATTCCTGCCATCCTTGCCGGTATCCTGACGCAGCTTGCCCTGTACTCCATTAATCTTCGCATCATGAACAATAAGGCAAACACCTCCATCAGCGTCAATAAATACGACCTGCTGATTTCCTCCCGCTATGTGCGTAATTTCACCTTGGATAACCCCATCCCCCTGCTGCTCATCATCACGGTGGTTCTGATCATCATGCTGTACTGGTTCTTCGGCACCGAGTATGGCTGCTCCCTGCGCGCCACCGGCTCCAATGCCAACATGGCTCGCGCCCAAGGCATCAATACCAACCTGGGCAAGGTTTTCGGCCTGATGCTCTCCAACGGCATCGTGGCGCTTTCCGGCGCACTTTTGACCCAGTATCAGGGCTTTGCCGATGTCAGCATGGGACGCGGCGCCATCGTTATCGGCCTTGCCGCCGTGATCATCGGCGAGGTGGTTTTCGGCAAGCTGTTCCGCAATTTTGCCATGAAGCTGGTGGCCGTCTCCCTGGGCGCCGTGATCTACTACATGGTCATTCAGGTGGTGCTGTGGCTGGGCCTGAATACCAACGACCTGAAGATGCTCACCGCCCTGGTGGTGGCGCTGTTCCTGGCCATCCCCCATTGGAAGGCCAAGCTGGCCACTTCCCAGACCATGAAGAAGGGAGAGCAGGCCGATGCTTAAGATCAACCATATCGCCAAGACCTTCAACCCCGGCACCATCACCGAAAAGAAGGCGCTGACCGACTGCCACCTGCACCTGGAGAGCGGCGACTTTGTGACCGTGATCGGCGGCAACGGTGCTGGCAAGTCCACCATGCTCAACGCGGTGGCAGGTACCTTCCTGGTGGACAAAGGCAGCATCGCCATTGATGGTGTGGATGTGACCCGCCTGCCTGAACACAAGCGCGCCAAGTACCTTGGTCGTGTGTTCCAGGATCCCATGACCGGCACCGCCGCCACCATGACCATTGAGGAAAACCTTGCCCTCGCCTATCGCCGCGGCCAGCCCCGCACCCTGCGCTGGGGCATTACGTCCAAGGAGCGCGAACTCTACCGCGAGCAGCTCAAGACCCTGGAGCTTGGCCTGGAGGATCGCATGTCCGCCCGTGTGGGGCTGCTTTCCGGCGGCCAGCGCCAGGCGCTGACCCTGCTGATGGCCACCTTGCAGAAGCCCAAGCTGCTCCTGCTGGACGAGCACACCGCCGCCCTTGACCCCAAGACCGCCGCCAAGGTGCTGCAGCTGACCCGCAAGCTGGTGGCCGAGAACAATCTCACCGCGCTGATGATCACCCACAACATGAAGGACGCCCTGCAATACGGCAACCGCACCATCATGATGCATGAGGGCAAGATCATCCTGGACATCGACCGCGAGGCCAAGGCTCGCCTGAAGGTGGAAGACCTGCTGCAAATGTTTGAAAAGGCCAGCGGCGCCGGACTGAATAACGACAGAATGCTGCTTGGCTAACAAAAAGAGCGCTCATTCAATCGAATGAGCGCTCTTTTCCTGTCTGTATCAGCTGTGCTTGCGATACCAATGGTAGTCGTAGCCGTAGTCGCTTTCCTCGGAGATAGAGGTCAGCTCGAAGTGTACCACCGCGTTTTCCTTCAGGTGCAGCTTCACCGCCACCCAGCCGTCATCAGCATCCACGTTGGTGGACTGGCACAGGGGCTGACCGGCCTTGCGCAGGAAGTCCAGCTGAGCATTGGTCAGGGAGGCAGGCTCGCCCATGTCGTGCCAGGCCTTGAGGGGGTTGCAGCACTTCTCGTCCACCGTGCGGGTCAACAGGCCAACGGTGCCCTCCGCAGGCACGTTCAGGTCGATGTTCATTTCGCTCCGTTCCTCGCGGCACAGGTTCCAGGCCACGCCCTCATAGGAGCCGTCCTTGCGGCGCATCAGCACCATGTGCTCGTCACGGTACACGCACTCGCCCTTCAGGTTGTTGAAGAAGGCGAATGTCCACAGCGTGGGCTTGGCGATGAGCTGGTTGGCGATCATGCCAAAGCCGCCGTGGAAGGGGCGCACCGGCACGCCAGCTTCTTCGAAAACATCACCAAACGTCCAGTAGGAATAGGAGGCCGCCACGTCGCCGAAGCAAGCCAGGATGCCAGCGATGTACGCCGCATTCAGGTTGGTATCGTGGATGGGGCAGAAGGGATTGTAGGAGGTGTTGAACTCCGTGATGTGCATCTCCATGCCCTTGTATTCCGGGAAGCTGTCGATCAGCTCACGGGTGCCCTTCATTTCGCTGTACAGGTCATCCACCGTGCGCATGGTGTGATACATGTACTTGCCCTTGCGCTCCGGCGTTTCGCCCATGTAGGCGTGGCGGGACACAAAGTCCAGGGGCAGCTTCTTGTCCCGGCAGAAGGTCAGGAAGTCGCGGATCCAGTCCGGCGTGGTGCTGCCGCCGCACACCGCAGGGCCGCCAACGCGCATATTGGGCAGGGCTTCCTTCACCGCCTGAGAGGTCACCTCGTACAGGTGGAGATACTTCTCCTTGTCCGCATTCTCCCAGAAGCCCGGCAGGTTCGGCTCGTTCCACACCTCGCAGGGCCAGGAAGAAACCTCATCCTCGCCATAGCGCTCGGCCAGGTGATGCAGGGTGGCCTTCACCAGGTTGCACCAGGCAGCATCGTCCTTGGGCGGGGTGGTGTTGCCCTTCCAGTAGAAGATGGTCTGCGTGCCGCTGGCCAGCTTCTCCGGCATAAAGCCCAGCTCCAGGAAAGGCTTGATGCCCTGCTCCTTGTAGTAGTCCATCACCCGATCCAGGTAGGTGAAATTGTAGGTCACACGCTCCACACCATCGGCATCGGTATAGGGCTGGTAGATGGCCATATCGTCGCAGAACAGGCCGTGGCCGCGGATATGCTTGAAGCCCGCCTCGGCCTGTGCCATGGCCAGCTGTTCCTGGTATTCCTTCTGCAGCGCCAGACCCATGCGGCCGGTGCCCACGCAGAAGGCAGCGTTGTTGTTGAACTGCGCCGTATCACCGTGCTTGATGTTGATGGAAATGTTCTTCATGATGCTTCATCCTTTCACAGGCCAGCCTTTGCCCAGTCAAACACGAAGATCTGACCGTGGGGCAGCTCTGCCTGATATGTATCAATTGCTTCATAGGGGGTAATGTCCACCGGCCTGGCTGCCCGCAGCACATCATCCGTCAGCCCATTCAGGAAATCGTCCATCATGCTGCGCTCAAACAGCATGGGCTGATGGGAGCAAAGCACGTGGGTGTGGGGCAATTGCATCAGCCTGCGCACATTGGCGCGATGCTCCTGCGCTCCCAGCGCCGCCGGGAAGAACAGCCAGGTGCAGGGATTCCAGTCGTCTGCGGAGAGCAGCAGCTGACGCTCCGGCACATAGATCACAGCCGAACCCGGCGTGTGTCCGGGGCAATGGATCACCTGCGCCGTCATGCCGCCCAGGTCGATGCTACCCTCCTGCAAGTTTTCCGGCACAGAAGGGCTGAAAGTGAGATAATCCTGCACAACTTGCAGCCCCTTGCCCTCGGCCTGAGCTTTCACAATGCCGCGCTGCCTCTCACCCGTGTAGGTGAGAAAATCAGGAATATCCTCGGCAAACATATAGGTCTTGTCAAACCAGCGCGCGCCGATGGCGTGGTCGTGATGCCCGTGGGACAGGATCACCGTCAGCGGCTTGTCCGTCAGGGTGCGCACAAAGGCATGAACATCCTCCACGCCATAGCCGGTGTCGAACAAAAGCGCCTGCTTATCGCCTGCAAGCAGCGTCATGCACACGCCCATGCCATCGCGGATGTGGAATACCCCCGGCAGTACCTCCCGGTATTCAAAGGCCACTTCAATCGCCTCCTTTGGTTTGTTTCATACTTCGACAGTTGCCAGCTTATCCCCTTCTAAATGCACGAAATGCGCTTGTTTCGTCCTAAAAAAGATGATATAATTCCCATGGTTCAAAGCCTACACAGAAAGGATCACCTGCGACTATGAACAAGCGTCTTACATGGCTTCCTTTTTTGACTGAAGATATTCCCGCCTCCCTGGTCACCCCCGAGCAGATCGCCCGCTTCGAGCTGGAGCAGGCGCTGCCCAAGCTGGCTCCCGGCAAGACCGCCCAGCTGACCATCGTCGATGCCATGGAGGAGGGCTGCACCATCCAGCAGCATGGCGATGTGCTGTCCATTTCCGGCGGCAAGGTGGGCGTGCTGTATGGCGCCTATAAGCTGCTGATGAGCCTGGCCACCGGCCATCCCCTGCCCGAAGGCGACCAGCAGCCCCGCTATGGCCTGCGCATGCTGAACTGCTGGGACAACGCCAGCGGCGACATCGAGCGTGGCTATTCCGGTCGCAGCCTGTTCTTTGAGAATGGCAAGTTTGATTACGATCCTGCCCGTATGCGCCAGCTGGGTCGCATGCTGGCCTCCGTTGGCCTCAACGTGATGTGCATCAACAACGTGAACGTGCGCTATCCCGCCGACCAGCTCATCGAGAGCTGGCTGCCGGAGCTGGCCGAGCTGGCCGCCATCTTCCGTCCCTTCGGCGTGAAGCTGATGGTCTCCATCGACTACTCCGCACCCATGCGCCACGGCGTCCCCACCGCCGATCCCCTGGACAAGCAGGTTCAGGCCTGGTGGACAAAGCAGGCAGAGATCGTCTATCAGGCTGTGCCTGACCTGGCAGGCTTCCTGGTGAAGGCCGACAGCGAAGGCCGCCCCGGCCCCTTCACCTATGGGCGCAACCATGCCGAGGGCGCCAATATGCTCGCCCGCGCGCTGAAGCCCTTTGGCGGCAAGCTGGTGTGGCGCTGCTTTGTGTACAACTGCCGTCAGGACTGGCGCGACACCACCACCGACCGTCCCAAGGCCGCCTACGAGCACTACGCCTATCTGGATGGTCAGTTTGAGGACAATGTGATCCTGCAGATCAAAAACGGCCCCTTCGACTTCCAGGTGCGCGAGCCCGTGTCTCCCCTGCTGTATGCCATGCCCAAGACCAACCTGGCCATGGAGTTCCAGCTTGCCCAGGAATACACCGGCCAGCAGGTGGACATCTACGCCATGCCTCCCATGTGGCGCGAGGTCTACGATGATATGCCCGCCGACAAGGTGATGTCCATCGCCGCCGTGACCAACCTGGGGCGCGACGAGAACTACACCGGCCATCCCTTTGCTGCGGTGAACCTCTTTGGCTACGGCCTGTTTGCCTGGGATCCCGACCTGCAGCCCGAGAAGATCATCCGCCTGTGGACTCGCCTGACCTACGGCATGGATCAGCTCAGCGAGGATACGCTGGTGAACCTGCTCATGGGCAGCCGCCGCACCTACGAGAAATACACCGCACCCCTTGGCCTGTGCTGGATGGTCAGCCCTAACCACCACTATGGCCCCAGCCCCAGCGGCTATGAATACCAGGCCTGGGGTACCTACCACAAGGCCGACCGCGACGCCGTGGGCATCGACCGCACCGCCAGCGGCACCGGCTATCTGCTCCAGTACCCCGAAGAGTTCCAGAAGCTCTACGGCACGCCGGAGACCTGCCCCGACCTGCTGAAGCTCTTCTTCCACCGCCTGCGCTATGATTACGTCATGTCCGATGGCCGCACCATGATCCAGCGCATCTACGACGATCATTTTGAAGGTCTGGAAGAGACCCGCACCATGGCTGAGACCCTCAAGGCGCTGCCCCTGCCCTCTCCCGACAAGGAGGAAGCCCTGGAGCGCATGGAGCGCCAGCTGGTCAACGCCCGGGAGTGGTGCGACATCACGAACACCTTCTTCCGCCGCTATTCCGGCATCGAGGACGCCCACGGCCGCACTATCTACCGCTGATACAACAAATCGCCGCCTGCCGAACCATTCGACAGGCGGCTGTTTTTATTTGTTGAACTGGAAGCCGTAGAAGTCAAACTGACTGCCCGGCAGGAACACGAAGCTTACCCGGCAAACGCCCGGCAGCACATCCATTTCAAACTGCTGCTGGCTGCGCCCTGTTCCCTTGAACTGTGCCAGCGTGGTCAGCGTTTCGCCGTCCTCCCGCTCAAAGCGCACCGTAACAGGATTCGTTTCCAGGGGCGTTGCGCCATCCAGCATCAGCGTAGCGCGGGTAGCCTCACCAAAGTCCATTTGCTCATACAGCAGCGAAACATTGTTGCCGATGTTCATAATGCCCGCTTCCGTGCGCTCAAAGCTGTCGCCGTACACCGTGTCGGCCTCCAGGCTGGTCAGGGGCAGCCAGGCACGGCTCTGCCTGGTGAAGGAGAAGCCCTTCAAATGCACCTTCAGCTCCGTGGAGAAGCACAGCGTCTGCACACCCGTCAGGCGGCGGGGCAGCTTGTAGGTCTCCGGCTGATACACATTCCACCGGCTGGGCTTCTGATAGGGCAGCACCGCAAGCTTCTCGCCGCCCTGGCGGGGATCGCCCAGCCACAGCGTGATCCAATGGCAATCGCTGTCCAAAGCAAAGATGGGCAGCGTGAGTTCATCTGAACCAATTGCACCAAAGTCCACCTGCTGGAAGCCCACCATGCTGTAGCCATCCCGGCAGAAGGCCACGCCCTGCTCGTTGCCGGGGGTGATCTCGCCGTCGGTCAGGGTATAAAGCCCGGCGCTGACGAACCCATAGGGATCCAGATTCGGCTTGCCCAGCCCGCTGATGCTGATCTCCTGCTGGGAGATCACCCGCGGATGGGAATAGCCATTGTTGCAGGTCGCCCGCAGGTAGATGTCGCCATCGCCCGTCGCAGAAACCGTCACAAAGCCTTCACCGCTTTCGATCACCGCGCAGGGCGACTCAATGCCCTTGTCCGTGGTCACCCGGTAGCTGATGGGCTGCGCATCCGCATCTTCCGGCAGGGTCGTCACCGCAAAGGTCACGCTGCTCTGCTCCTTGTTCAGCGCCTTGCTGCCCATGGGAATCAGCTCGATTTTCCGCACGGGACGTTCCATGGGCATCTCCACACAGGCAAAAGGTCGGTGTTTTGCAGCGCCAGACCGACGGTCGGTTTGCACAGCAGGAAACTCCAGCTCGGTCGGTTCCGTTCCAGGGGAAGAAACCTCCACGCGCACCACGCCGGGCTCATCCGGCGCACCCACCATGGCCAGCAGCTTGCCGCTGAACAGGCGGCGGGTGTTGGTCTTGTAGCCTTCATGCAGGTCGGTGCTGTCGCCATTGTCCAGGCCCAGAAGCACACCGCCCGTCACCTTCACATGAACGCGATCCACCGCATTTTCCACCGGATGACCGTCCTTGTCCACCACGGAGATGGTCACAAAGGTCATGTCCTCGCCGTCCGCCAGCAGGTGATCATCCTCTGCCGCCAGCACAATGCGGGCGCTGTCACCGGGTGTATACCGCTTGTCCTCGGCAATCAGGCAGCCCTGGGCATCATAGGCGCGGGCGCACAGCTCGCCAGGCTGGAAGGGCACCTGCCAGATGGGCAGGCACTGCTCCACGCTGCGGCGATCCACTACCTTCCGGCCAAGGGACGCTCCATTGAGCAGCAGCTCGCACTCCGCGCCGGTGGTCATCACCGCCACGTCGATCATCTGCCCCGGGTTCCAGTCCCAATGAACGCCGATGTGCGCCATGGGTTCATCCGTCCACAGCGCCCTGTACAGATACCAGTATTCCTTTGGGAACACCGCCGTGTCCATCATGCCGAAATAACTGTTGCGGGTGTGGTAGGGTGTGGGCTCGCCAATGTAGTCAATGCCTGTCCACAGGTATTGTCCCAGAGAATAGGGTGTGTTCAGATCCTCCACCGCACAGCGGCGCATATCCTTGGTACCCCAGCTGGTGGTGCTGTTGCCCAGGGAGGAGCATTGCTGATCCTCGTCCGACAGGATGCTGGCGCTGGCCGGGAAGCGATACACGCCGCGGCTGGACAGCGCCGAGGCCGTCTCGCTGCCGTAGATCAGCCAGTCCGGGTGTGCCTCATGGTGGGCTGCATAGTACTTCTCACCATAGTTATAGCCCACAGCCTCCACCAGCTCAGCGCACTTCTGCGCGCCCTCCCAGGGCATGAAGTTGGAGCCGATGGTCACCTTGGCGTTATGCAGGGGATCATGCTGGCGCACCAGCTGGTGCAGCATGGTGGTGATCTCCTGCCCGTGCTCATCCACATGGGTGTCCAGGATCTCATTACCGATGGACCACATCAGCAGGCTGGGATGGTTCCTGTCCCGCCGCACCCAGCTGGCCACGTCGCTTTCCACATTGTCCTTGAAGAACCGGGCATAGTCATAGGTAGTCTTGGGGCGCTCCCACATGTCGAAGGCCTCGTCCACCACCAGAATACCCATTTCGTCGCACAAGTTCATCACCTGGCGGGCAGGCGGATTGTGAGAGGTGCGCAGAGAATTCACGCCCATTTCCAGCATGGCCTTCAGCTGGCGTCGCGCCGCCTTGACGTGAAAAGCAGAACCCAGCGCACCCAGGTCGTGGTGCAGGCACACGCCGTGGAGCTTTATATGCTCCCCATTCAGGAACAGCCCCTCATTCGGATCATACCGCAGCTCCTTGAAGCCCACGTTCTGCCGGACGGTCTGCTCCCCCAGCCTGGTTTCTAGCTGATAGCAGTTGGGCGCCTTGCAGCTCCACAGCAGCGGCGCATCCACCTGCATTTCCACATCACGGCCGCAGGCTTCGGCTACCAGCGCACCATCCGGCGCATACAGCCGATGCACAGGCTGCGCCTCCCCTTCGCCCACGACCTCCGCCTGCACACGCATGGTCCAATGGTCACCCTCACGGCAAGTGGACACATACACGCCGTCCAGCGGCATATGCTGCTTCTCCAGCGCGTGCAGCGTCACGTCACGATAAATGCCCGCGCCGGAATACCAGCGGGTGTTGGGACTTTGGTGACGGATATGCACCATCAGCTCATTATCGCCAGCGTGCAGATGACCCGTCAGCTCCGCGTCAAAGGCCGTGTACCCATAGCGATGGGTGCAGATGATCTCGCCATTCAGCAGCACATCGCAATCCATGTACACGCCATCGAACCGCAGCAGCCATACCTTGTCCAGCGCATCTGCTGGGACGCTCAACATCCTGCGATACCAGCCATCTGCATTCTCATACAGATTATGATGATTGCTGATCAGAAAATCATGGGGTAAAGATACCTCCTGCCACACCGCCTGCATCGCATCAGCATAAGTGCTTCCGTTGGGCAGCTTCACAAAGCTCCAGCCATCGTTGAATAAACGCTGCATAGCATCAGCCTCCGTCAATCCTTCGATAAAATGAATCCGGCGAAGGTTCCCTCGCCGGTTCAGGTCACTCCCAGCCCTCTGGGAGCAGGATGCGATCGTATTTCCTGATCTCGTTACGCACAAAGGCGCTGTCGTCGTTATTGCTCATCTTTACGTATTTATTCAACCTCTCGCCCACAATTCCTTTGCAGTAAGCACGCCTTTCGGAGTTTTTTTCAAAAAAGGTGATCATGCCGGAAACGGTGTTGTCGTCAATGTGGGTAATGGCATTGCTGTTGGTGCGCTTCTCGTGCTGGCGGTGCATGCCGATCAGTCCGCCGCAATGGGCAAAGCCGGTCACCGAAGCATAGCCGTCGATCTGCACGTTCACATTGATGCAGTTCATAAAGCCATTGGCCACCGCACCGCCGAGATACTGCTCGCAGCGCTTCTTGGGATTGGTATCCACAAAGATCAGCGTGACATCTGCATCGCTGTCGGTAATGGAGCCGGTGCCATACCCCACCATGCCGCTGACGCCCACCATTTTTCCGCTGCTGGCCAGGTATGCCGAGCCGGAAACGCTGATGTTCTCAAACATGGAATGGGTGGACACCGCCGCCACGATGCCCGCAAAGGCGTGATCCTCACACTCAGCTTTCAGCTCAGCATTCACAAAGCTGATATTGCGGACAGTTGCATTCTCCGCCACGGAGAAAAAGCCCGTCAGGTTGGTGTGATACTTGTAGCCGTTGCCGTCCATCGTCCGCGCCGTTTCGGGATCAAAGGCCGTTACCATCAAATTGCTGATGGAATGTCCGTTGCCATCCAGCGTGCCATAAAACCTGATGGGCTGCCAGTCGATGCCCGCCAGGTCGATATCATTGTCCAGCACATAGCTGCCGTGGGGATTCTCTGCCATGGCCAGCAAACCCTGGGCATCGGTGATATGGATCACTTCACCCTCGCCCAATGCAGCGCAAGCCACCAGCATCACCACAAGCAGCAGCGCACCTGCTATGATCTTCTTCACGCCTGTATACCTCGTTATTGCAAAGCTCAGTCAATGTTCTCCAGGAAATCGTTCTTTTCAACGTCAGCGCCAACCCTGGAGGCATACAGGCCGAACTCCGTATTCTCGTAATACCCGCCGACCTCTTCCACGGACAAGGGCACCCGTCGGTCGCCGATGCCAAAGGTCAGCTTTGTTTGTGAAATATGATGGTTCTTGAAGGCCGCTCCAGCCGCCTCCATGCCCGTCAGACCGCCCTGGCTTTCCAGCGGCACATCCCAGTCAAAGTGCAGCCGCACATCTTCATCGCCATAGCGGTGGATGTAGAGCTTCTTCACTTCCCATGTGCCGTATGCCTCTGCCGAATCCGGGAAGCTCTCCGGATCGGCCGCATAATCGTAGCACAGGATACTGGCGTCCGCCACCATGCGGTGCTGTCCATGGCCGTACTCACCCTTGATGTCCTGGGTCAGCACCACCTCGGGTTGATACTTGCGGAACAGCTCCGTCACCCATTGATGCACTTTTTTCTTGCCCGTGCTATAGCTGTTGCCAGCCGCCTCCTTGTACGCCTCCTTCAAGGATCTGGCGTACTTGTCCGGGAAAGCGCCAAACACGGGATAATTCCGCACGCCCAGGCTCCACAGCCCGTTCAGCGCCTCGCTGCGGCGGGTCTTGTCACAGTAGGTCAGGTAGGCAATCACCATGCGCTTGTCCTGCTCCACTGCATAGGTGGGGATCGTCCCGGCGAAGAAGATCAGCTCATCATCCGGATGGGCCACCAGCAGCAGGATGTCTGCCTTCTCCTCGGTGTCCTCCCAGCGCTGCACCCAGTCCGGCACATCGCCCGCACCAAAGACAAACAGCTCGTTCAGCACCAGGCGATGCTTGGAGGTCTGGGTGGAGTAGATGCGGATCTCCGTCTCGCCATCCAGCTCGTAGAAGGTATGGTGGAAGCGGGTATCACCCTCGGCAAAGGTGACCCACTCCTTGCCTTCCTTGCGCTGCAGCTGATAGCTCTTCGGCATCTCGCGGAAGCAGATGTACAGGCTGTACATGGGTTCATCAGACTTGATGATCAGATAAGGATTCTTTCTTTCGCCGCTCTGCCAGTAGGTATCATACTTCTTGTTGGTCAAGTTGGTGAACTTGCGGGCATAGGAATCGCTCTTGAAGGAGCATTCCGCAGAAATGTCAGCAGCTTCCTCTGCGCAGGCTGTGGACAGCAGCATGAGCAGCATCACCACCGCCAACAGAACAAAATGTTTGCTTTTCATATATCCGAATCTCTCTCCAATCAATTATGGCAGCAGATCACGCTTCCGCATTCCACCGCTTCGCCGCCACTACACCGCAGGCGCCTACTACTACCAGCACCGCCGTCATAAAGGTATAGCACACGGTGTGGGACAGGTCGAACAGCTTTCCGTCGATGGCAAACTCAGTGGCCACCAGCAGGCCGATGCACACCAACGTGATGGCGAGCGGCGCCCAGCGACTCAGCAGGTTGCGCTTGCCCTTGGCGCCGATGATCCAATACACCATAACGCCCACCAGCACAATGGCGCACAGCAGCTGCTCCACATGGACAAACAGCCACAGCATGCCGCGCTTGCGCATGCTCTCGCACAGCACCTGGGGCAAAGCCAGGAAGAACATGGTCAGCGTGAAGTTCAGGCCGGTGCGGCCACGGCTGCGCAGGCCAAGGAAGGACACGCCCGCCCATACCAGCGCAAAGGCCGCCGACAGGGCGAAGATCGCCCAGCCCCAGTAGCTGTAGCCGCCGTCCACCTTGATCTCCAGCGCAAAGGGGAAGAAGGCCAGGGGGCTGCCCTCCGGCAGGCTGGTGCCGGTGCCATAGGAGCCAAAGGCACCCTCGCCTAGGCGGAACAGCGCCACCAGCAGCGCGGCAAAGGGAGCAAAGGCATCCATGCCCAGCGCCACTTGTCCCTTGCGGGTGATGCGGTTGGCCAGCAGCACGCCCAGGCACACGCCCACAGCGCCGCCAAAGAAGCACATGCTGTCGATGTCCAGCCACAAAAGCTGCTCCAGGGCAGCAATGCCATCGTATTCAAAGTCCAGTTCCTGCATCAGCAGCGCATAGGACACCCTGGCCAGCACCACGCCGAATGCAGCAGAAAACACCAGCGCCATCAGCGCCGTGAGCCACGCCTTTTTGCGAAGGGCGGGATTTCGCACCGCACCTGCGCAGCGCCAGCCATACAGGGCAAAGATCGCCACCGAGCCAACCAGCATCGCCACCTGATACATGCTCATGCCTTATTCCTCCCCGTTCCAGGCGGAAGCAAAATAAACGATATCCGGAATGCTGCGGAAGTTGACCTTCTTCTGCTCGTTGATCCGCTTGTTGTTGAAAAACAGCGTGGTGGACAGGCCGCCATCCAGGTTGTAGGCGATCTTCGCACCCTCAGCCTGGCACAGCTTGGCGAAGTCCTTCAGGCGAATGCCCAGCGTATAGTCCTGCTCCATGGTGGTCAGGATGATCTTGTAGTGCAGGCGATCCACCTGGCACAGGGCAAGGCGGGCATAATACTTGTCGGGCTTGAGGAAGGTGAAGTTGGGCAGCTTCTTCGGCACCTCGCCGTTTTCCACTAGGATGGGGCCAAAGTAGAAGGCGTTGACCACCTTCTTGCCGTCCACCGTATCGGAAAGAGAACCCTTCTCGGGCAGATGGTACACATGGAAGTCGCCGTCCTCGTCGATAAGCAGCGCATCGCGGTTGCCCTTGAGCTTGTCGCGCACCAGCGTACCCTGGCGGATGGCAAAGCCCTCCTTGTGCCGGGCGAAGTAGTCGCCGTTGATGGCCACCACCGCGTTCACACGGTTGGCAATGTCGCTGACGGGCAGCGTGGTCTCGGTGCTGAAGGATTCAGCAGCCGCCGTGCGCAGCTGGGAGGCGTCGCCGATCTTGATGTCCACCACCCAGTAGCCCATATTGCGGCCGCGATAGCCCTCAATATAGTCCTTGGTCTCGTTATAGGTGATGTTCACCTGGATGGTGGGATCCTGATAGGAATAATCCCCATCATACCCATCCGCCAGCGGCGCAAAGCCGCCGGAGAAGTCGATGGGCAGCGGGCGGGAGACCAGCTCTGCCCTGACAGCCGATACTTCTTCGATCAAAATATCACCCTGGGCAGAAGAGCCCTCGCCCAGCGCTACGCAAGGGAAAAGTAGCAGAAAAGCAAGCAAATAGGAAAGGATGGATTTCATAAGGTAAGAATCTCCCCTTTTTCATATTAATTAGCAACCAAGGACCGCTTTTTCATATTAATTAGCAACCAAGGACCGCTTTACATGGCAACATATAGTATACCACATCCCATACACCATTTTCCACTATATATCCACCTTTTTCTGAAAATTTCCACAAGCAGTGCCGCTTCATGAATCTACACACCTGCCAGAAAACCGACTCCAGTCCACTTTGCACATTCAAAAACCGACCATCGGTCTGGTCTGTTTTGCCGAACGAACTTTATTTGACAAACTGTATCCAATCAATGTACAATATTGACCAGACTGATGATCGTTCAAAGGAGGAACACGCGATGAAGCTTACCTTTCTTGGTGCCAACCACGAAGTGACCGGCAGCCGCACCCTGCTGGAGTGGCAAAAGGGTCGCTACGCCATGATCGACTGCGGCATGGAGCAGGGCGAGAATATTTATGAAAACGCCGAAATGCCTATCCCCGCCAGCCAGGTGGAATATGTGTTTGTGACCCATGCCCACATCGACCACACCGGCCTGCTTCCCCTGCTGTATCGCCAG
>JAFTPN010000057.1 GCA_017463245.1 Clostridia bacterium
ATGTGCATGTCTTTGCGTGTCAATCTTCGATGGGCTTTCAGATAAACGGATGGTTCGCTGACAAGCGCCGCATCCGGTCGAGAAGGGGAGCTTCATCGGAGGCTCCCCTCTTTTTATCTGCATGACCGATGGTGAAAGGAGATCGTACCCTATGAACGCTACAGCAAAGCTCCTGGTTCGATCGAACCGGGAAAGCAGACGAATGTGACGTACACCTTGCCTGCACAACTGTAACGAATTCAATGTAAGGAGAGATTCATCATGAAAAAGTTCCTGTCTCTGGTTCTGGCCGCCCTGCTGGTTCTGTCCTGTGCCTCTGTTGCCCTGGCTGACAAGATCACCATCGCTGTTCCCAACGACCCCACCAACGAAGGCCGCGCCCTGCTGCTGCTGCAGGCCAATGGCTACATCAAGCTGGATCCCGAAGCTGGCGTGACCGCCACCAAGGATGACGTGGTTGAGGATTATGTGGGCATCGACTTCAAGGAGGTCGAGGCTGCCATGGTGGCCAACGTTCTGCTGGACGTGGACTATGCCATCATCAACAACAACTTCGCCCTGGACGCTGGCCTGAACCCTGTGGAGAATTCCCTGCTGATCGAAAGCGCCGATTCTCCCTATGCCAACGTCCTGTGCGTGAAGGGCGGCAACGAGGAAACTCCCGAAGCCAAGGCTCTGGCCGCTGCCCTGTACAGCAAGAAGGTTGCTGACTTCATCACCGAGACCTATAAGGGCGCTGCCGTGTCCGTTGTGGCTGAGCCCACCGACGGCTTCGACCCCACCGTGGACTATGCCGCTCTGGCTGGCAAGACCATCACCGTGGCTGCTTCTCCCACCCCCCATGCTCAGATCCTGGAAGTGGCTGCTGAGATCCTGGCCGAGAAGGACATCACCCTGAAGGTGTTCGAGTACTCCGACTATGTGCAGCCCAACATGGTGGTTGACAGCGGCGAGATCTTTGCCAACTACTTCGCTCACATCCCCTATCAGGAGAACTTCAACGCCGAGAACGGCACCAACATCGTGGTGGTTGCTCCCATCCATGTGGAGCCCATGGGCCTGTACGGCGGCAAGCAGACCGACCTGACTGCCCTGACCATCAAGTAAGTTTTGCTATTGCAGACACACCGGCTGTCCCTTTGGATGGCCGGTGTGCCTTTGCCTATACGGAGGGACACCCCATGATTGAGATTCGCAACCTGTCCAAGAGCTTCGTCACCACCGATGGTCCGGTGGACGCGCTGAAAAACGTGAACCTGACCATCAACAATGGTGATATTTACGGCATCATTGGCATGAGCGGCGCTGGCAAAAGCACGCTGGTGCGGTGCATCAACATGCTGGAGCGCCCCACCGAGGGCAACATCCTGCTGGATGGCCGCGACCTGGGCAGCCTGAACAAGAAGGAGCTGCGTGAAGTCCGCCACACGGTGACGATGATCTTCCAGGGCTTCAACCTGCTGATGCAGCGCACCTGCCTGAAGAACGTGATCCTGCCGCTGCGCCTCTCCGGAGTGCCCAAGGCCGAGGCAGAGAAGCGCGGCCGCGAGCTGCTGGAGATCGTGGGTCTGCCGGACAAGGCCAATGCTTATCCCGCCCAGCTTTCCGGTGGCCAGCAGCAGCGTGTGGCCATCGCCCGCGCCCTGGCCACCGATCCCCAGGTGCTTTTGTGCGACGAGGCTACCAGCGCCCTTGACCCCAAAACCACCCACCAGATCCTTGACCTGATCCGCGACATCAACAAAAAGCTGGGCATCACGGTGATCGTGATCACCCACCAGATGAGCGTGGTGCAGGAGATCTGCAACCGTGTGGCCATCCTGGAACACGGCGCCGTGGTGGAGGAGGGCGAGGTGGCTCAGGTGTTTGCCGATCCCAAGGCCGATGCCACCCGCCACCTGGTCTACCCGGAAATGGCGGACAGCGTGGCCATCAGCGACGAGCATGGCCAGCGTGTGCGTATCATTTTCAATGGCGGCCCCGCGGCCAAAACGCCCCTCATTGCCCAGATGGCCATGGAGGTGGGCGTGGCAGCCAGCATCCTGGGTGCGTCCACCCGCTCGGTGGGCGAGCGTGCCTACGGCTACATTCTGCTGGAGATCCCCGGCGGCCCCGATGAACTGGCCAAGGCTGTGAACTTCCTGCGAAAAACGCCGGATGTGACGGTTTCTGTTGAAGTGAACTACGGTGAGAGCAAGGAGGTGGAGGCATGAATTTCGCCAACGCGTTTACCCCTGAAAAGTTAGAAGAGGCGCTGGAGGTCATCAAGACCAAGTTCCTCTTTGCCACTTGGGAAACCATCTATGCCACCATCCTGGCTACCTTCTTCGCCATCCTTATCGGCCTGCCCCTGGGCATGCTGCTGGTGGCGGGCGATGCCAAGGGTGTGCGCCCCCTGCCGCCTCTGCTGATGAAGGTGATCAACGTGATCATCAACCTCTTGCGCTCGGTGCCCTTCATCATCCTGATGGTCATGGTGATCCCGCTGACCCGCGCCATTGTGGGTACCTCGGTGGGCACAGCGGCCTCCATTGTGCCCCTGGCCATTGCGGCGTTCCCCTTTGTGGCGCGCCTGGTGGAATCCAGCCTGCGCGAGGTGAACCCCAACATCATCGAGACAGCCCAGTCCATGGGCGCTACCCCCATGCAGATCCTGCTGCGGGTGATGCTCCCTGAGAGTGTCCCCTCCCTGATCAGCAACTTCACCCTGGCCATCACCACCATCATGGGCTACACCGCCATGTCCGGTGCTGTGGGCGGCGGCGGCCTGGGCATGATTGCTATCACCTACGGCTACAACCGCTACCGCTACGCCGTCCTTTACGCCTCCGTTATCGTCCTGGTCATCATCGTCCAGGTCATCCAGTCCGTCGGCACCAAGCTCGCCATTAAGTGCGACAAGCGCTTGCGGAACTAAGGGGAGGCGCCCAAGGGCTCTGCCCTTGGGGAACCCGCGAAGGGACTTCGTCC
The DNA here is from genome assembly GCA_017463245.1 of Clostridia bacterium. Classification (GTDB taxonomy): domain Bacteria; phylum Bacillota; class Clostridia; order Christensenellales; family Aristaeellaceae; genus UBA11524. Next base: position 2,971 of record JAFTPN010000057.1, read on the forward strand.
CTTTCGAAACCCATTCGGCGATGGCCGGGTGGGTTTTTCCTTTGCGGGGGTCACGGCGCAAATACGGTTGCGCCGCGACGCGGTGACTGTTTGGTTATGCACAGCCAAAAGCCTCCCTTGTGTAAAGGGAGGTGTCTGAGCGCAGCGAAGACGGAGGGATTGAGCGCCGCTTGCCCCAACGCCTTCCTTTCCTTGCACCTGTAGGGGCGATCTGCGATCGCCCGCCCGCCGTACTCATGCACAGCCCCTTATCTGGCAAAACCTCCCGCATCAATCTTGCGGGAGGTTTTCATCGTGCAA
>JAFTPN010000003.1 GCA_017463245.1 Clostridia bacterium
GCATCCAGAAATACAACGCCTCCATCTGGTCGGGCGATGTGTTCTCCGACTACAAGACCTTCGCCGCGCACATCCCGGAGGCGCTGAACACCACCCTCTCCGGCATTCCGCTCTGGACCAGCGACAGCGGTGGATTCATGTCCTCCACCAACAACAGCCTGTACAACGAGAATATCTACAAGAACGATCCGGCATCCCATGGTGCGCTATACGAGCGCTGGCTGCAGTTTGCCTGCTTCTGCCCCATCACCCGCGTGCATCATGCCGGCCAGTCCTCGCCCTTCGTGTTCGGCGAGCAGCTGACGGCCAACGCCGCCCATTATGTGCGCCTGCGCTACCGGCTGCTGCCCTATATCTATGCCTACAATCATGTCGCCCACCGGACGGGCGCACCCATGATGCGCGCGCTGGTATTCGAGTATCCGCAGGATGAACATGTACTGAACATCCGCGATGAGTACCTCTTCGGCAGTGAGCTGCTGGTGGCTCCCGTCACCCAGGAGCGAGCCACCCAGCGCGATGTCTACCTGCCCGAAGGCGAGTGGTACGACTGGGACTACGGCTACCGCTACGAAGGCGGCAGGAGCTATCCCATCCATGCGCCGCAGAACCGCATCCCCGTATTTGTCAGGGCCGGAGCGATCATCCCTATGATCCCGCAGGTCTACAACACAAAGGACGTCGACTGGAAGGACGTGACGCTGAAGATCTTCCCCAAGGGCGGGAGCAGCTTCCGTATGTACACGGACGACGGCGTCAGCTACGGCTTCACCCGGGGCGATTTCACCTATACCGATATCGCCTGCGAGGAGACGGCGCATCAGACCCGCATCCGTATCACCCGCAGCAATCTGCTGTATGCAGCGGACAAGTACCTGCTGCAGATCCACGTGGGCACCGTGCCGAAGCATGTGGCATACGGCGACAGGACGCTGGATCAGCATGGCTACAAGCGGCTGGTGGAGAAGGCTGAAAGCGGCTGGTATTACGACAAGCTCAATCAGGTGCTGTATGTGCGTATTCCTGCTGATACGGAAGTGCTGGAGGAGGTCATCGTCACCGGCGGCGCGCCTGTGATGAAATTCGCCGAGCATCAGGCGGAGGAAAAGATCAGCGGCCAGCTGCCCTTCCTTCTGCCCCCGGCCAGCGTGCCCTGCCGCATCGCCTGCGAGAACTACGACCGCGGCGGCGAGGGCGTGGCTTACCACAAGCATACCGATACACCCTGTGAGCTCTACCGCACCGATGCTGTGCAGATCGAACTGTGCGACGATGTGGGCGTTGGCTATTGCGTCAGGGACTTCACCGCCAAGGAATGGCTGGAGTACACCATCAATGTGACACAGCCGGGCGATTATGTGTTCAGGCTTCGCCTTGCGGGTGACGCAGCGGTCAGCATCGACGTGAACACCCAGAACCGCACCGGGCTCATGGAGACCTCCGGCGAACGCTGGCAGACCTGCACAAGCGCCCCGGTCATGCTCTCCGAGGGGGAGCAGGTGATCCGCCTGTTCGTTCACAGCGGCATGATCCGCGCCAACTGGATCGACATCGAGAAGGCATAACCTGAAACGCCGCTGATGCATTCATGATGTGCATCAGCGGCGTTGTTGTCCAGAGAAGGTCACTCGGAAACGTGCTCGTGACCTTCCGCTTGCTGCGCCTTGCTGAATTGCTTCGGCGTGCAGTGATAGGTCTTTTCAAACACCTGATAGAAGTGGCTGACGTGATTGAAGCCGCTGGCCATGCAGGCCTCCAGCACCGGTTTTCCCTGACGGAGCAGCTCTGCGGCGTAGTTGATGCGCTTCATGTTGATGAACACAGTGGGCGTGATGCCCAGATAGCGTTTGAAAGCCCGGTTCAGATGCTCCTGGGATACGCCGGAGAGCGCCACCATCCGGGACAGGCCTTCGATGAAGTTCTCCGGCTTGCTCATTTTCAGCACCAGTCTGGATACCCATGGCGGCAGCTGCCCCTTGTCGCTTTCGGGCGCGGTGAGCATCTGCTGCAGGAGATCCGGCAGGATGGACAGGAAATACTGCCGCCTTGCATCGCCCGGCTCATGCTTGCCGATCGCCAGCAGCCGCTGCGACATGTACCAGTGCATGCTGTCTGGGTAGACAATTTGAAGCGGGGCTGGCAGGCGGAGGAATACATCCGCCGACAGGTTCATATACCCGCAGGCTTTTTCGATCAGCTCCCGCGTTACGCCGCAGGACAGCAGCTCCATGTCATGGTTGCTGATGAAATGATACCGGTGCACATCCTCCGGGCGGATGAACACCAGCGTCCCTTGGGTCAGCAGCCGCTTCTCGCCGTTGATGTCGTGAATCGCCCGACCTCCCAGCACATAGAAGAATTCGTAGAAATCGTGCGTGTGCAGCGGGTAGGTGTCCTGCACGCTCATCTGGTGGAGAAACCCCACGCTGGAGCGCAATTCATCCTCCGGCAGCGTCAGGTGAATGACTTCGGTCGGCATATGGCATCCTCCCTTCACAGCGTGATCTCGATGGCGGTTTTTCCTGCCTCTCTGGCGTGGATGCACAGTAGACCGCTGGCTGGATCGTAGTCAAAGGACGCTTCTGCACCATTGCACAGCACCCGTTGCGGGGCTTTTTCGCAGTAGATGCCGATTTCCCCGCCGTCCAGCAACTCCACACACAGACGCTCATTTTGCCACTGGCTGCGGATGACCGCAGCAGCGGTATTGTACTTGTCCAACAGACCCAGCGGCGCAGCGCCCCTTTCAATGGGAACAAAGAACGTCAACGCGTATTCGTCCTTCCCAAGCGTAACAGGAATGGTTTCCTCGCGCCCCACAGTCAGCATCTTCCCGGTTGGCTGGAGATACACCGCAAAGCGCTTGCCTGCCAGCCCCGGAATGTCCGTCGCCCGGAGCGTGCCCGACACGGCATCTTCCTCCGTGCAGTTGAATGCGCCCAGCACCCCCGCTTTGCCGCAGAAGTTGAACACCTTCAGCAGGTTTTTCTCCCTGCGGCAGTCGGTGAACAGGCAGTCCGGCGCAGGAAGCGCGGGCCCGTCGCAGCGCAGGCTCTTCCCATCGCTGGTCACAAGACGGCGCAGGATGGCGAAATCCTGCTGGCCGGGCTTATCGCTCACATAGACCGGGCCGCCGCTGATCGCCCGCGCGGCAGCGTGGATCTCAGCCCCGGGAGCGTGGGACTGGAACATGTCCCAGTCAGGCACGGCGAAGGTCGAAGACCACATGGCGTTCAGGGCATTGATGTAGAGATGCTCCTGCTGCTTGCGCAGATTGCCGGGGATGTAGTCGTCACTGTTGCGCCAGCAGTTGGTGTCGCGCATGTTGTACGCCACATCCGCGCTGTTGCACATGCAGTGGATCACCTGGGCGTCAAAGCACCGGGAGGCGGCCGTCTGCATCGCCTGCTGATAGGCCTGCATAGCGCGGCCCTGTCCGGTCACGCCGCAGGTCATTGCGTCCATCGCGCCCTGCCCGTCGATCTTGACCATGTCCACGCCCTGTTCCAGCAGGTACCCGTGCAGTTCGTTATAGAAGCGGCCGATCTCCTCCGGGCAGATGAAATGCAGCTCGCTCTCCGTGGGTTCGGCAGTCCAGGGGCGGATGTTGCCCCGGTTGTGCAGCAGCGTATAGCGCGCGGACAGGGGACTCTCCGGGCAGATTCCTGCCCAGTAGCCCTCGAAATTGTGCCACACGCCGAAATGTGTCAGCCCGTATTCCTCCTTGGCACAGCGGATGAGCTTGCTCAGCCCGGCGGGGAATTTTACAGGATTGATCTGTGCCTCATACAGCTGGTCGCCGCGATTGTCCCACGCGCCGTCATCAAGGATCATGAACCCCAGCGGGAAATCATTCTCCCGGAAGGAGTCCAGCCCGGAAAGCACCCTTGCCTCGTCCACCGCACCATAGAATGCGTCCCATGTGCACCAGCCGAGGCGTTCCATGAAGGCGGGCATTTTCTTCTCCGTGCGCAGACGGAAGCTGCCCAGCTTCGCCGCAACAGCTGCAACGGCCTCATGGCTGAGCGCATAGGGATCATCCCCCTCAGCAATACACAGCAGTACGGCTTCCTCCGGCTCCGTGCCGGGGAGCGCACCCTGCATGGTGACGATAATGCCGTCCTTCGATCCTCGAAGGGCCGCCTTTACATCGCCGGAGATCATCGGCAGAGCCACGCCGTAGCTACCGTCTTTCTTCTGCCACAGCAAATACTGGGTCAGCGCGGGAATATCCGACGGATTCGTTCCGGTGTGCGGTGCGATCCAGTATATATTGTTGTTTGCCAGCGCCAGCCAGCGCTGCACGTCATCAAGCGGGATTGACCTGCTTGCGCCGCCGGCGATCTCTGTACGGGTGAAGGATTCAAAACGGATCATCAGCGTCACCTCGTTTGAAGATGTGAGTTTTTCACCATTATATCATAGCCTGCGTATAGATGCTTCCTTCATTTTGATAAAAAGTTTCACTATATTGATCAGCACACATTCTGTTCCTTCATACGCAAAAATAGTAGAAGACATGCGGTGAGGCATGTGCTAAAATGGACACAGAGCTACACCCACCTGTATGAGGAGGATGACCATGCACCCATACGATCAACTCCGCCGCAGCATCTCGCGCGGCTGGAACACATGGAATACCCGAAGCGTGCTGTCCCATGTTCAACTGCCCAGCGGCTTTGCCATCAATCTGGGCATCAAGGAATACCAGTGCGGATATCACCTGACAGAAGCGCTCATCGGTCGGCAGGGTGCAGATGTGGAGGAGATCCTGCCTGGGGCTCATGCCTATGATGGCAGTTACACAGCGCTGACGCTCCGTTGGCGCGGCGTGGAATGTACCGTCCGTACTGCCCATGATGGAGATGATCTCGTCATGATGATTACCACGGCCCGGAACCAGCTCAAGCCAGCCCTGCTGGTGGTCGAATCGGCGATGCTGTGGAATCGTCCGGGAATGCTGTCCCGGCAGGGCAATACCCTGCGGGCCGACCTTCCTGATGGCCCGATGAACGTATACCTGCACGGCAAGATCGCCGAGGATGTGCTGGTGAATACACATACGCCCTATCTGTGTGCAGAACTGACCCAGCCCATCGGGATCTCCACCGGCACACCGCGCAGCATCGTGGAGATCGAAGCCATCCTTGACCGGGAGGAAGCCCGCTTATCCGCACAGGCCGCCTGCTATGGCGAACATGCCGAGTGCTGGCAGGCCATGCAGACCTGCCTTGCCTGGGATACCATCTACGAGCCCAAGAAAGATCGTGTCATCACACCGGTCAGCCGCATCTGGAACTGCAGTCACGGCGGATATGTGCTGTTCTGCTGGGACACCTATTTCGCCGCCATGATGGCCGCTCTGGATCACCGTGAGCTGGCGTACATGAACGCCATCGAAATCACCCGGGAGCATATGCCGGAGGGCTTCGTGCCCAACATGGCCGAGGGAACCGGCGCATCCACCCGCGACCGCTCCCAGCCGCCGGTAGGTTCTCTGGCCGCGCTGACGATCTACCGCAGATACCGGGAAAAGTGGTTCCTCGAAATGCTTTATGATGACCTTCTCGCATGGAACCGTTGGTTTGCCGCCCACCGCACCTTGCCGGATGGCACGCTCACCTGGGCAGCGATCCCTATCAGCCGGTGACGGGAAATATGTGGGAAACCGAGGGCGTCAACGACCGGTACGGTGCGGCGCTGGAGTCGGGGCTGGACAACAGCCCCATGTATGACGATATCCCCTTTGATCATGAAGGTCATTTGCTGATGCTTTCCGATGTGGGACTGACGGGCCTGTTCATCATGGACTGCGAGTGTCTGGCGGAGATCGCCCACATCCTTGGCCGGAAAGAGGAAACAGAGCTGCTGTCCCGCACCGCAAGCACCAGGGCTGCCCTTGCCACCCTGTGGGATGAAGATAGCGGGATCTACCTGAATCGGAACCTGACGGAGGGCAGCTTCTCCCACAAGCTCTCGCCCACGAATTTTTACGCCCTGTTCAGTGGCGATGTCTCGGCGCACCAGCTTCACCGAATGATCGAAGAACACCTGCACAACCCGGCGGAATTCGGCGGCGAATGGGGGCTGCCTTCCATTGCCCGCAATGATCCTGCCTATCCTGATCAGAATTACTGGCGGGGTCGTATCTGGGCGCCGATGAATTTTCTGGTATATCTGGCGCTGCGCCGTCATGGCAGCAACGAGGCTTGTGTGGCCCGCCGCCAGCTGGCAGAGATGAGTGAAAGGCTGATCCTGAAGGAATGGCGCAGCCATCGCCATGTGCAC
>JAFTPN010000058.1 GCA_017463245.1 Clostridia bacterium
CGACGAGGGCAGCAAGGGTCTCTTCGGCCTGTTCGGCTCCCGCCTGGCCAAGGTTCGCCTCACCGTGAAGGAGCAGGAGGAAGACCTGCTGGCCTCCCTCACCGAGGAAAAGCCCGCCAAGAAGCCTGCCAGGAAGCCCGCTGAGAAGAAGGAGAAGGCCGAACCCAAGCAGGAGAAGCCCAAGGCCGAAAAGGCTGAAAAGCCCGCCGAGAAGAAGCCCGCTCCCGAAAAGAAGGAGAAGGCTCCCAAGCAGCCCAAGCAGGAAAAGCCCAAGGCTGAGAAGGCCGAAAAGCCCGCCACCGAAAAGAAGCCCCTGCCCCCCAAGGCGCCCGCCAAGCCCATCGAGAAGCCCGTGGTGACCATGCTGGAAAACGACCAGGTGGAGGCCGACTCCGCCGCCGGCAAGGCTCAGGCCTTCCTGAAGGAGCTGACCCACCTGATGGGCGTTGAGGTGGACGTGGCCGTGGGCAACGACGCCGAGGGCAACGTGTTTGTGAAGATGACCGGCGACACCCTGGGCATCCTCATCGGCCGCCGCGGCGAGACCCTGGACGCCCTGCAGTACCTGACCAGCCTGAAAATCAACCGCGGCCAGGAAGGCTACACCCGCGTCACCCTGGACACCGAGAACTACCGCGCCAAGCGCGAGGACACCCTCATCCGCCTGGCCAACCGCATGGCCAACCGCGCCGTGAAGACCGGCCGCAAGGTCTCCCTGGAGCCCATGAACCCCTATGAGCGCCGCATCATCCACAGCGCCCTCCAGGCCAACGAGGCCGTCGACACCCACTCCGAAGGCGACGAACCCAACCGCCACGTGGTTATCACCCTGCGCAAGTGACCAGAGGCTCTGCCTCTGGACTCCGCTTAAGGGCTCTGCCCTTAAGAATCCCGGTCAGGGCGCTGCCCTGACGACCCGCGAAGGGACTTCGATCCGCAACCTCAATCGTCGCACTCTCGCTGTCGCTCGATTGCTCGTTTCGGTTGATTCGCTCAGCTCGCTGCTTCCGCCACTGGCGGCGCTCGCATCGCTCACCCTTTCGAAACCCATTCGGCGATGGCCGGGTGGGTTTTTCCTTTTGCAGGGGTCACGGCGCGCAACGGGCGCGCCGCGACGCGGGGACTGTTAGGTTTTGCACTCGCCAAAAGCCTCCCTCCCCGAGGGAGGTGGCAGCCGCTTGCGGCTGACGGAAGGAGTGGTTCTGCTGCTTTCCTCAACGCTTAACTTTTCCCTGCATCTGTAGGGGCGATCTGCGATCGCCCGCTCGTGCCACAAACTAAATTCCGAATTCCGCATTCCGAATTCCGCATTAAAAAGAAGGAAGCGACCTTTGGTCGCTTCCTTCTTTTCTCACTTCAGTTCGCTGGTGCAATGCGCGCAGCGGGTCGCCTCGATCGGGATCTCACTGAGGCAGTAGGGGCACTTCTTGGTGGTGGGAGCAGCGGGGGCAGCAGGCTTCTTGCCGATGCTCATCACCTTGTTCATCATACGGATCAGGCAGAACAGCACAAACGCCGTGATCACAAAGTTGATCACCGTGGTCAGGAAGGCGCTCACCGCCGCGCCAGCCGTCCAGGCCACGCCATTGGCATCCACGCCGGGAGTGCCGGTCATGATGAAGTTCAGCAGGGGGTTGATGAAATTGGCAGTCAGCGCCGTGACGATGCCGGTGAACGCGCCGCCGATGATCACACCAACAGCCATATCCAGCACATTGCCGCGCAGGGCAAACTTTTTGAAATCTTCCAGGAACTTCTTCATAGGTACATCCTCCTCCATGTTGGTTGGTGGGTTCAGTATAGCACAACACGCCCGGTGCTTCAAGAGAAAAAAGAGCCTTGAACCAGCGCTCAAAGCTCTTTTCTGTGCCGAAGGTGGGACTTGAATTTGCCTAACATCCTTCATTGCGTGTTATCTGGTTATCTGCGTTATACCGCAACCCGTTGGAAAACCTCGCGAAATGAAATTGTGTGTTATTGAGTATCATGGCGTGTTACCCTTTTAAAGGGTAAAATAAAGGGTAGTGATATCTTTATGTTTTCATAATAATATTCTAAATTGCTATTATAGTTGCTGCGAAGAAATGCAAAAATGCAGTAAATGCGAAAAAGTGAGGAAAATCAAGGTTTTGCTGTTGCAACTCCAAATGCAAAAACGTGTAGAAAATGCAGAAACAGAAGGATCCAAACAAATGTTTGCTTTTTCTGATGCAATATGCTATAATATACTTGCTCGGACAGCTTCATGCACTTCCCATCCCCCACGCCTCGCAGTTCTCCAGACTGCGGGGCTTTTCATTTTTCCCTGTGGGTGCTATACTTGCATCAATGGGAGGCGATACGATGAAGAAGCTGTTTTCCTTGCTGCTGTGCTTTCTGCTGATCTGGCCGGGTCTGGCTGGCGCAGATGAATCATTCCAGCACAACCAACGCTATAACCTGATCGACGCCGCGCCGTTTTTCTTTGTGGCTCCTGAGGGCTTCACCAGCGAAGACGGCAGAACATACACCAGCGGAGAAGAGTATTTCGTCGTGACTGTCCTGCAAGATGATATGTGGGCAGATTTCTCCAGCACCTATGCGGCAGATCCCGCCAGCGCGCTGGAGTACCTGGACGGCGTTTGTGCTGGCGTAGCTGGTCAGGACTGGTATGGAGCCATGCGCAAGGAGATCTCCGGCGGCTGCTGGAAGATCAGCGGGCTTGTACAGACGGAAACGGGGCAGGACTATCTCATACTGGCTGCCTGCCCTGCTGGGGCGGTGATGATCTACTCCCACCCAGGCAACACCGCCAGCGGATGCGATCTGGAGCATGGGATTTTCAAGACGTTGGCTTGTGTTGAGTATCAATAATAGTGCAGTTCTAAACCCAATGGCTTCTAAATTTAACCCATGGGTTGACAGACTGGCAGTTTTCTGGTACAATCACATATGCAGAGAGGAGAACTCTGCACACAACCCGCAGCACCTTACCGATTGAAGGAGGCAACACCATGACTACTATTAGCCGCCTGCTTCGCATGATTCGCTTGCAGCACGGAGAATTGATGCATGACATGGCACAGAAGCTGAATGTAACATCAGCCTTCCTCTCCGCCGTCGAAAACGGCCGGAAACCCGTTCCCAGCAGCTGGCTTTCCATCCTTTCCGAAAAGTACACGCTTTCGGAGCAGCAAATAGACGAGCTGCGCTGCGCTTTCAACGACACCATCAAGCAAGTGCGCATTCCCCTGGATGGCGCCCCCTCCGATAGAAGGGATCTTGCCCTCTCCTTTGCGCGCCGCTTTGATGAGCTGGACCATGAGGACATTGCTGCCTTCATGGACATCCTTTCCCGGAAGTAACATAGGAGGTTATCAATGGAGACACATGATCCTATCCCCATGTCCCGCCGGGACATACTGGACTTTGCAATGCTGGTTCGCCGACGGTTAGGCATCCAGGACAGCACCACCTTCGTCGATGTCATGACGATCCTGGAGCACGTTTTGGACAAGCTCTATCCGGATTTCACATGTGACGTACAAACGAGGGCAGAGATGGGCCACCGGCACGGCCTTACCTATCCCAACAAGCATCTCATTCTTCTCCGCGAGGATGTGTATGATGGTGCGTGTATGGGACGCGGCAGAGATCGGTTTACCGTAGCCCATGAGATTGCTCACCTTCTGATGCACGAAGGTGTTGATCCTCAGTACGCCCGCAAAGAGAGCGGAATTGCTGTTCCTCGTTACCTTGATCCCGAATGGCAGAGCGATGCCTTTGCAGGCTACTTCCTGATGGCTCCTACTGCCATCCGCGGCATGAATGCATATGACATCGCCAATTCCTGCGGTGTTTCCTTTGATGCAGCACGCGTCCAACTGAGCGTCACAAAAAAATGAGCCAGTCCATTTCCGTGGACTGGGCTCATGATGGCGATCTTGGTGTTCCAGCACCAAGCCGTCGGATGCCAGAACGCTGGCCAGGTATGGTGGTTGTATATCATATCCATCATACAGCGTTTTGCCTCCTTAGTCAAGAGCTATTTTTGATTAACAGGAGGTCTGACTCCATGGAAAATTCATACAACGATAACAAGGTCATCGGTAAGCGCGAGGTTTTCTGCCCATACATCACCAACAAGTACGGTGTAAGGATCTACCCGAAGAATGCAAAGTTCTTCCATTTCTGGGTAGATGACATTCCCGAGGGGAAGGTCAACAAGCCCCAGCAGCTTTCTATGTTCGATACTATCGAAGCCTAAATAAGCAACAGGAGCAACCTGGCTGCCACCTGTCAGCTTCCGCTGCAGCAATAAAAGCTGCAGCGTTTTTGCATGAAAAAGGCCGGACGTTTTGTCCGGCTCTTTCTTATGCCTTTGTATGCAGTTTAATCCACTCAACGACCTGCGGCACATCCTGCAGGCCCTGGGCCACAGCCAGGCCAACCTGCACCAGTTCCTCCTGCGTGTAGGCAATTTCCACACCATTGCGGCGCAGGATCAGCAGCAAGGCCGTCACGCCGATGCGCTTGTTGCCATCCACAAAACCATGGTTTTGCATCAGTCCACAGCCAACCGCCGCAGCTTTGTCAATGATCGTCGGGTGCGCCTCCACCCCGCCAAAGGCTGCGTAAGCCCGTGCAAGAGCACTTTCGATCAGGCCCAGATCACGGACGCCGGCAGCACCGCCGGTTCGCTCAATTAATTTCTGATGCAGAAGCAGCACATCCTCCACAGTTGGCATCCATGCACTCATTTGGCCAACTCCTTCAAGGCGGGCATGTTCTCCGCGATAATAGCGTCCATGTCAGCCTCAAGAGCCCTCTGCTCCTTCTGCTTAAGGAACAATGCAAAGTCCAGCACTTGCTGCTGCGATGCGGCGGGCATGGTGCGGGTTTCTTCTGCGATCCGCTCCACTAAAGTCATAGGAAAACACCTCCTTATTCACAATATTCTTTCCCGGCAGGCCGGTTTCCTGCTGGATCATTCTTCCTCTTTCACTTCTACCGCTCTTTTTCGTCCCTGCCCCTTCTCCGGCGGCGTCAAGATTTGCCGGTCGGCCAGGTCGTTGACGGCCTTGATGACATAGGCTGCCATGCTCATGCCGGTGCTCTCTGCCTCTGCCTGGAGATCATCAAGCTCTCCCTTGCGCACCCAGAAGCGCACCTGCTGGCGTTTCTCCTGCAAATACTTCTGCGTGGCTTTGTTCTGTGCCGGGCTATAATAGCTCTTTTCCTTGGTCATGGGGTTCTCCTTTCCTGCTGATTGGCGGAAAAGTCTGTTCCTCCACCATGGCATTATTATACGCCATTTTTCTATTGTGCACAATATGTCATTTTCAACAAATATAGTGCACAATATTTTGCTGTTATGTCAATTGATATATTGTGCACTATATGCTATACTATCATTGTCAGGAAGGGAAAGCGAGCTGACAACACCGGGATATTGACTTGATGCAGCGATCACTTCAAAGCTATAGGAGCAAAGCGGCCCGGCCCCCGATCCAGGCAAGCACAACAAACAGGAGGCACGAATCATGAGCATCAACGAACTGGAAGCCAAGGCCAGCACTTACCGGGATCTGCTGGCAGAGATCAAGCAGCTGCAAGAGATGGCCGACGCCGTTAAGGCGGAGTTGATCGGCGAAATGGACGCCCGCAAGGCTGACGCCCTGACCGCTGGCAGCTACACGCTGCGGTACATCGCCTATGAGAGCAGCCGCGTGAACACCAAGGCTCTGAAGGCCGCTGGCCTGTACGATCAGTACAGCAGCAAGCAGACCGCCCTGCGGTTCACCGTGCAGTAACGAGAAAAGCCCAGGGAGCAGCGGAAGCGACCCGCCGCCCTCCTGGGCTGGCTCGAATCAAGAGCAAATGCAGTATAGCATAAATTGGAGGATATAGCAATGGAGAAGAACACCGCCATTCATCATGAAACGTTTGAACTCATGAACGCCACAACAGAGCTGCGGCTGCACATGGAAGCCCTCCGCGCTCTGTACCTGCTGATGGAAAGCACCTACTTCGAGCCGCGTGCAGAACATTTTGTCGAATTCCTCACGGTGCAGCAGTGGGAGCAGATCCAGCTCAACGTGTACAATCTCACGGGGATTGTCGATTCCGTCATGAAGGAATGTCGCACGGTAGAGGATCTTACAGAACGCCTCTACGAACAGTCTATGAAAGCCCAGTAGCATAAAGAAAGGAATATGACAATGAGTAAAGTACAAAACGAACGCCGTGATGTGTTCACAATTTTGACAGAATATGAAGATATTCATGCGTTGGCAATGCAAGCTCACTCCTTGGCTGATTTGTTTACAAACCATTTTACAGATTACAGGGACATTGAAGAAACTGTTCTTGCTATTAGGTGTCAACCTGAAGCATTCGGGAACCTGGCCCAACTGATTTGTGACTTGCTTTACGACTTAAAAGAGAGGCTCAATAGAGCGACAAATGAAATGTACAAAGCAATAAAGGACAAAGCTCCGGCATAAAGAAAGGGCAACAGCTCCGGCTCCGGCCGGGGCTTTTCTCTTGCTCTTTTGCGACCTCCTGCGACCTCTGTAAGCGTCTCCATCGTATATAGGGAAATCCTCCACCAATGCCGCGCAATAGCTAAGATGAAGCAAAGCAAGCCGTTTCTGTGGCCGCTTTCGTCCATTTCTGCCCAGCTCGCTCATTGCAAGCAGTGTATGTGTGGCCACATACGCTACCGGCAAGCAATGCACGTGGCTATCCACGTCCCTGCTGCCGCGCTTGTTGGGAAGCATCCCAAACCCTTTGATTGCTTCGCGGCTGCGGTCTTTGACCTTTATTGACCATCCGTCTTTTTCAAGCCCTCCCCTGCTACCCTCATTGCTGCGGAGATCCGGTGGAGGGTTCCTCTTGCTTCGTTCTCGCTTCAAGCTGGATTCTCGCTGCTATTTCGCTGTTAGCAGCGATCCTTTTTGTCACTCACTCATATATTATCAATATGTTATTTCCACCTTCTTTCGGCGTTATTTCGTCGCTATTCCCGATTCTGTTTCCTCGCAGATTCCTCGCGGCTTCCGAATTGTTTCGCCGCTAATTCGCCGCTAACGGTGAAACATGAAAGGCGAAAAATGTCAGGTTTTTCCAATTTGTGCAAAGAAAAAGAGCCGCTACACCGGGCGGCCCGTGGAGCGTCAGCGGAAAAGCTCGTCCTTTGCCGCATCGCCCAGCTTTGCTTTGGCTGATTCATTCAGCAGCGCATCGTTGATGTAATGCCTTGCGGCCATCTTGTAGGTGCCATCATGGACAAATCCGGCATAGGGCAGGGTGTTGCCCACCTCCACCACATCGCCGTTCACCTGGCTGGACACGTCGTCGATTAGCGCACCGGTGTCGCGGATGGGCTTGCCGTAGCCGGTTTCCATCTTGTCCCGGATGAGGTCAACAGCCACATCGCCCATCGCCTGCAGGGCGTCGGGCATACGCTGGGCAAGGGTGGCTTTCGCCTTGGCTTTGTTATTCTTGAAGGTGCTGCTCATCTATGCGCTCCATATCTATGCTTTTGTGCCTCCTTTGCTATTTCCCTGCTGACCACAGGCGCAACCATGCGACCCACTTCTTTGTCGTTCATCGTTATGGATATATTTCGCATTCCGTCTTGAATAGCTCCCACAATAGCGTCCCGAAGGTCGTTTACATTGACTTCGCTCCCGCGCTCCTGCCGCGCCTCCGCTGCGGTCTGCACACGTTCGCCCCGGTGCAGCTCTGCGATATAGCCATCATACGGCACATACTCCAGGCCGCCCGCATGGGAGCCGTCAACGGTGGGGCTTGCGCCTGATACCACGTCTATCGTAGGAACATTTGCCAGCCCGGCAGAAAGCCCGCTGGCGTAGGATGTGCCTGTGGCATATCCCGCCTGATAGGCCTCACCGCTCTGATCCAAACCCGCCACGGCGGTGGAGGTGGCCTCCACGGTGCTGTTCATGGTTTCCACATAGGCGGCAAGGCTTTCTTTGCCTGCGTCGATCTGCGTGGTAAGCTCGGTGATCTCCGTTTCCAGGGCTGTGGTTTCGGTCGCAGCCTGCGTGTAGGCGGCAATGGCATCCTTCAAAGCCTGATACTGCGTTTCTTCCTCCTCTGTCAATCCTGCGCCAGCAAAAGAAAGCAAGCCCTTGTTTTTCTCGTAGGTCTCCATGAGCCGCTGTGCGCCCTCAATGGTTCCATCAAATCTATCACCGGCAAAGGAAGCACCCACCCAATTATCCGATAGCGCATCGCTGACTGCCTGCGCGGCTTCAATGGCGTCCTTCTGGGCCTGGGCTTGCTTGTCCTGTGCTGCGGCCATGTCGAGCTGCTTGTTGGCCAGCTTGTTTTCCGCCTCCGAAAGCGCGTTGATCTTGCCCAGCTGCGCGGCAGCTTCACCGGCGGCAAGGGCGTCCTCCTTCCAGGCGGCGGCCTGCTCACGCAGGGTGTCAGTCGTTACATCAAGGGTTCCATTGGTCAGGTCGATATGTTCCGAAAGGCCGGGCATCAGCTCGGAAAGGCGGGTCAGCGACTGCGACCATAAAGGATCATCAGCGCGGTTGCGGCCCTGAGCTTCCAGCTGATCCATCACGCCCAGAATCACCTCTGCATCGCGGACGGTCTGTTCCGCCTTGGAGGCTGTAAGCGCAGCCGCCTCATCATAGCTTTTGAGCGTGCTGCCCAGCGTGGGCGCATTGTACCCGAACAGCTCGTTCAGCCCTGAAAACACATTCGTTATGGTGCCAAGCCAATCCTCGCCCCATTCGGTTTTCAATTCCGTCCATGTTTCGCTCCACAGGCGGCGCTGATTGGCCAGGCTGTCATCCAGGGTACGGGCAAAATCACCCTGTGCGCCGGTGGTGTGGCTCATGATGTAGTCATACCGGGCGCGGGTCTGCTCCTGGGCGGAGGCCTTGTCCCAATCAAGGCCGCTGTAATCCTCCATATTGGCCACGGTCATGTTCACGCCATAGCGGCGGATGGCCTCCGTTTCGCCCACCATACCGCTGTATACGCGGGTGAAAGCTGTGTCGAAATCCTCATTTCGGAAGGAGGCAATGTCACCCACCAGCTTTGTCAGGCTGGTGGACATGGTATACAGCTCATCCCCTGCAAAGCCTGCTGAGGCAAGCATATCACCGAACAGGCCCGCGTACTGCTTTGCAGAGACCTCACCCACGCCGAAGGATTCCTTTGCCCCGGACGCCCATTGATCCAGCGCATCGGAGTACGTGCCGAAGGTCGTGTCCACCACGTTCTGTACCTCCTGCTTTGCGCTGGCCAGGTTGATGCTCTCCTTTGTCAGCTTCCAGCCCCATTCCGCGCCCTTCTTGACGGCTTCCGCCATCAGAATGCCGGTGGTGGTATCCTGCCAACTGCCCTTTGTGCTGGCTGGCACGGTGGAGGAACTACCCGCGCCGGTGGTCGTCCCTCCACCCACGGCCTGGTTCAAGGTATTGTTCAGCGTCTGCGCTTTCGCGATGGCTGCGTCCATATCCCTGTCATACTGGCTGGTGTCCACGCCCAGGGTGGCGTAGATTTCCCACAGGTTAAGCCCTGCCATGGTCTATCATTCTCCTTTCGTCGGTGAAAACATCTCCAGCATGTTGTCCACCTTCTGTATCGTTTCCTCGTTGGTCTGCCTGCGCAGGGCAGCGATCAGATCCAGCCGTAGATCCTCCGCAGACCGTTCGCCCCTTTCCCGGCGCCTGATGCTCTCCAGCCATTCGCCATAGCGGAGCATCTTCGCCTTGCCACGGCTGACCCAATCCACCAGCACCCACAAAGCATCGGCCTTGTAGCGCTCCAGGCTTTCCCTTTCTGCGTCTGCCTTTACACAAAAGGCCAGCGTCCGGGCAGACGCTGGCCGATACATGGCCGCAATTCGCGTTATGCGTGCATCGCCATGCGCAGACAGAAGCCGAAAAAAAGCATCACTTCCTCCATCACGCCCGCCACGGTGGCGATGGTGGTTTCCTTGAAGGGCTGCGCCTTGACTTCCTCCAGGCTCTTACCCTGCACGGCAGCGAAGATCCGCATCACGGCCTCCCGGTGATCCTGAAGGAACAAAGGCAGCATATCGCCCATGGCCTGCTTGAAGGTCTTGCCGTCCCGCTGAGCGTCAGCCTTGGCCTTGCTCAGCTTGGGATCGTTGACGATCTCCGCCACATCGGGCAGGATCTGGCTCATCATGTCAAATGCGAGTTCGGTTTTCATGAAATCATCTCCTTATCTTTGGGGTTGCGATTGCAAAACGGCATCAAAATACGTATACAACGAGCCAACAATCCACACGGCACGTTCTTGCGTATATCCCGCTGCCAGCGTATTGCGGATGCTTTCTGCCGCTGCCCGAGGTATTACAATAAAGTCCGATGCATCGTTGTTCTCATTCCAAGTTTCCACAAGGGCTTCAATCTTGCTCACGGGCTTTTTCCTCCTTTCCGACGATCTTCAAAAGATCATCCAGTTTTATGACCACAAGCCACGGTTTGCGGCTGCGCCTGTGCACTACCACCGGCAGCGCATGGCCGTTGGCATCCCGTTCGGCCTGGTTCATAGCCTCATAAAGTGACAATTTCTCTGTCCGCTTACACTCGATATGGATGGGCAAACCGTCCACCTTGCAAGACAAGTCCGGGTTGTCCACGCCTCCGGTGTACCGCTGATCGTTCCGGCGCACCGTCAGCCCGTGGCTTTCCAGCAGGTGCAGCAGTTCCAGCTCTCCGGCGTTTCCTTTGCGTTTGCTGTTCACTGCATCAACCTCCCCGCAGCCATCAATAACCATTTCAGCGTATACTCCTCCCATCGCTCCTGCGCCTTGCAGAACCGTATCCACCCCCGCCGGTACTCTCCGAGCCTTACCTCTGGTGGGCGTGGTGGAGGCGTTTCCAGATCTGCCAGGATACCCACAGGAAGGCGGGCGGCTTCATAGCAACCCATGGACAGCAGGGCTTCCCTCATGCGCCGTTCTTCCGTGTCCGCGCCGTGCGTAGCTTGCTGTGATGGATAATTCAACCGGGCGCATTGCCTGCACATCAGCCGATCCCGGTTGTGATAGAGGAAGCGCACCCGGCGGCTGCAACATGGACAGAACCAGTACATCCGCGGCAGGCTGTCCGGCTTGTCAAAGCGGTTGGGCATCCATGAAACACGGATGTGTTCATCCTCAATCAATACGTCTGCGCGCCCGGTTTCAGCTGCATATTCCAGGGCATACTTGCGAAGAATATGGTAAAAGCTATCGACACGGCTCCTTTCGCTGGTGCTTGCGTGGGTTTTGTTCTGTCCTCCCCGGCTCATTTTTCCATCCTTTCGCCTAAATCGTTTGGTTTTCTGCTGCTTTTCGCATTTCTGAAAGCAGGGTATCAAGCCGCGCCATCGTATCTCCGCCACGCTGCGTAGCCGTATGCCGTTTCATGATCCGGTCGGCAACTTTCAGCCTCTCGCTCATGGACAGATCAAGCCCAAAGGCATCCTTGATCTCCCCGCGCATGACGGCGGTGTAAAACTCCATCGCCTCCAGCGCTGATGCAGTGCGGCTCTTTGTCTCCCCTGCAAGCAGCTCCTTTATATAGGCGGAAATGTCATCATGTGTAAGCAACCTGCTGCCGGTCTGGCGGGCGGCCTTTTCGCTATATCCGGCTTCCCTTGCCGCCTGGGCAGCGTTGCCGTACTTCACATAGAATTCAGCAAAGGCCCTCTGCTGCTGCGTCGTGACCTGTCACCTCCTTTAGATAGGGCTGCAAGTCCACCCCCGGCGGCGTAAGATAATACACGCACTCCCTGGTGCTTTTCCTGTACACCACCTGCACGCTGATGAACTTCCCATCCAACTGCGCGGCCTTGATGGCTGCCATGTAGCGGTAGCGGTCAGGCCATGGCACCACCAGCACATCAGGCTTGACAACGGTGTACCCGGCAGCGCGGGCTTCCAGGATGTGCCGCACCTGCGCACGGTCAAGCCGGGCGAAAAGCTCCGCCGCGTGAGGTGGAGGCGTCCCCACAATGCGGTACCTGATCTGCTCCCCCTCCAGGCGGAAGCGGTAGCCCATGGCCTCCAGCTGCTCGAACTCCGTCATATTGTCCCCTCCGTCAGCGGTACGGCGGCCTTGTGATTCCCATGCAGCGCCGGATTCACCAACAGCACCGGGCCGGGTCTGCGGCCTATGCCGCCCGAGGCGGGCGTGGTCAGGCGGATGTACCCGGCCTGCGCCAGCTCCCTGATGACCTCCTGAAAGTGCGCCTTTCCGGCCTCGCCCTTGTACTTCTTCTGCCCGCTGACGTCGTGGAGCAGCTGGCTCTGAGTGATGCTCTCCCTCCCCCGCAGCACATCCACCAGCGCCAGCGCGTCCGGGGAGAGGTCGGAGGAGCCGCCGAAGGCCCGCTTCATGTGGGGGATGAAGTAGCTGTTCATCATGGCCACAGCGGCACGGACGTGGCTTTCCTCCACGATGGCGGCATCAGGGTCCTCCAGCAGCGCCAGCAGCCCCGCCAGACGGGCGGTCTTGCCGTGGGCTTTCCGCGCCCATGAGCGGGTGGCGCTGCTGCCGCCCATGTCGGACAGCGCACGGTCTGCCATGTCCTGCCGGTGGAGGTTGTACACCGCCTGCGCTCCTTTGGTCAGGCTCAGCATGGCGGGATGGTCGCGGTGGGCGGCAGCAAGGATCAACAGCAGGCGGCTCCAGTCCGCCATGTAGTCCCTGGGGATGGCGGGCAGGTTCAGCAAGTCAACGCCCACCAGGTTATCCGGCAGGAAATATAAAACGCGCTGGGGGAAGCCACGGTCAGCCAGGTCGGCGCTGGAGGTCATGCGGTGGATGATGGAGGGCTGCATACCCACCGTGATGGAGAGGTTGGCCCGCTCGATATCCACAGGCTCGCCGCCCACACGATCCACAAAGACCCGCCCGCCGTCGAAGCCCTTGAGCACGGTGTCAAGGTTGGCGGCGCCGCCCTGCTTGCCGTAGGTCACACCGGCCAGCACGTTGATGAATGATCCTTCGTCGGTATGGATGATGCCGTTTCCGCCCTGCCGCTTCATGCGGCGGACAAGGGATTCCGGCGTGGTGTCGGTCAGGATGACCTCCATCTCCTTCTCGTCCTGCATTTCTTCCATCTGGCGGCGGAGGTTGGCCCTATCACCGGGAGTGAGGTTTTTGCGCTTGGCCTGATTCGAAAGCACCTCCCGCTCCGCCTGCCTGTCCCGGTTGCGGCGGATGATCTCCCGCCCCTTCTCCGCCAGATACTCCTCCAGTGGCGCGATGAACAGGCGCAAGGGGCCGGATTTATTCGTGCCGCTTTCGCCGCCCAGGCAGAGGTACAGCTGCACCGGCTCTCTGTGATGCTGCCTTGGCTGCACCGTGACCCGCCCCACCAGGGCAGCGCTTGCCGCTCCCAGCAGAGCGCAGACGGCGTAGTCCACCGGCACGGGCAGGGACGCGGCCACCGCCTCCACCAGCCGTGCGCATTTCTCCGGCAGCAGCTCCGTGGGGAACAGGGGCAAAGGTTCCTCGGATAAGTCAGGCCACGCCATCCCCTGGGGCTGCATTTCGGTTTCTTCAAATCGGGTCAGTTGCTCAAGACTGTTCATTCGTTTCTCCCATCAAAAAATTATCCAGGCGTTCCTCCGCGGCGCTCCGGGCGGCAATGGCCTCCCACAAGCGGGGCGTGTCCTCCTGCTCGGTGAGGATGATCTCCTGGGCGGCGTTCCGTATGCTGCACAGCCTGTCCCAGGTGAAGCCGTCTTCGTCCGGGGCGGTGAGGAACGGCTCCCGCCTGCGCCTTTGGGGCAGCTTGCGCCGGGGCATGGCGTCCAGTCCAGACAGAGCGCGGGCGGCTTCAAGACCCGTCAAGCCGTGCAGCGCGGCGTACAGGTCGATGGCGTCCCCGTGCTGGTGACAGCCGAAGCAGTACCAGCGACCATCCTCATAGAAGCAGAGGGAGGCGGTTTTCTCCCCGTGGAGGGGACAGCACGCCCACTCCTTCGCGCCCTTGCGGTGCAGGGACAGACCTTCGCGGCGGGCGACATCGGCGGCGGAGATGCGGCGGGCAAGGGTGAAGGGGGTGGTCATGCGGTTTGCTCGGCCAGCCACTTGCGCAAGCCATCCGCCAAAACCAGCAATCGATTCGGGCTGATACGGATCACCGGAAAACCAGGCTGCTTGCACAAATTGTAGGCCACCGAACGGGAAATGCCCAGCAACTGAGCGGTTTCGCTTACTGAATAAGTCATTTTATTTTCCATTTCAATGCATCCTTTCTTGACTTATGTTGTGATTTCTGTTACCATCTGTATTGTAGCAGATACATTCGGAACCGTCAACACGATTGGAACTCATAAATCGTGTATGTTCCAAATTTATACCACAAAGGGGTGTCTAGAGTGCTTGAGAAATTTGCTGCACGCCTAAAGGAAGTGCGTGAAGAAATGGATCTAAGTCAAAATGCGCTGAGCAATGCATTAGGTATTTCACGTGTCAGCCTAACACATTATGAAGCTGGAGACCGTACGCCGGATATTGAGGTGCTTGCTAAACTCCATGAAGTAACCGGCGTATCTGTATACTATTTTCTTGGCCTGTCTGACAGCAAGGATGACCGTTGGAAGGACACTCAACCCGATACCGGCCTGAGTGAACGTTCTCTCAATGCGCTTTCCTCCAGCAAGGTAGTCCAGATGGTTTTCGATAGCTTGCTCACCAATGCAGATGAAATTGCAAAGCATGCAGCAATCCTTCACGATAATACATTGATCGAGAAAGAGCATAGCGATGAACTGGCTGAATTGAACCCTGCTCTCCAATTGATTTATTCCAGCGTATGCCGGTCTGAAAAGAACAAGCTCATCAGCAGCATTCAGAAGGCACTTGATCAGACCGCCGAGCCTTTCGGTGCCAATCCCAAAGAGCTGCCATTCAATTCCACAGCCATTCTCCGCGGAATAGGCGGAGCTATCAAGCAAGGAATCATTGATGTGCAAAAATTTGATCATTTCTGGAAACAAGCAGTTAACGACCTACACGCTTCATCAGAGGAGACAGATCTGCTCATGAATGTATTTGTTGATGATGAAGGTACGCAGAAGGAGGATTGAAATGCCCCGCACCCGTAACACCCACGGCTCCGGCTCGATCCGCCAGCGCAAGGATGGCACCTGGGAGGCCCGCTACACCCTGGGGCGCGATCCCGGCACGGGCAAGCAGATACAGAAATCCCTCTACGGCAAAACCGAGGCCGAGGTGGCACGCAAGCTCCGCGCCATCACCCACGAAATTGACCAGGGCGCCTATACCGATCCGGCGAAGATATCCTTCGGCACCTGGATGGAAACCTGGCACAGGGAATACCTGGGCGGCGTGAAGCCCTCCACCGCTGCCCAGTACGATTATCAGATCCGGCAGAACATCCTCCCCGCCCTGGGGGCTGTAAAGCTCTCCGCCCTCACCGCGCCCATGATCCAGAAGCTGTATAACGACTGCATCCGCCGGGGCCTGTCCCCCAAGTCCGTGCGCAACCTCCACGGCGTGCTGCACAAGGCCCTCGACCAGGCTGTGGAGCTGCAATACATCCGCTTCAACCCCTGCGCCGCCTGCAAGCTGCCCCGCGTGGAGCGCAAGGAGATCAAGCCCATTGAGGGTGACAAAGTCAAAGCCTTCCTTCAGGCCATCAAAGGCACAGCCAACGAGGACTTGCTGTTCGTGGACATCTTCTCCGGCCTGCGCCAGGGGGAGATCATCGGCCTGACCTGGGATTGTGTGGACTTCCAGAAGGGAACCATCACCGTGTGCAAGCAGCTGCGCAAGGAGCGCATCCACGGCGGTGGAGGGACGTACAAGTTCACCGCCCTGAAGAACGACAAGACCCGCGTCCTCACCCCCGCCAAGGCCGTCTTTGATGTGCTGCGCCGCGTAGCTCTCCGCCAGAAGGAAAACAAGCTGAAGGCCGGCAGCGCATGGGATAACTCCATGAACCTGGTGTTCACCAACGCCCTGGGCGGCCACCTCACCAGCGACACGGTATACGGCAATTTCAAGCGCATTGCGAAGAAGATCGGCATACCCTCCACCCGCTTCCACGACCTGCGCCACACCTTCGCCACCCTCTCCCTGCAGAACGGCGATGACATCAAGACCGTTTCCGAGAACCTGGGACACGCCACGGTGGCGTTCACCCTGGACGTGTACGGCCATGTGACCGAGCAGATGAAGAAGGACAGCGCCGACAGAATGCAGGCGTTCATTGACAGCGCGCAGGCATAAAAGAAGCCCCGGCGAAATGCCGGGGCTTTCTGCATCCTTGCCGCGCAATTCTGCGTATGAATGTGCAAAAAAGAAACGCAGGCGCTTCAATGGCCTGCGGCTATTTCTGCATTTTTGCATTGATTCATGAAGAAAAGAAAGAGCTATGCGAGGCCAACATCATAGGATGAAATAGCCGCTTTTTGACCTGTAAAGGGTAAAATAAAGGGTAAACGCCTGTTTCCGGGCATGAAAAAAGCCCCGAAATGCTTGTGTTTCGGGGCATTTTGAGGTGGTGCCGAAGGTGGGACTTGAACCCACACGACATCGCTGCCAACGGATTTTGAATCCGCCGCGTCTGCCATTCCGCCACTCCGGCGTGCCCAATGATTATAGCACACTCCCGTGGCAAATGCAAGAAAAAACATTGCGCCGGGCGCTTTTGTAGCCTATAATATGGTGGAAGGGAGGTGTGCGCATGGCCAAGCTGAACTGGGGCGAGACCCTGGAGACCAAGATCGCCAAGCTGCCGGAGAGTCCGGGCTGCTATCTGATGAAGGACGCGGAGGGCACCATTATCTACGTGGGCAAGGCCGTGAACCTCAAGAACCGCGTGCGCTCCTACTTCCGGGATACCTACCACACGCCCAAGGTGGCCGCCATGATCTCCCACATTGCGGATTTCGATGTGCTGCTGTGCGATACCAACCTGGAGGCGCTGTGCCTGGAGTGCAACCTCATCAAGCACCACAAGCCCTATTACAACATCCTGCTGAAGGACGACAAGCACTACCCCTACCTGCGGGTGGACTTGAAGGAGCCTTTCCCCCGCCTCACCCTGGCGCGGCGCATGGAGAAGGACGGCGCGAAGTATTTCGGCCCCTATATCGGCGCCACGGCGGTGAAGCAGGTCATCGACGCGGTGCGGGGCGTGTTCCCCCTGCGCACCTGCAAGCAGGCCCTGCCGCTGAAAACGCCCCGCCGACCCTGCATCAACTATGATATCGGCCGCTGCATGGCGCCCTGCGCCGGTAAATGCAGCGAGGAAGCCTACTGGGATATGCTGGACGGCGTGCTGTCCTTCCTCAACGGTGACTACAAGCAGGTGGTGGATAAGCTCAAGGCCGACATGATGGCTGCCGCCGAGAAAATGCAATATGAAAAGGCCGCCGTGATCCGCGACAAGATCCGCGACGTGCAGGGACTGATGGAGCGTCAGATCGCCATCCAGACCGAGCAGGCCGAGCAGGACATCATCGCCCTGGCACAGGACGGCCTGGACGCCATGATCCAGATCGTGTATGTCCGCGGCGGCAGGATGATCGGCGGCGAACACTTCGCCCTGCCCCAGGAGGGCAGCGAGGAGCCCGGCGAGGTGCTGGCCTCCTTCCTCACCCAGTATTACGAGGACGGCAACCTGATCCCCCGGCATGTGCTGTGCCAGGCGCTGCCGGAGGGTGCCACCGAGCAGCTGGAGCAATGGCTGCGCCAGCAGAAAAACGCCGCTGTGAGCCTCCGCACGCCCCGCCGCGGCGAGAAGCACGACCTGGTGCTGCTGGCCGCCAAGAACGCCGCTGACGCCCTGGAAAAGCGCAACGCCCGCACCGCCATCCGCGAAGAACGCACCGTGGGTGCTGCAGCTAATTTGGGGCGCATCCTGGGGCTGGAAAAGCCGCCCCGCCGCATCGAGGGCTACGATATTTCCAACACACAGGGCGTGCTTTCCGTGGCCTCCATGGTGGTGTTCATCGACGGCGTGCCCGCCAAGAAGGAGTACCGCCACTTCCGCATCAAGACCGTGGTGGGCGCCAACGACTTTGCCTCCATGAACGAAGTCCTGCGCCGCCGCTTTACCCACGGGCTGGAGGAAATAGCCCAGCGGGAGGCCGCAGGCCAGTCCCCCATCGGCGGCAAGTTCAGCGATCTGCCCGACCTGATCCTCATCGACGGCGGCGCGCAGCAGCTGCGCTTTGCTCAGGAGGCCTTGCAGGAGCTGGGCGTGACCGTGCCCATGTTCGGCCTGGCCGAGGTGGGCGAGCGCATCTTCCTGCCCGGGCAGGAGGAACCCATCTGCCTGGATCACCACACGCCGGAACTGCACCTGGTGCAGCGCATCCGCGACGAGGCGCACCGCTTCGGCATCACCCACCACCGGGCGCTGCGGGGCAAAGCCTTCGTCCACAGCCAGCTGGAGGACATCCCCGGCATCGGCCCCAAGCGGCGCAAGGCCCTGCTGAACAAGTTCGGCTCCCTGAAGGCTATCCGCGAGGCCACCGAGGAGGAGCTGCTGGCCACGCCGGGCATCAGCAAGCCCGCCGCCGAGGCCGTGCTGGCCTGGGCGAGGGACAGCAAGGGAGGCAAAGCATGATGAACATTGCGATCCTCCATTTCAGCGCCCGCAACAGCGGCAACTGCGCCGCCATTGCCCGGCACTTGCGCCAGCTGCATTCCAGCGATGCCGTCACCATTTATCCGCTGGCTGAAATGGCCATCTCCCCTTGCCGCGGCTGCCGCTGCGAGTGCTTCGCCCGCGCCGAGGCCTGCCCCCATGCGGCAGACGACGTTCGCAGCCTGTACAGCGCCATTCTCCGCGCCGACCTGGCCTACTACATCCTGCCCAATTACGCGGACTTTCCGCCCGCCCTGTACTTCGCCTTCAACGAGCGCAGCAACTGCTTCTTCCAGGGCAACGAGGCGCTGCTAAACGCCTATCTGGCCGTACCCAAGCGGTTCATCATCGTCAGCAACCAGCCCACGCCCGCCTTCGACGCCCTGCCCCAGTATCACACCGCCGAAGGCACCACGCCAAAGCTGCTCTACCTGCCGCCCCGCCGCTACTGCCACAGCAGCATCAACGGCACCATGATGGAGGCAGAAGAGGCGCAGGAGCTGCTGCGGAAGTTCATTCACGAGTAAAACGAAACGCTATGCCGTAAAAGCATAGCGTTTCGTTTTATTCCACGGTGCTGATATACAGCGCATCCCCCTGGTCGCCCAGGAATGTCAGCTGTCCGTGATCATTCACAGCAATTATACCGCCGTCCAATACCAGGTGCTTCAGCATACCGATGGCTCCGTCCGCCTTGATCTCCACCGCGTAGGCTTGGCCTTCGCTCAGGACGGATATCACATAGCAGCTTTCCTTGCCCACTGCCACGCGGTAGAAGGTATACCAGCCTCCGCTGACCTCCGGGTACGCCATCTGCCATTGCCGTGTGCCATCGGCCGCATAGCACAGGATCGCACCTTGCTGGTTGATCAAACAGCCATATTCATCCCGGTCACCCACACTGCCCACCAGATAGACATATCCGTTCAGCACAGCCAGGTCGTTGGTGTAAAAGGAAGCAGGCAGCTCCGCCGTCCAAAGCGCTTCACCCGTCTGATCAAGGCAGATCAGCTGCGCCTTGGCCATCAGCGTACCGGCCATGCCTGTCTTTGCCTGCAGGTAGTAGTTTTCACCATCGGTGGTTGCCTTCGATTCGGTGGCATACCACGGTGCGCCCGGCTCTTTGGTAAAGGGGATATTCTTCTCAAATATCACTTGCCCATCGGAAGCGATCTCCGTCAGGTAAAAGCTGCCTTTGCTCTCCCCATCGTCCGTCGCACCCAGCACCAGCATTCCCCGCTGGGTCGGGCGCATTTCGTTGATGATCACATCCTTCGGCAGGGTATTCCGCGCAATCTCTTTCCGGCTCTGGTCAAAGATGATCACCTCGCCGCGGAAATTGGTTAGATCCTTGTAACCCACCAGCGTTTTTTCATCAACACGGTTCAAGCAATGGATCCACGGATCCTTGCTTTTGATGGACTGGATGTGCCATTCATCCACCACCTGCCCATCTGCATTGAAGCACACAAGCGCTCTACTGGTGGAGCCGTCCAGGAAATCGAACCAAATCTCGTCGTCGGAAAGATAGAACGCATTGTTCAACAACCGATTTTGATAATCCTGATAGGTGAAGGTGATCGTGCTGACCTCGCCCTCCATCACCGTTTCGGCGTTTGCGCCACAGCAAACAAGCAGGCACAGCAGCATTGCAACCAGCATCCGTTTCATAGGCAGTCCTCCTCTTTGGTGTTTCACCTATACAGACGAAGCATAAAGGCAAAATGGACACATTTTTTTTGCATAAATTTTTAATCCCTGGAACATTTTTCCGCGTCAATGGCCAGCACCAGCATCAGCACCCGCAGCGCATCGGCGGGGTTCACCACGTCGATCACGTAGGTGTCCGTCCAGTTCATCAGCTCCTTGCTGACCGTGGCCACCCTGGCGCCAGAGCCATCCTGAATGGTGTAGTCCCACTCAAACCAGTCGCCGTCCACCTGCCAGCCGTTGCAGTCGATGGTGAACTTGGGCTTGAAGAAGGTGAACTCCTTCTTGATGCAGCCAATGCACGCATCGCCCTGGTACATCTCAAACTTGGGCAGGAAGGTCAGCACCTGCTCCTGCACCGTGCCCACCTCGCTGCCGCTGGCGTCGAAAATCTTCAGCTTATGCCCCCAGGCCAGCTGACCCTTCACGGTGTAGGCCACGTCGCCGCTTTCATCGTAGATATCATAGCTGTCCAACCAGGAAAAGAACCTCTGCTTGAAAAGCAATCTCATTTGTATTTCCTCCTCTTAGTCCCTATCCCTCGACCGTGCGATCAGCACCAGCCGCAGCAGCGAAAGCAGGCTGGTCACCGCCGCCGCCACATAGGTCAGCGCCGCCGCGTTCAGCACGGCCTTCACGCCGCTGCGCTCGCTCTCGGTCACATAGCCGCCCTCGGTAAGCATCCGGATGGCGCGGTTGCTGGCATCGAACTCCACCGGCA
>JAFTPN010000010.1 GCA_017463245.1 Clostridia bacterium
ATGGTCATCAGGTCGGTGAGGGTCTGGGTGGGGTGGTTGTGGCCGCCGTCGCCAGCGTTGATGATCGGCACCGTGGTGCGGAAGCTGCCAGCCATGGGCGCGCCCTCCTTGGGGTGGCGCATGGCGATGATGTCCGCATAGCAGCCCACGGTGCGGATGGTATCGGTGAGGCTCTCGCCCTTGGCGGCGGAAGAGCTATCGGCAGAGGAGAAGCCCAGCACGGAGCCGCCCAGGCTCAGCATAGCCGACTCGAAGGAGAGGCGGGTGCGGGTGGAAGGCTCGAAGAACAGGGTGGCCAGGATCTTGCCCTTGAGGCAGTCGCTGTAGGCGGCGGGATCGGCAATCATCTTGTCGCCCAGATCCAGAATGGCCTCGATCTCCTGAACGGAGAAATCGGTGATGTCAATGAGATGACGCATAGGCGCTCCTTTCAGTCGCGCGAATTCGGAATTCGGAATGCGTAATGCGGAATTGAGTTTGCAGTTCCCAGATGTTCTGGCAAAGCACAAGGCCACATGAAATTCCGAATTCCGAATTCAGCATTCCGAATTAGTTCTTAGCACCGTTCACGGCCAGGTAATTCTTGATGCGCTGCACGTTCTCGGCGTTCTTCTCGTCCTGCTCCAGGTACTCGATGATGTCGTACACGTCCACCACGGAGTAGACCGGGAAGCCAAACTCGTCCTGCACTTCGGCCATGGCGGACTTTTCGGTCTTGCCCTTTTCCTTGCGGTCGACCATGATGAAGGTGGCGGCCACCTTCACGCCCTCCAGGTTGCCCAGGATGGCCATGCTCTCGCGGATGGCGGTGCCGGCGGTGATCACGTCCTCCACGATCACGACCTCTTCACCGGCCTTGGGCACATAGCCCACAAACACGCCGCCCTCGCCGTGATCCTTCACTTCCTTGCGGTTGAAGAAGAAGGGAACGTCCAGACCCTGCTTGCTCAGCGCCACGGCGGAGGACACAGCGATGGAGATGCCCTTGTAGGCAGGTCCGTACAGCACGGTGCGCTTGTTGCCGACCTTCTCCATGTAGGCACGGGCGTAGAACTCGCCCAGCTTGGCGATCTGGTCGCCGGTCTTGATGTCGCCAGCGTTGATGAAATAGGGGATCTTGCGGCCGGACTTGGCGGTGAAATCGCCAAACTTCAGCACGCCAGCGTCTTCGAGGAACTTGATAAACTCATGCTTGTAAGCTTCCATGGGGGTGTCTCCTTTCAGTCGGTACGGTACTTTGTAAGTGGTCTGATGCGTGGCTTTCCACCTCATCCGGCCCTTCGGGACAGCTTCCCCTCAAGGGGAAGCCAACCCCTCAGTCGCCTTGCGGCGACAGCTCCCCTACGAAGGGGAGCCTTCGGGTGGCGTAAACACCTTGCCTTCCCCTTGAGGGGAAGGTGGCCGTGAGGCCGGATGAGGTGGAAAGCTGCATGATGCGTTCAGTAACTTAGATTTCCTCTCCCAGGAAATCCTTCACGCAGCGGGCGTAGGCGGCCACGGGATCGGCAGCGGCAGTAATCGGCCGTCCCACCACGATGTAATCGCTGGCGGCGCGAGCCTTTTCGGGGGTCATGATGCGCACCTGGTCGCCCACGTCGCCATCGGCGAAGCGGATGCCGGGGGTCACGGTCATGAAGTCGCTTCCGCAGGCTTCCTTCACCAGGGCAGCCTCCAGGGGGGAGCAGACCACGCCCATCAGGCCGGCGGCCTTGGCGTTCTGGGCATACTTCTTCACGGTGTCGGGCATGGTGGCGTTGATGAGCAGCTCATTCTGCATGCGCTCCTCGCTGGTGGAGGTCAGCTGGGTCACGGCCAGCAGGGTGGCGCAGGAGCCGTCCTCCTTGGTGAGGCCTTCCTTGGCGGCTTCCATCATGGCGATGGTGCCAGAGGCGTGCAGGTTGGTCATGTCCACGTCCAGGTGGCGCAGCACCATCATGGCCTTCTTCACGGTGTTGGGGATGTCGTGCAGCTTCAGGTCAAGGAAGATCTTGTGGCCGCGAGCCTTGATCTCCTTCACGATGGCGGGGCCTTCGGCGTAGTACAGCTCCATGCCGATCTTCACGAAGGGCTTGCGGCCGGTGAACTGGTCGAGGAAAGCCAGGGTCTTTTCCTTGTTTTCAAAGTCGAGGGCGATGATGACGTCCTTTGCCATGGTGGGTGTCCTCCTTGTATATATGTTCCTTTGGAGTTGAGTGAACTGTTTGCAGGGACTTCGTCCCCGCAAAGGCGTTATGGGGCTTTTTCGCGCTGCGGCGCGGGTGCCTCCGGCGGGAAGGGGCTGCGCGCCCCTTCACCTGCGCAAGGGGCATCGCCCCTTGACCCGTTTTGGGTGCTTGGTCACACGCGCTGGATATCGCTGAGCTTTTCAATGCCCAGCTTCTCCATTTCCACGGGCAGCTGCTCGATGATGGTCTTGCAGGCGTAGGGATCCACCAGGTTCGCAGCGCCTACCTGCACCGCCTTGGCGCCGGCCATCATCATTTCAATGACGTCCCGCGCCGTGCTGATGCCGCCCATGCCGATGACGGGGATCTTCACCGCGCCGGTGACCTGGTAGACCATCCGCACCGCCACCGGGAAGATGCCGGGGCCGGAGTAGCCGCCCATCACGTTGGCCAGCACGGGCTTGCGGCGCTTGAGGTCGATGCGCATGCCCAGCATGGTGTTGATGAGGGAGAGGCCGTCGGCGCCCGCGTCCTCGCAAGCCTTGGCGATGGACACGATGTCCGTCACGTTGGGGGAAAGCTTGATGTACACGGGCTTGGTGGCCACCTTTTTCACCGCGCGGGTAATCTCGGCCGCTGCCTCGGGGCTGGTGCCAAAGGCCATGCCGCCGCCGTGGACATTGGGGCAGGAGATGTTCACCTCCAGCAGCTCCACCTGGTCTTCCTTGGTCAGCAGCTCCACGCAATGGACGTATTCATCCACCGAGAAGCCGCTGATGTTGGCCATGATGGGCTTGCGGAAGGTCTTGCGCAGCTGGGGCAGCTCGTGGGCGATGACGTGCTCCACGCCGGGGTTTTGCAAGCCCACGGAGTTCAGCATGCCATTGGGGCATTCCGCAATGCGGGGCGTGGGGTTGCCGAAGCGAGCCTCGCTGGTGGTTCCCTTGAAGCTCAGGGAGCCCAGGATGTTGATATCGTAGTAGGGCAGGAACTCCTGGCCAAAGCCGTAGGTGCCGCTGGCCGGGATGATGGGGTTGTCCAGCTTCACGCCGGAGAGGGTAACAGACAAGTCTTTCACGATCATTTGACCTCCTGTTGGGTTTCGTGGGCTGAAAGATATTCCTCGATCAGGCGGATGTCGCGCAGATCCTTTTCGCGGCCAAGCTCCCGTTTCATCTGAACCAGGCCGGGCAGGGAAATGGATGGTATGCCGT
This sequence comes from Clostridia bacterium, assembly GCA_017463245.1. Lineage (GTDB taxonomy): Bacteria > Bacillota > Clostridia > Christensenellales > Aristaeellaceae > UBA11524. The sequence continues at coordinate 3,380 of JAFTPN010000010.1, forward strand.
CCACGATGACCACCCGGTCGCAGAGCCATTCCTCGAATATCTCGATATCCGGCGCGTAGCAGATTTTGCGTGTGCCGTCAGACATTCGGATGGTGGGACAACCGTCGGCTTCAAGCTGGTCGGCCAGGCTGCGGTTGCAGCCCAGGTCGATGTCGTTGGTGGAACTTCTGATGCCGTGCAGCACCATGGTACCGCCTGCTACCAGCCAGTAATCTTCGGGGGCGAAAGGCAGCGCTTGCATCCGCTGGAGCAATTCACATCGGTTCATGGAATCACCAGATGATCTCTTCGCGAACCAGCACCGGGCCATCCTTGCAGATGCGCTTGTTGCCGTACTTGGTCTTGCAGCTGCAGCCCATGCAGGCGCCAAAGCCGCAGCCCATGCGCTCCTCAAAGGAGAACTGGCCGGGGACTTCCGCGGCGTTGTACACGGCCTTGAGCATGGGTTCGGGGCCGCAGGTGGCGATGCTGTCGAAGTCGATGTCCTTCATGGCGTCGGTCACCAGACCCTTCACACCAGCGGAGCCGTCCATGGTGGCCAGCACGAAGGTAGCGCCCATCTGCTCCACGGTGTCCTTCAGGAACACTTCCTCGGCGGTGTTGAAGCCTGCCAGCACCACAGGGTGCTTGCCCTCTTCGATGAGGGTGCGGCACAGGCCGATCATGGGGGGCAGACCCACGCCGCCGCCGATGAGCAGGGGCTTCTCGCCGCAGAGGCTGGTATCAAAGCCGTTGCCCAGGCCGGTGAGCACATCCAGCTCGGTGCCGGGCTGCATGTTGGCCATGGCCTCGGTGCCCTGACCCACCACCTTGTACACCAGGGTGATGGTGCTCTCCGTCCAGTCGCAGACGGAAATGGGGCGGCGCAGGTAGAATTCCGGCAGCTTCAGCTGCACGAACTGGCCGGGCTTGGTGATGCCCGTGGCGTCGCCCTCCAGCTTCATCTGCCACACGGTGGCGGTGAGCTGGGTGTTTTCGGTGATTTTGAAAAGCATGGCAACCTCCTTGTGAATTCGGAATTCGGAATGCGTAATGCGGAATTTAGTTTGTGTTCCGGACATTGTTGGGCAGCGGAAAGGCCACTAACAATTCCGAATTCCGCATTCCGAATTAATCATTACGCCTCGTAGGCGATCTTGTCGCCGTAAATGGTATATCTGCACTCCGCATCCACCTGCCAGCCCTCGAAGGGGGTGGCGTGACCCTTGGAAAGGAAGTCCTCCGGGTTCACGGTGGAAGTGGCGTTCAGGTCAAACACGGTGATCTCCGCCCGGTCGCCCACATTCAGGCCGCCGTCCAGCCGGAAGCGCTTGCGGGGCGCGGTGGTCAGGGCTTCCACCAGCTGGCCGAGGGTGATCACGCCCGGCTTCACCAGGTGGGTGTACAGGAGCGGGAAGGCCGTCTCAATGCCCACCACACCCATGGCGGACTTGGCCAGGCCTTTGCTCTTCTCTTCGGCAGAGTGGGGTGCGTGGTCGGTGGCGATCATGTCGATGGTGCCGTCCAGCAGGCCTGCCAGCAGCGCTTCCTGGTCAGCCTTGTCCCGCAGGGGCGGGTTCATCTTGAAGCGGCCCTCGTCCTGCAGGTCGTCCTGGCACATCAGCAGGTAGTGAGGGCCGGTCTCGCAGGTGATGTCAATGCCCGCAGCTTTGGCCTGGCGGATGATCTCCACGCTCTCCCTGGCGGAAACGTGGCACACATGGTAGCGGCAGCCGGTCTCCTTCAGCAGCTCCACATCCCGGGCGATGGGACCCCATTCGCTTTCCGAGGGGATGCCGGGGATGCCGTGCGCCTTGGCAAAAGCGCCATCGTGGATGGCGCCGCCGGTGGGGATGAGGCTCATGTCCTCGCAATGGGCGGCGATGATGCTGTCCACAGCCTTGCAGTTCAGTATGGCCTGGCGCATGGTCTCGCGCTCCTTCACGCCCCGGCCGTCATCGGAGAAGCCGCAGACGCGCCCGGCCAGCGCGGCCATGTCAGTCAGCTCGCCCTCGCCCTTCTGCCCCAGGGTGATGGTGCCGTAGGGCAGCACGCGGATCACCGCATCCCGGGCGATGAGTTCCTCCTGCGCCCGCAGATGCTCATCGCTGTCCGGGGCGGGGGAGAGGTTGGGCATGGCGCACACGGTGGTGTAGCCACCCCGCGCGCAGGCCCTGGTGCCGGTGGCGATGGTCTCCTTATAAGAAAAACCCGGCTCCCGCAGATGCACATGAACATCCACGAAACCGGGAAAAACATGGAGACCGGACACATCAAGCACTCGGTCGAAATCAGTCGAGGGGAGAATAGAAGCACCACGGGCGGTGATGACGCCGTCCGTCACTTCGATATCCATAGGAACGAAGGTACCCTGGTCGTAAACCTGACCGCCCTTGAGCAGCGTTTTCACAGGCCATCCTCCTTTGCTCTATCCAATATATTATAGCGGATATATATTGGAATTGCAATACCCTGCACAGAAAAATCGCCAGCCTGTTTTTGCCAGGCTGGCGTGGGTATCACTTGGTAACGGCAGATACATTAGAGAAAGCCGTGTTCTCACGGGTCAGGATGAACTGGGTGGTGGCCACCTCCGCAGAGGATTCCATGCCACGGGGTGCGCCGCCGAAGCCGCCGCCAAAGCCGCGACCCATGCCGCCGAAGCCGCCCAGGGCGTTCACATCCACATTCTCGCCGAAGATGGCCTTGATCTGCTCCTCGGTGAGCAGGTCGGTGATGGCAAAGCCGGTCATCAGGTCGTTCAGATCCTTGCCGGAGAGCAGCTCGTTCAGGTCAGTATCTTTCAGCAGCTCATTCAGGTCGATGGAGGCATAGGCCTGCTGCATGGCGTTGAAGTCGAACATACCACCCATATCGGGCTGCATATCGCCGGTGGGCATCTCCGGGGGCTGGCCGCCCATAGCGCCCATGTCACCCATGTCAGCAGGCATCTGCATGCCGCCGCGCTGCTCGGCCACGCCGCCGCCATGGGTCAGCAGGGTGCCGGGAGTGTAGGAGGTGATGCTGGTGTACAGGCCATCCTGCTGCTCGCCCTCGATCTCGCCGCCCAGGTACACGCTGTAGGGCTCGTTTTCCTTCAATTCGGGGGTAGAGAAGGCGATGTACATATAGTCGTAGGGGAAGTCATAGGCGAAGATGGGGGTGCCGGCAGCATCGGTGACCACGACCAGGTCGTCGGTCTGCTCGGAGAATTCCAGCATCATGAACAGCTGCTGGGAGGTGCTCTCAATGGGGTCGTACATATTGCCTGCGCCCACGATGACGCCGCCGTTGATGGAGCTGCCCATGTCGGAGTCGATGCCGCCGTCCTGGCTGGCGGGGTGAGCCAGGTTGATGGCCGTGCCGCCGTTGAAGACGATCCAGCCGTTGGAGTCGATGCCGTCGCCCTCGCCGCCCTGGGCGTTCTTCACGGCGGAGTAGAGATAGCCGTCGTTCACGGTCAGCACGCCCACACCGTCCTCGGAAACATTCAGGGGGTCGTCGCCCGCCTCGATGTGGAACACGCCGCCATTGATGGTCAGGTGACCGTAGGCCACCTCCACGCCCTCGTTGTCAGCGTCCACCTGGAGGCTGCCGCTGCCCTCGAAGCCCAGGGAGACCTGGGAACCGATGGCGCCGTCGAATTCCGGCTCTTCCTCGGTGGCGGCGGCGTTGTGGCTGCCGGTGATCAGGTTCTCGCTGCCCTCGGCCAAAACGATGGTCACGGCATACTCACCGGCCACCCGGGGGTCCCGGGCGCTGTACACAGCAATGGCCGCATGGGTGCGGCAGGTGAGGTCAACGCCGTCCAGGATCAGGCGCACGTCATCGTCGCTGCCCGCCTTCACGGCAATTTGAGTATCGGTGGCGGTGCCGGAAATGCGGTAGCTGCCGCCATCGGTGATGGTGATGATGCGGTTGCTGACGCCCTGCAGTTCTTCAGGTACATCCTCGTGGGTCTCCACTGCATGGGTCAGGTGGATGGGAGCGGCGGCGTCCTCGGTGATGGCCTCGCCGTTCACGGTGATGGTATCGCCCAGCTGGATCAGGGTCTCCACCGGGGCTTCGGCCACCGCAGAGGTCAGCAGCAGGGCTGCGGATACAAGCAAAACAAAGAATTTTTTCATGCTATGATCATCCTTTCAGGAGGGGATATGGTTACCATATCAGAACTATGTGACGTTTGCGTGATGATGGGATTGACAAATTGTAAATATCGTTGCAAAAAAAGCTGTTGCCTAACGCCTGTTAGTCTGCTATAGTACAGGCGAAAAATGAAGGGAGGCGTTTCCATGCCCCGCAAGCTTTGCAATGCCAATGCCATTCCCGCCGCCCAGCGGCTCTACGATTATATCTGCTCCCTTGAGGGGAAGCGCTGCCTCACCGGACAGATGGAGTCCGGCTGGTGCGGCACCACCGAGCATGAGATCAACTACCTGCTCATGCGCACAGGCCGGATGCCCGCCATCCGCGGCCTGGACTTTATCGACAATGATTTTCAGGGCGTGGTGCGCCGCTGCGTGGACTGGCACGCCCGGGGCGGCATTGTGACCATCTGCTGGCACACCGGCGTGGACTTTGCCTCCTCCTATATGCAGTCCAAGGAGGATGAACTGGACTGGGAGAATGCCTTTGTGGAGGGCACGGAAGCCCACCGGGCGCTGCTCCAGGGCATGGACAGGGCGGTGCCGTACCTGAAGCGGCTCCAGCGGATGAACATCCCCGTGCTCTGGCGGCCTTTCCACGAAATGGACGGCAAGTGGTTCTGGTGGGGACGCGGCGGCGCAGAGGGCTTTGTGAAGCTGTGGCGGCTGATGTACGACCGCTACACCAATGTGCATGGCCTGAACAACCTGATCTGGGTGCTGGGCTTCTCCGATGCGCCGGGTGACCTGGCGCCCTGGTATCCCGGGGACGACTGCGTGGACATTCTGGGCGGCGACAGCTACCAGGGCGGCGCCCAGGGCGAGCTGTACCGCAAGTGCGCGGCCATTGCGCCGGAGGGCATGCCCATTTGCTATCACGAGAATGGCGAAATCCCCACCCGGAAGCAGATGCAGGAGGAAAACGCTCCCTGGGTGTGGTTCATGACCTGGCACACCCGCTGGCTGACCAGCGATGAATTCAACACCGATGAGAAGCTCCGGGAGGTGTACCGGGATCCATATTTCGTGACGCTGAACAGCGTGGCGGATTATATCAGCGAATAAAAAGCAGCAGCGTTCCAAAGAAAGGAACGCTGCTGTTTTTATGCCGTCAATCGCAATACAGAAGGGCGTTGCGGATGAAGTCCAGCGACATCCCCAGTTCCTGATAAATGTCCTGGTCGTAGGCCTTGTCGTGGTCGGCGGTGTACCACAGGGGCTGCACCACTTGCTCGCACAGGGGGAGCAGGGTCGCCCAGTCCATCACGCCATAGCCGGTGGGACGGAACAGGTGGGGCAGGCTGGTGTCGAAGGTCTGACGGTAGTAGTCCTTCAGGTGAACGATGCGGATGCGCTCAGCATAGCGGCGCAGCTGGTCGGGGCAGCAGCCGCCGCCGATCTCGATCCAGCCCAGGTCAGGCTCAAAGAGCATGGCGGGGTCGGAATTCTCCATGATGTAGTCCATCCGGTAGCCCTCGCCCCAGCGGTTCAGGTATTCCTTGGCATGGTTGTGATACTGTGCTTGCAGACCCTGCTGGCGGATCAGCGCCACGGCGCGGTTGATGCGCGCCATCACGGTTTCGTCCATCACATCATCGGGAAGCAGCAGTCCCACATACTGGCAGCCGATCTCTTTCACATAGGCCAGCTTTTCCTCCGGGGTGCTGCCGGGCATGGCCACGGCCTGATCCACCGGGTTGTCCGGCGCAATGCCCTCGCCCAGCAGGTCAGCCATGCTGATGAAGCAGCTGTAGGGCTCCAGCCCGGCCTGGGCGCACCAGGCACGGATGTCCGCCGCGCTGTGGCCGAAGAAGCCCAGCAGCTCAATGCCATCGTAGCCCAGATGGGCAATCCTTTGCAGTGTGCCGGGCATATCCCTGCGCATTTCGTCCATGAGGATGAAGCCGGGAGCGCCGATTTTGACCTGTCGCATGGAAGCCTCCTGTTGAATGCGGAATTCGGAATTCGGAATGCGGAATTTAGTTTGTGGACGGCGGGCGATCGCAGATCGCCCCTACATATGCACAGCCAAGCGGCATGGCGTGAAGTGCAGCTTTCCACCTCATCAGTCGCCTTGCGGCGACAGCTTCCCCTCAAGGGGAAGCCATGGTGCATGGCCGTGCAAAAGCCTTCCCCTTGAGGGGAAGGTGGCCGAAGGCCGGATGAGGTGGAACGTTGCATTTCCCGCGTCGCGGCGCGACCGTTGCGCGCCGTGACCCCTGCTCGGAGATCGCCCAGCAGCGCCATCCCCGAAAGGGATTCTTAAGGGATGCACAGCCAAGCGGCATGGCGTGAAGTGCAGCTTTCCACCTCATCAGTCGCCTTGCGGCGACAGCTTCCCCTCAAGGGGAAGCCATGGTGCGTGGCCGTGCAAAAGCCTTCCCCTTGAGGGGAAGGTGGCCGAAGGCCGGATGAGGTGGAACGTTGCATTTCCCGCGTCGCGGCGCGACCGTATTCGCGCCGTGACCCCTGCTCGGAGATCGCCCGGCAGCGCTATCCCCGAAAGGGATTCTTAAGGGATGAAATCCCTTAAGCGGGTTGTCAGGGCAGCGCCCTGACCGGAGTCCAGAGGCAGAGCCTCTGGTGCCGTTACTCTGCCGCGTAAGCGATGTCGAGGAGGTTGAAGTATTTGGCGGCGTCGGGTTCGGACATGAGGATCTTGATGGTGTGGGGGGCGTTGGTGCCCAGGTCGATGAGCTGGACGACGGGCTGCCCCCAGGCGGTGGTGGAATGGCCGGGGAGGGTGGTGGCCAGCTTGTCGTCCACCCAGACCTCGGCGGTGGCGCAATATTCGTTATTGTCCTGCTGGAAGACCAGGGTCATGTAGCGGCCGGTGAGCTGCAGCACCATGGGGTCGTTGCCGGGAACGGAGGTGCGGTGCCGCCAGCCCTGGGTGTAGGAATAGCAGGCCTGGGTGGCAAAGGGCAGGCTGCCCTCGGTGATGATCTCAGCATCGCCATTGCGCACATTGCGCAGGTTTTCCATGGCCTTGGAGTAGCGGGCTTCCTGGGGGATGGTGTAGTCCGTGGGCGCTTTGGCGGCGGCCTGGTCGAAGTAGTGGCTGATCAGCTCCGCGATGAAGGCATGGCCTTCGTTGGTGGGGTGGGCATAGTCGGAGGAATAGTCGCTCCACTCCATCCGCTTCATGTCCAGCTCCGGCTTGATGGCATCGTACACGGAAACCACGCCCAGGTCGTAGTGCTTGGCGATCTGCTTCATGTGCACGTGGGCGGAATAGCCGCCGCTGAGCAGCGTCAGCACCAGCACCACGGCGGGCTGGCTCTCGCTTTGCAGCAGCTTGCGCACCAGGGATTCATAGGTCATCTGGGCATTGAAGTCGGAGGCGTCGTTCACCGCAAACTCGATGAACACGATGTCCGGCTCATAGGCCAGCACGTCCTGCTCACAGCGGGTGATGCCCAGCAGCGACGGCGTGCCGGAAATGCCCGCGTTGTGATAGCGCAGCTTGGCGGGGTCGGGCATGAATTTCTCGGCAAAAAGCTGGGCGGACAGGGCGGCATAGCAATGGGTCTTCCGGGGATTGGCCAGGGCGCCCTCGGTGATGGAGCCGCCCAGGTAGACCATGGAGACTTCCTCACCAGCGCGGGCTTTTTCGATGGCCTTGTGCAGGCGCTGGGTGTTGCCCACGGAGAAGAGGGAGCGCTCCACCATCTCCTGGGTGAAAACGGATTCCTCGGCGCTGGCGGTGCTGCACAGCAGCGTGCCGGAGAGAATGAAGCTCAGAATGCGGAGCAGGGACTTAAACATAGGGATTCTTCCTTTCATTGGTGCATCAGGTCGGCGCGGGCGGCCTCCATCAGGATGTGGAAGGCCTGGCCTTCTGCGGCCACGCCCGGATGGTCAAAATTGGGCATGCCGCACACATTGCGCACCAGACCGTATTCGTCCACCTCGCTCAGGGCGGCGGCACGAGCCTTTTCGGCGGCGGGGAGGTAGCTTTCCTCCAACCAGCGAGCGGCCACGCCGCGATAGATGGTGTAGGCCAGCATCTGGCTGAAGTTCACCTCGCGGAAGGTGGCGGGGTCGTCCAGCACATCGTGGAAGGAGCCATCCTCCATTTGGAAGGGCAGGGCGGCATCGATCAGCGTTTTGACGCGGCGGATGAGGCGCTGCTTGCCTTCGGCATGGCTTTCCGGCAGCAGCGCGATGACCCGCGCCATGCCAGCCATGGCCCAGCCGTTGCCCACCGCCCACACATCCTTGCGGTGGAAGAGCTTTTCCCGCTCGCTCCATTGGTGGGAGAGCAGGTTCTTTTCCGGATCAAGGAGGATATCCCAGCAGCCGTCCAGCTGCTTCATGGCCTCGTCAAACAGGCCTGCGCGAGCCAGAAAGGGCGGCAGCATGTACATGCAATCCACCCAGATCAGCGCATCGTGGGAGAAGTGATGCACAATGCCCTTGTCCGTGCGGGGCGCATCCACCAGCGCCCAATGGAGCAGCTTGTCCCGGGCGGCGCACAGGAAGGGATCGCCCGTCTGCTCGCAGGCAAAGATCAGCGCCTCGCCAATGGCGCAGGGGTCGGTAACGCCATTGGAGGCATCCACCTGGCAGCAGCGGCCGTTGGGCTGCTGGCGGTTGGCGCCTTCCACAGCCATGGCGATGGCGATATCGTGGTCGCCTGCCTCTAAAAAGGCCTGGGCAGCAACGCCGTGTTCCCAGTCGCGGCGCTGCATGGCAAGCAATGCACGCTTAACTCGTTCGGTCATGTTCGGTTCCTCCTCGGCTTTGTACCATTATAGCATAATTTGCCATGGATGGAATAGGTGGAAGCCGCAAAAAAACCGGCCAAAAATGTTGGCCGGGTGGGAGTTATCTCACAGGCTTGATGTTCAGGTTCACGCCCAGCACGTCCTCTGTGTCCACAATGGTCCAGCTGCTGCCGGGGTAGATGCCCAGGGTGCGGCCCGTGTCATAGCCAGCCTCGGTCAGGTCGGCGATGACGGCGTCGCGCTGATCGCCCACCTCAAAGCCCAGGTGGTGCACGCCGTTGCCGTGCTTGTCCAGGAATTCCTGGAAGGAGGACGGCCCGCCGATGGGCTGGTGCAGCTCCAGCACAAAGCCTTCCATGTGGATATCGCACACCTTCAGGTCGCAGGACACAGACTCGCCGCGGTAGGTGTAGTGCTCGTTGCCCTCCAGGTGGTTGATGCGGATCTCCGGTACCTCAATGCCCAGCAGCTCCGCCCACTTCCTGGCGGCCAGCTCGATGTCCTTCACCACGATGTTGATCTGGATAAAGCCCTTTTTGCTCACAGGATGCTTCATGTTCTTATTCCTCCTCCGGAATGCCAATGCCGCGGATGGTGTAGGTCACATAGGCGAAGCGCTTGCTGTCCGGCGCCCAGGAATTGACGTTGATGGTGCCTTGGCCGCCAAAGAGCTTCACCACCGTGCGCAGGCCGGAGCCATCGGCGTTCATCAGGCGCAGCTCCACATGCTTGTGGGGAACGTGCTCGCCGGGCTGCACGTCGCCCTTCTTGTAACAGACCATGGAGACCAGCTTGCGGTCGGGGGAAATGTGGGGGAACCAGGTGTTCCAGTTTTCATCGAAGGTCATCTGGGTCTGCTCGGAGCCATCGGCCTTCATGCGCCAGGCCTGCATCAGGCCGGAACGCACAGAGTTGAACCAGATGTACTCGCCCACGGAGTCGTATTCGGAGCCGTCATCCAGGCCGGGGGCATCGGTGAGGCGGGTCTCCACGCCGCCCTCGGCGGGAATGGTGTAGATGTCGTAGTCGCCGTTTCGCTCGGCGCAGTACACCAGGGTCTTGCCATCGGGGGACCAGCCGTGGAGGTAGCTGGGCGCCAGGGGAGTGATCAGCCGCGGCACGCCGCCGGTGATGGGCAGGGTGTAGATGCGGGACTTGCCGTCTTCCTTGGTGGCGTGGCTCACCGCCAGCTGCTGCCCATCGGCAGAAAGCACATGGTCGTTGTTGCAGTCGTTGACGAAATCGGTATCGATCTTGGTGATGGCCTTGGTTTCCAGGTCAATGCGGTAGATGCAGCCTTCGCTGTTGTACACCAGGGCTTTGCCGTCGGGCGTCCAGTTGGGAGCTTCGATGACGTAATCCATCTCAGCCACCAGGGTGCTGGTGTCCGTTTCGGTGTCGTAGATCCACAAAAGGGACTGGTCGTCGCTGCGATCCCAGGGGTTGTTCTTGTTATAGGGCATGGGGGGTTCCTCCTTGACGTAACGTTTGCTGCTGAGAATACCATATCACCTCGGAGCAGGTGTGTCAACAAAATAGGAACTGCTTTTGAAGGCAGTTCCTAAAAAAATCAAAGAATGGGCGCTATGCCGTCGGATTCCTTGTACTTGGGATGTCCGCCGATGACCATGCGGCTGGGCAGCGCGCCCCGGCCGGAACAGCAGTCGATCATCAGCTGCACGGTGGAGCGGAGCATGGTCTCGTAATTGATGCGGAAGGAGGAAATGGACGGCAGGGAGGCCGGGGTGGCGGGATATTCGTCAAAGCCCATCACAGAGATATCCTCCGGCACGCGGTAGCCCTTTTGCAAAAGCTTTTCGATGAGCTTCTGCGCCGTTACGTCGCAGTTGCAAACGAAGGCGGTGGGCATCTGCTGGGGGAATTCCGGGGCAATGACCTCGCCATGCTCGTCGCGGTCATCCAGGATCCACTCGCTGCGCACGGGCAGGTTGTTGGTCAGCATGGCGCGGTAGTAGCCCAGGAAGCGATCCATGATGCTGCTGGTGAGGGACGTGCGACCCACATAGGCGATATCCCGGTGGCCGTTCTTGATGAGGTGGTTGGTGAGGCGATAGGCACCGTAGGTGTTGTCGCCCACCACGGCGGGGGCGCTGGCACGATCGTCGTAGAAGTCCATGAACACAATGGGGGTGGACTGGGCGGTAATGGCACGGACGTAGTCCATGCTGGGTTCGCCCAGCAGGATCAGGCCATCCACATGGCGGCGGCGGATCAGGTTGGGCAGCTCCAGGTTGCGCTCGGCTTCCTCGTCCAGGGTCTCCAGCAGGCAGAAGTGACCGGCGTTGGTCAATTCCTGCACCAGCATGGGGGAGAGCATGGAGTAGTAGGAATCCGGCTTGAAGAAGCGCATGGGAACCAGCACGCCGATGTCCAGCGCCTTCACGGTCTGGATGCGCTTGCTGTTGGGGTTCACATAGCCCATGTCAGCAGCGGTGCGGATGATGCGCTCGCGCATTTCATGGCTCACGCCGCTTTCGCCCGAAAGCGCCTTGGATACTGTGACCACGCTGACGCCTACAGCGGTGGCGATGTCCCTCATGGTTACGTTTTTCAAAGTTCATCAACCTCCGCTTCTTTTGCATACAGGAAACATCATTTGTTGATGATACCAGTAATTCCCGTTTTCGTCAAGCATTAGCCCTTCACGGCGCCGTTGGTCATGCCATTGTAGATCTGCTTCTGGAACAGGATGAAGATGATCAGGATGGGCAGGGTGCAGATCAGCACGCCCGCGCAGATGATCTCATACTGGGACTTGGTGGGACCCAGATAGGTGTACAGGGCGGTGGACACCGTTTTGTACAGCTTCTTGTCCTGCAGGTACAGGTTGGCATTGTAGTATTCGTTGTAGATGCCCACGCCCTTGAGGATCATGCAGGTGACCATGGCAGGCCGCAGAAGGGGCATCAGGATGCGGAAGAACACGCCATAGTAGGTGCAGCCCTCGATGATGGCGCTTTCGTCCAGCGCGGTGGGCAGGTTTTCGAAATACTGCAGAAGGATGTAGATGGAGATCACGTCCGTGCCAGCCATCATGAGGATGTAGCCGGGTAGGGAGTTGACCAGGTTCAGGTTGGACATCATCTTGTAGATGGTGACCTGCATGGCCAGGCCGGGGATCAGGCTGGCCAGGGTGAAGGCGTTGCGGATCAGCGCGTTGCCGCGGAACTTGAAGCGATCCAGCACATAGGCCAGCATGCTGCCCAGCATCACGGAGATCAGGATGGTGATCAGCATCACGCCGATGGAGGTCAGGAAGCCCTGGCCAATGCCGGAATCATTCCAGAAATTGACGAAGTTATCAAAGTGCAGCCAGTTTTCCGGCGGCGCGACCTTGCTGGTAACGCTGAATTCTTCCTTGGTTTTGAAGGCGGCGAACACGCAGCTGACCAGAGGCAGAATGCACACGAAGGAGGCGGCGATCAGCGTCAGGTGCTTGAGGAATTTCAGGAAATAATCTTTTGGCGTACGTTCCACACCCACGTTACAGCACTCCCTTCTTAGCAGGCTTGGTATCGGTGCCGGCGTTGCGGAAAGCATACTTGAAGATCAGCTTCTGGATCACCGTGCAGATGCAGATGATCAGCACCAGCACCACAGCCATGGCGCAGGCCAGGCCCACCTTGTGGTTCACGTGGGCAGTCTGATGCATCTGGATGAAGTAAGTGGCGGTGCCGTTGGCGCCCATGGCAGCGATGACGTAGGGCGGCTCGAAGGCGGAAAGGGAACCGGTGATGGAGAGGATCACGTTCAGCGTCAGCACAGTGGAGATGCTGGGCAGGATCACATACCGGAACTGGTGCCACTTGTTGGCGCCGTCGATGGCGGCAGCCTCGTACAGGGTGGGATCCACACTCATGATGGCGCCGGAGAACAGCACCATGTTCTGCCCCATGTACTTCCACACCGAGGTGGCTACCAGCGACCAGTTGTTCACGTTCATGTCACGCAGCCAGTAGGGCAGGCTTTCCAATGGGATGCCGAAGAAGCCCAGGGTGGTATCCAGCACATAGCCGCGGGTGTAGAAGAACTTGAAGATGAAGCCGATGGCGATGGCGTTGATCAGGAAGGGGAAGAACATAGCGCCCTTGTAGAAGGCGGTGAACTTGGTTTTGAAGGAGAGGATGGTGGCGAAATACAGCGCCAGGGCGATCTGCACCAGGGCGCCCACCATGTAATAAAGGCTGACGCGGAAGGTGGCAAAAAGCTCATCCTTGGTGAAAACGTCGATGTAGTTCTTCAGGCCAATAAAGCCACGGTTTTTGGTGTAGCTCATGTTGTAGAAGCTCCACTCCACCATCTTCACAAAGGGATAGTAGGTGAACATAATGAGCAGCAGAACAGGAACAACAGCAAAGGTGAAAATGACCACCCGCTGCTGATTCTTGGGTACTGCAAACCACTCGCGGAAGGTTTTGCGACCGCTGGGCTGGGGTACGGCAGGGTTCACGGTAGACATGGCGTTACTCCTTCCTTTGAAAACAGGAGGCTGGAGACGAACTCCAGCCTCCTGTAAGAGGTTTGCCAAATGGATTACTTCACTTCGATGTCATGATCGGCCTGAGCGTCGGACCAGGCTTCGTTCCACTCGGTCATGATCTCGTCGAAGGTCTTGGTGCCGTTGAAGGCGTGCTCGATGATCTTCTGGATCTTGGCGTCGCCACCACGGTTGATGGACAGGTTGGAGTCGGCGTTCAGGTCGTCGATCAGCTGCTGATCCACAGCGGCATTGTCGGGCAGGAGGTCAACGCCGTCGAAGGCAGCGTACAGAGCCGGGAACTCGCCGTCCTTGTTGATGGGGGTGCCGCCCTCGTTGTAGGCGAAGCCGGACTCGTGGGTCAGCCACTTGATCAGAACCATGGCAGCGATCTGCTCGTCAACGGGAGCCTTCACGTTGATAGCGTAGCAATAGTCAGCGCCAGCGTTGGCATACTGCTTGCCGTTCACGGTGATGGGGAAAGCCATGTAGCCGATGTCGTCGCCGTTGGGGCCAGCCTCGACCATCTGGATGTGAGCCCAGGAGCCCAGCACCATGCAACCGATCTCACCGCGGTTGATCATGCCCTTGCAGCCTTCCCAGTCGGTGGTGGTGTAGTCTTCTTCGATCAGGCCGTTGGCCACAGCGTCATACAGGATCTTGTACACGGCATAGGGGCCGGCGCCTTCGATCTTGTTGGCGAAGGGATCCTTCTCGGTGATGATGCCGTTGTTCATGAAGTCAGCATCGCCCAGGGAGCCGCCCAGGTAAGCGTCCCAAGCGCCCATGGTCCAGCCAGCAGCATAGTTGGTGTACAGCGGGATAGCGTCGGTGTTTTCCTTGATGGCCTTCAGAGCAGCGATGAACTCGTCGGGAGTCTTGGGCAGCTCGGTGATGCCGGCCTTCTCGAACACGGCCTTGTTGTACACGATGCCGTTGGCATTGCCGGTGGAGGGCATGCCATACACAACGCCGTCGTGAGCCTTGGCGTCAGCATAGTTGTAGATGCCGCTCAGGGTCTCCAGGGAGCCCAGGGGAGTGAAGTAGGTGGCGAACTCGCTGGCTTCCACCTGGGGGATGCCCATCATGGTGCCCCAGTCGTCGGAGCCGGTCAGGCGGGTCAGGGTGTCCTGAGCGTAGTCAGTGATGCCCTCGACCTCAACGGTGATGTTGGGGTACACCTTGTTGAACTCGGCGATGTAGTTGGCCCAGGCGCCGCTGTTCAGCAGGTCGGTGCGGTGGTTCAGCCACTTCACGGTGGCGGTCAGGTCGGTGTAGTCCTCACCCAGCTTGATCTGGTCGATGGTGGGCACGGTAGCTTCGGCAGAAGCGAAGGACACCGCAGACAGAACCATCATCAGGCAGAGAACCAGAGACAGGATCTTCTTCATATTCTTTTCCTCCTCTTTTTTATATTTACTTAATTTTGTTAAGTAAATATCACTTAACTACATTATAGCCATGTTGTTTATGGTTGTCAAGTACCCAGAAAATAAATTTTTGCGCAAAATCGTAAAAAGGTTCGCGAGAAAAAGACAAATATATCCTCGCGGGTTTAGCCTATACAGTCATATCGTGGCTCCAAGAGACAAAAAAAGTGGCCGAAGCCACTTGAAAAAATTTTTATTCCACTTTTTCCAGGAAGCTGAGCATCACATAGCCCTCGACCACGTCGGTCCTGACCTTCACCCAGGCGGGATCGTCGCAGATCTCCAGCACCACCAGCTGCTGGTGCTTGTACAGCCGCATCAGGATATCCGAGGCGGTGGTGGGCTCCATGCGCAGGTTCAGGCTGGAATCATCCTCAATGCCCTCCACGCTGGCCAGGTAAGCGCCCTGGGGCAATTCGCCGGTCACGGGCATCAGGGTAGGACGGGGCGTGGGGGTAGCGGGAGGCGCGGGGGTCTCCACCAGCTGGGGCTGGGCGGTGGGCAGGGCGGCAGCGCCTGCATCCACCTTGGCCAGGGTCATGCCGGGATAGTAGAAGGAAAGGATATCCGCATAGGTTTTGCCATACTGGGCGGCCATCCATTGGGCGCCCCGCTGGCTCATGCCCACGCCGTGGCCATAGCGTCGGGCTTCCAGGGTGAAGGTGTCGTCGCTTTCCACCAGGGTCACCATCTCGTTGTTGCTGCCGGAAATGGAAAGGTTCAGCGCCCGGATGACCTCCGGGAACAGGGGCAGGGTGAGGGTGGCGCTTTCCTCCACGGGGATGAACTCGCTGTAGACGGGCTGGGGCTCCGGGGTGATCTCCGGGGTGGGAGAGGGCGTGGGGGCATCGGTGGGCTCCGGGGTGATGGCGAAGAGGAAGATCTCCTCATCGTCGTCGGTGGGGGCGGCATCGCTGTGCCACTTCAGCAGCTTCCGGCCGGACCAGGTGAAGGTGATGGTCATTTC
This sequence comes from Clostridia bacterium, assembly GCA_017463245.1. Taxonomy (GTDB): domain Bacteria; phylum Bacillota; class Clostridia; order Christensenellales; family Aristaeellaceae; genus UBA11524. The sequence continues at coordinate 19,129 of JAFTPN010000010.1, forward strand.
ATCCACCATGCGGCTGGGCTCGTCAAACTTGCCGCCGCCCAGCGCCACATGGGTGATGCTGTCGATGCGGAAGGCGCGGGGCAGGGGCTCGAAGCCCTGGCGGATCATTTCATCCGCCATGTAGCTGGCGATCACCACGGAAAAGTCTGCGGGGATGTTCTGGGCGTCCTTGCGCAGCTTGGCGCGGCGCACGATGCTCTCCGGGTTCTCCAGGTCGAAGGGATCATCCACCATGGCGTAGTAGCTCCAGTCGCCACGGCCGCTCCAAACGTTTTCCACCAGCTCGGTCTGGCCGCCGTTGGAGGCGCTGTAGTAGCAGGTGGCTAGCTTGCCCTTGTACATGCCCACCACGCCCGCGGTCTCCTTCACGGCGCGGATGGCGTTCTGGTCATCCAGGTCAACGCCCTTGAACACCTGGTCGTTGGTGGTGTCCACCACGTCGTAGTCCTCGGAGGTATCGATGTGTGCCAGGGCGTAGGTGCGGGCGCAGATGGCCTGCGCCTTCAGGGCTTCCAGGGGGAAGGCGTTGCTCATTTCGTGGGGCACCACGCCCATCAGGTAATCCTCCACCGAGATGGTCAATACCGGCTGGAGCATCCCGTCCTTCACGGTGAGCAGCAGGTCGCCGGGGTAGAAATTGCCGTTTTCGGCAAAGCGGATGCCCTCGCTCTCGCTGGCGGAGGAGGCGTTGCGGATAAAGCGCAGCTCATCGCCTACCCGCAGGCTCATGCCCGCGTAGAACAGGTACAGTTCGCCCTCGCGGATCTGCACGGTGACCTTGCTGCCCTTGGGGAAAGCCATGCTGGCCTCCTTGCCGGTGGCGGCGGTGTATACGCCGTCCAGGATCAGGTCAGCCCGGTCGGTGAGGTTCAGCCGGCGCAAAAGCACCCGGATGGTGGGGGCGGGGGCTTCTTGCTCCTCGGCGCTGACCCACAGGGGCAGGAGCAGCAATGCCAGCACAAGGCAAAGGAATCGTTTCATGGGCAACCTCCTCGCGGATGGGGATGGTGCATTGTATGCGGGATGGACAAGCACATTTTGTCCAATATTGTAACGGATGAAGGCCGCACATCCCTGCATGGGAATCACTTGCAGCGCTGCTCGAATTCGCCGGGGGTCAGCCCGGTGTATTTCTTGAACACCTGGCAGAAGTAGCTCTTGTTGGGGTAGCCGCACTCGGCGCTGACCTCGGCCAGGGAATGGCTCTGCCCGTCGGAGAGCAGCTGCTGGGCCTTTTCCATGCGGGTGCGGGTGAGGAAGGTGGAAAAGTGCAGCCCCGTTTTGTCCAGAAACAGGCGGCAGAAATAAGCTGGGGTCAGCCCCAGGGAGCGGCTCAGGTTCTGCTGGGAATAGGGCAGGGAGCAATCCGCCCGGATGCCGGCGATCACCCTGTCGATGGGGGCGGCGGCAGCGGCATCGGGGCTCTGGCGCAGGAGGGGGATCAGCGTGTCCAGCCAGGCCAGCAGCGCTTCGCGGGGGCGGCGGGTCATGCCGTCCAGGCTGAGCCCCTGGGTCAATTGCCGCAGGGACAGCCCGGCGTGCTGGCTCCAGATGGCCTCGATCACCAGCGGCACAAAGGCGAGGCAAACCAGCCCGGCCTGCTCCACGCCCCGCAGTTCGCGGCTCACATAGCCGCCCAGGGCGGTGTATTGCCGCCGCTTGACAATGGTTTGCAGGTGCAGGCGGTGCTGGTGCGCCTGCTGGCCGGGCATGGGGGTGATGCTGTTCCACCAGTCGGAGATCTCCCGGGTGGCCTCGGCGGGTTGGTCATCGGCAGATTCCTGGCCGATGTGCATGGTGCCGTCCAGCGCCAGGGAAACGGAGGCGTATTCCATCAGCCCCTGGGCGCAGAGCCACAGCGCCATGTCCCGCTGGATGGCGGCGGGGAAGCGGGTGTGGCCAAGGCGCAGGGTGAGGGCATCGCCCTGCACGTCAAAGCTGCCCTCGGCCAGGGCAATGGGCTGCAGGGTCTCCAAGGCAATGGCCAGCAGAGCGGTGCGCTGGTCGTCGGTCAGGGGAACATCGGCCTCCCAGCGGATGGAGCGCCAGGCATAAATGGTAGGCGGCATGGAGAGCCTCCCTTAAAAAATGCGGACAGCCCATGCTGTCCGCAATAGTGCATATTATTATTGTAGCGTTTTCGCAGGCGTTTGAAAAGAGGAAAATGCATTCGTTTGCTGTATTTTGTCGAAAGTCGCCAGTTTTTCAGCACATGCCCCGGAAGAAGGACGCTTCCGTGGTGTGGATGCGGCAGGTGCCGATCTCGTCCAGCACGATCACCCGCAGCGCCTTGCCAGCGGACTTCTTGTCCATGCCCATGGCGGAAATAAGGTCGTCCTCCGGGATGGCAGGAAGCTGCATGGGCATTTCCAGGGCAGCAAGCAGCGCATCCAGCCGGGCAGAGGTGCCGGGAGCGGTCATGCCCCGGGCTTCGGTGAGGCGGGTCATCACAGACATGCCCAGCGCCACCGCTTCGCCATGGCGCAGACCATCGTAGTGCTGGCAGGTCTCCACCGCGTGGCCGATGGTGTGGCCGAAGTTCAGCGTCATGCGCAGGCCGGTGTCGTGCTCATCCTGCGCCACCACATCGGCCTTGGCCTGGATGCAATGCTGCAGAATGGTATCGATCTTGTCCATCAGCGCGGCGCGGCCACCGGGGGCACAGCCCTCCAGCAGGGCGAACAGCTCGGCATCGTTGATGCAGCCGTACTTCACCACCTCGCCCAGGCCATCCCGCCAGTAATCATCGGTGAGGGTGTTGAGGGTGAGGGGGTCGCACAGCACGCAAGCGGGCTGATAGAACGCGCCCACCAGGTTCTTGCCCTGGGGCAGATCCACCGCCACCTTGCCGCCCACAGAGGAATCCACCTGCGCCAGCAGGGTGGTGGGCACCTGAATAAACCGGATGCCCCGCAGGAAGGTAGCCGCCGCCAGCCCTGCCAGATCACCAATGACGCCGCCGCCTAGGGCGATGATGGCATCCTTGCGGGTGATATGGCTCTCGCAGAGGAAATCGTAGAGATTGCTCAGCTGGGCAAGGCACTTGGTGGGCTCGCCATGGGGCAGCACAATGCTGGTGTGGCGCAGGCCAGCTGCATCCAGCGAGGCCTCCACGCGGGCAAGGTACAGCGGCGCCACATGGTCATCGGTAATGATGGCCAGGGCACAATCCCCCAGCACCTCACGGGCGTGAGCGCCCACCTGGTCGATGAGGCCGGATTGGATGTGGATGGGGTAGGCACGATCGCCCAAAGCAACGCGGATCGTCGGCATGGGAGCCTCCTTGTAAAATTCGGAATTCGGAATGCGGAATTTAGAGTGTGGGCGGGGAGCATATAAGGCTCCCTTGTGTAAAGGGAGCTGCCCCGAAGGGGCTGAGGGATTGGTAGTCGCAGTTTTGCACTTCTGCATACGGAGTGATACAAGCAGCGCCCAATCCCTCCGTCTCGCCTTGCGGCGAGCCACCTCCCTTTACACAAGGGAGGCTCAACCCCTCAGTCCCTTCGGGACAGCTCCCCTATAAAGGGGAGCCTTAGTTACTTCCCCCGCGTCGCGGCGCGACCGTATTCGCGCCGTGACCCCTGCAAAGGGAAAACCCATCTTCCAACAACAGAAGATGGGTTTCCAAAGGGGCGAAGCCCCTTTGGTCACTTGATCATGTCCTGGGTTTTGATCCAGCCGGCGTCGATGGATTTTTGGTGGCTGGTGGCGTAGGGGCCGATGGAGGCCACCTGGGAGGCGGTGCGGGGGAAGTGGATGCACACGTGGCCGTCGAAGTCGTTATCGGTGCGGTGCTGGGGCAGGTGGGGCATGGAGTGGGTGGAAGCCATGTAGATGCTGCCATCACCAAAGACGACCCAGACTGCCTTGGGGTTCCAGGTGTTGCCGCCAAAGGCACGCTCCATTTTGGCGGTATCGGCGGCGGTGAGGGGCTCGGCATCGGCATGGGCGCCGAAGGAGAACATGTGCACCTGCCAGCTGATGCCGGTGGAGAAGTCATACACGGTGGCGTAGGGGTACTTCTTGGCCTGGGCGCGGATGCTGCTGTACCAGTTGAGGTACTGCACATTGGCCGCGGAAATGGTGGTGCTGCTGGTACTGGTGGAGGGCTTCACGGTGGTGCTGCTGCCCTGGGCGGTGATGGCGTTGGCGCTGTTCAGCGCGGCCAGGGTCTTGGCACCGGCTACGCCATCGGCGTCCAGCTTGTTGGCTTTCTGGAAGGAGATGAGCGCACGGTAGGTCTGCACGCCAAAGTCGCCGTCAGCCTTGCCGGAAAGGTAGCCCATGTCGATGAGGCGCTGCTGCATGGCCTTCACGGCGGAGTTGGCATCGCCCTTGCGCAGGGTGGTGGACTGAACCGGCGCGGCGGTGGCGCTGGGGGCAGCGGAAGAGGCGGTGGCGGAGTAGAGCTTGCTGAGGGTCTTGGCACCGGCAATGCCGTCGCGGGGCAGGCCGTTGGCCTTCTGGAAGGCGTACACCGCCTCAAAGGTGTTGCGGCCGAAATTGCCGTCGGCCTTGTCAGTCAGGTAACCCAGGTCGATGAGGCGCTGCTGCATTTCCTTTACCGCGTCGCTGACGTCGCCCTTGCGCAGGGTGGTGAAGGTGTCCACCGTACCGCCGGCAATGGCGCCGGAATAGGTCAGGGCGGTGACGCTGTACAGCTTCACCTGGGTATCATAGCCAGCCACGCCGTCCACGGAGAGGCCGTTGTTCTTCTGGAAATCCTTAATGGCGGCCACATCGTCGGCCTTGCACTTGCCGTCCACATAGGCGTTGTAGTAGCCCAGCTCGGTAAGGCGGATCTGCAGGCGGGTCACGGCCTCGCTTTGCACGCCCAGCTTGATGGTCACCACGTTATCCTTGGTGATGGGCGCGTAGGTAGTAGCCGGAGCGATGGTGGGGGCAATGGTGGGCACGGCGGTGGGCTGGGCGTTGGCGGAAACCGCGCTGTAGCTGAACAGCAGCTTGTAGGTGGCGGTGCCAGCCTCGCCATCGGCCTTGAGGCCGTTCTTGGTCTGGAAGGATTTCAGCGCGGTGACGCTGGAGGTGCCGAAGTTGCCGTCTACCTTGCCGCTCAGGTAGCCCAGATCCTTCAGGCGCTGCTGCACCAGCTTGGCATTGGTGCCGGTGGAACCCTTGCGAACCGTGGCGCTGGGAACCTGGAAGGTGGGTGCGGCAGTAGGCGCAGCGGTGGGTTCGGGGGTCGCGGTGGCGGTGGCAGAGATCGCGCCCACGCCCAGCAGCGCACTCTGGGTGTCGCTGCCGCAAATGCCGTCGGCCTTCAGGCCATTCTTCTTCTGGAAGGCCTTCACGGCGGACTGGGTGGTTTTGTCATAAATGCCGGTGATGTCCTCGGCGTAGTAGCCCAGCTCTTTCAGGCGGGTCTGCACGGTGCGAACCAGTTCGCCCCGGTTGTTCAATCGGATGATCACGCCGGAAACAGGCGCCAGGGTCTTGATCTGGGTCTTGGTGCCCTTCACATTCTTGGGCTTGCCGCTGTACAGGAAGGCCTGCAGGTTGGCATCCACAATGCCGGTGGCGGGGTAGTCGTTCTTCTGCTGGAAGGCGATGACCGCATTCTGGGTGCCAGCGCCAAACACGCCGTCAGCATTGCCGCTGAGGAAGCCCAGCTCGATCAGCGCCTCCTGCAGGGCGGCCACATGGCTGCCGGAGGAGCCCATCTGCAGCACCAGGTAGCTGGAGGCGTTCTCCACGGGGGAGGGCGTGGCCACGGGCGCAGGGGTGGCGGTGGCCTTCACGATCTTTTTCAGGTTGAGGTAATCCTGCTTGCAGTAGCCGCTCTTGCCCTTGTAGCTCACCTTGGCAAAGGAGCCGGAGAGCTTCTCCACCGTCACGGTGGCGCCCTTGGGGATGGAGGTCAGCTTCTGGCTGTTGATGGAGGCCTTGGCGCGCAGGTTCACCTGGTCGTTGGTGGTGGTCTCATAGGGGTAGCCGGTGGCGGTGGGTTCGGCCGTGGGGGCGGCGGTGGTCACGGCATCGCCGGAGGTCACCACATATTTCTGGATCACATAGCCGGTGCGCCCCTCGTAGCTCACCTTGTAATAATTGCCCTGGGTGCCCAGCACGGTGACGCTGTCGCCCGCCGGGATGCGATCCAGGATGGTGGACGTGGACGAGGCATTGCGCCGCAGGTTCACCTGGTCGTTGGTCACGGTGGTGAAGGGGTAGCCCTGGGCAGCCAGCGCCACGGAGCATACCGCCACCAGCAGCACAGCCAGAAGGCTTGCCATGATTCCCTTGAACCAAACGTTCTTCCGCATTTGATATTCCTCCGAAGCCATAAAGTGGTCAATGGGCAAAATGCCCATGGATAGACTTTGCATAGTTTACCATGTTTTATTGTAAGGCGCTGGGAGAGAAATGTCAACAGAATTTTTCATAATTTTGTAACAGATTTTAGAATTTTGCAAAATTTCCTGTCGAAGCATTGGGATTGACACCCGCCCCCGGATGTGGTATAACCATATCAGCTGCCACCGGGTAGCAAAAATGCTGAATGCATTCGTTTGCGCATCGTTAGGTCTTTGAAGATGTGCAAGGCGGATGCTGTTTTTTGTTTCAGGAGGAATGACCATGCGCAATCCCTTTCGTGACCTGACCCGCGGCGAGCGCCGCCTGTGGCTTTGCTCGGTGGCGGTGGTGGCGCTGTCCTTTGCCCTGTCCGGGGGCGACTGGCTCAGCGGCATGGCCTCGCTGATCGGCGTTACGGCGCTGATCTTCGTGGCCAAGGGCTATGTGCTGGGGCAGGTGCTCACGGTGGTGTTCTCCGTTTTTTACGGGGCGATCTCCTTTCTTTTCCAATATTATGGGGAAATGATCACCTACCTGTGCATGACCACCCCCATCGCGCTGATGTCCGTGGTCTCCTGGCTGCGCCACCCCTACCAGGGCTCCAGGGAGGTGGCCGTGCAGGATGTAAGCCGCCGCCAGGTGAGTGTGATGCTGGTGTGGTCTGCCCTGGTTACCGCTGCGTTCTACTTCATTCTGCGGGCGCTGAACAACGCCAGTCTGCTTATCAGCACGGTGTCCATCACCACCAGCTTCCTGGCATCCTACCTCACCTTTCTGCGCAGCCCCTATTACGCCCTGGCCTACGCCGCCAACGACGTGGTGCTGATCATCCTGTGGGTGCTGGCCGCCATGGAGGATGTCACCTGCCTGCCCATGGTGCTGTGCTTTGTGATGTTCCTGGTCAACGACCTCTACGGCTTTGTGAACTGGCAGCGGATGCGGAAGCGCCAGCAAGCATAAACAGAAAGACCCCGGCCATTGCCGAGGTCTTGTTTTATGCCTGATAGACCATTTTGCCGCCCAGCCAGGTCTGCCGGGGTGCAATGCTGCCGATCTTGTCCGGGGCCACGGCGAAGGGGTCGCCGTCCAGCACGGTGAAATCCGCCAGGTGACCGGGGGCAATGCGCCCCTTTTCGTGTTCCTCAAAGGAGGCGTGGGCGCTCTCGATGGTATAGGAGCGCAGGGCTTCTTCCACGGTCATGGCTTCCTCCGGGCGATAGGGGCCTTTGCCGGAGAGGGTGCAGCGGGTCACCGCGCATTGGATGCCCCGCAGCGCGATGGGCATTTCCACCGGGCAATCGGTGCCGTTGGAAACGTGGAGCCCCATGGCCTTCAGGCTGTGGAAGGCATAGCTGCTGGCCGCCAGCGTCGCGCCCACACGGCTTTCTACAATATTGATATCATAGTCCAGGAAGATGGACTGCACGTAGGCGTGGAGCTGCATCTCCTGCATGCGGCGCAGCTGGTCGGGGCGGGTGATCTGCACATGCACCACGCCGCTGCGGTGATCCCCACGGGGGCAGGCGGCGAAGGCCTTTTCGTAGGCGTTCAGCACCCGGTCGAGGATGCCGTCGCCAATGGCGTGGATGGCCACCTGCATGCCGCTGGCGTGCGCCAGGGCGATCATGTCGTCAAACTGCTGCTGGGTGTAGATGGCCAGGCCGTGCTGGTCGGGGGCGTCGGCATAGCCGTCCCGCAGGAAGGCCGTCCGTGCGCCCAGGGAGCCGTCCCCCAACAGCTTCAGGGGGCCGATGCGGAACATTTCGCCGCCCCAGCCGGTGTTGTAGCCTTTGGCCAGGAACTCCCGCAGGCCGTCCAGGGTGGGCAGCTGCGCCTGCTGGTACACCCGCACGGTGAGGCCGCCCTCCTGCTGCAATTCCTGATAGGCCGCCAGCACTTCCTCGTAGTCCACGTTTTCAAAGGTGCACAGGTCGTCGCTCTGGCAGGAGGTGACGCCGAAGCTGTTCAGAGCAGCGGAGGCGGTGCGGAGCATGGCCTTCAGTTCCTCTCTGGTGGGCGCAGGCAATCGGGTGTACACCAGGGACATGGCGCTGTCCTCAAACAGTCCGGCGGACAGGTCATAATGCCCGCCATCGGGCTGGGGCGCAGCGTCTGTCAGGCCAAGCACCTCGATGGCCTTGCTGTTCACCACCAGGCAATGCCCGCAGCACCGCACGATGCAGATGGGATGCTCCCCACTCACCGCGTCCAGATCGGCGCGGGTGGGCAGGCCGTGGCCATCGGTGAAGTAATCCTGGTTCCAGCCCCGGCCACGCACCCAGCTGCCGGGGGCGATGTGCTGCTCCGCGATGAAGCTGCGCAGGCCATCCTGCAAATCAAGGATGGAGGCGGTGTGCTGCATCAGGTCGCAGCAGGTCATGGCGTAGCCGTAGTTCAGCAGGTGCATATGGGAATCGTTGAACCCGGCGCACACGAACTGCCCCGCCAGGTCGGTGAGGGTATCCCCTTCCCGGCGCAGGGCGAGGATATCCTCGTCGCTGCCCACGGCAACAAAGCGGTCGCCCTCAACAGCGAAGGCGGTTTGCAGGGGCATCTCTCCGGTGAACACCTGGCCGCCGATGAATAATTGTTTCATATTATATACGCTCCGCTTCGATGCGCACGGCGTTCATGGCGTGCTTCATGGTCAGGGTGCGGATGCGCATCCTGTCGCCCACCAGGCGCAGGGGAAGCACACGGGTGTGCTCCGTAGTGGAAATGCCCACGAAAACCGTACCCACCGGCTTCTCTGGGGTGCCGCCATCGGGGCCGGCCAGCCCGGTGGCGCTGATGGCAATGTCCGTACCCAGGCGCTTGCGGGCGCCCTCGGCCATGGCATAGGCCACCTCGGCGCTGACTACGTCGTGCTTCTCGATCAGCTCCGCAGGCACGTCCACCAGCATGGTCTTCGATACGGTCTGGTAGGTCACAAAGCCGCCCTTCACCACCGCGGAGGCACCGGGGATCTCCACCATAGAGGAGGCCATCAGGCCGCCGGTGAGGCTCTCTGCGGTGGCAATGGTCCAGCCGCGGCGCTTCAGGGCTTCCACGGCACAGCGGGCCAGGGAGCCGGTGTCGTCCTCTTCGATGGCGTAGATCACCTCGCCCAGGCGCTTTTGCACCTCGCCGATCAGGGGCAGCAGCAGCGCCTTGGCCTGGGCAGCGTCATCGGCACAGGCGGTGGCGCGGAGCATCACCTCGCCCGTGGAGCAGTAGGGCGACAGGGTGGGGTTGCCGCCCATCTCCAGGTCGGAGAGCAGCTCGTCCACCTGGGATTCACCCATGCCGAAAATGCGGATGTATCGGCTCACCATCACCTTGCCGGAGCGCTTTTGCAGCCAGGGCTCGGCCTGGTCGATCCACATGGGCTGCAGCTCGTTGGGCGGGCCGGGCAGGTGGATGACCACCTTGCCCTCGCCCATGGGGACGATGGCGCCCGGCGCGGTGCCGTTGGGGTTGGGCAGCAGGGTGGTGTCCGGGGTGAACATGGCCTGGGAGAGGTTGTTTTCCGTCATGGGGCGGCCGTAGCGCTGGAAGCGGGCGCGGATGGCCTCTTCCGCCTCCGGGAACAGCACCAGCTCCTTGCCCGCCACCTTGGCGGCCACACGCTTGGTGATGTCGTCCACCGTGGGGCCAAGGCCGCCGGAGGTGATCACCACATCCGCCCGGCTCAGCGCCAGGCGATAGGCGTCCTCCAGGCGCTGGGCATTGTCGCCCACCACGGTTTGGTGATATTGGCTCACCCCCAGGGCGCTGAGCCGCCGGGAGAGAAACTGCGCATTGGTGTTCAGCACCTGCCCCATCAGCAGCTCGGTGCCGATGCAGAGAATTTCGGCAATCATTGCAAAAGCCTTCTTTCACATGGAGTGCTATTATGATACCATTTTTTTGCCCATTGTGCTATACTATGATGCAAAGGAATGTTCAAGGAGGTTATTCATATGAAGGTACTGATGCTCAACGGCAGCCCCAAGGCACAGGGCAACACCGCCCGCGCCCTGCGTGAAATGGAAAGCATCTTCGCCCAGGAGGGCATTGAGGCGGAGATCGTCCATGTGGGCAACAAGGACATCCGCAGCTGCATCGCCTGCGGGCAATGCGGCAAGCTGGGCAAGTGCGTGTTTGACGACATCGTGAATGAGCTGGCGGTGAAGCTGCAAGCCGCCGACGGTCTGGTGGTGGGCAGCCCGGTGTATTATGCCTCGGCCAATGCCACCCTGGTGGCGGCGCTGACCCGCCTGTTTTACTCCAACCACGCCGACCTGCGCATGAAGGTGGGTGCCAGCGTGGTGATCGCCCGCCGGGGCGGCTGCTCGGCCACGTTTGACGAATTGAACAAGTTCTTCACCATCAGCGGGATGCCCGTGGCCTCCAGCCAGTACTGGAACTCTGTCCACGGCGGCGCGCCCGGCGAGGCGGAGCAGGACGCGGAGGGTTTGCAGACCATGCGCACCCTGGCGCGGAACATGGCCTTCCTGATGAAGAGCATTGCTCTGGGCAAGGAGAAATATGGTTTGCCGGAGCAGGAGAGGCACTTGTGGACGAATTTCATCTGATGCAAAAAAAGCAGTCGTGTGACTGCTTTTTCATTGCTCATTTTTCTTGCTGATTTCTGATTCAATTAATGCAAGCAAATCGCTCAAAGGCATTCCCAGCGCCTCTGCGATGCGCCAAAGCGTATCTACATTTGGGTTCTTGGTGCCATTTTCGATCATGGCCAGGTGGCTGCGGGAAATACAGGCAAAACCACTTAAAACTTCCTGGGAAACGCCGCGCTTTTTGCGAAGTTCCCGAATGACCGTCCCGGTGATTTCATTATCATATTTCATGGAAACACCTCCATGAAATAGCGTACCGAATAAAAAAATAAATATGTCTACGATGGTAGACAAAGCAAATGGACTGTGCTATACTTTACCCATAATCTTACATGTTTGCTTGTTTGAGTGTAACCATCATGCAAGCAAGAAAAGAATAAGGAGGCTTTCCGATGAAAAAGACAAGTTGTATTCTTCTTGTCGCTCTGCTGATGCTGCTGTGCGGCACCGCGCTGGCCGACTGTGCTACCGACGGGCATGACTTCAGCGGCGATACCGTGTTTGTTGATGGCGCTACCTGTGCCACCAGCTGCGCTGTTTGCGGTGAACCCGACCCTGAAGGGTGGCAGCCCCACTATGTGTTTTGCACTACAGGCACCGCGTGCGTGTATTGCAGCACGCCCGTTGCGCAGCTGACCAGCTATGAGAAGTGGTGCACCGGCGGCGACCGTCAGTATGATGCCACCCATTGCTGGGAGGTTTGCGAAAACTGCGGTGAGGAAATCTACAAGACCGAGCATTCCCCCGATAGCAACGGCCGCTGCATGCATTGCGATCAGCATGTGCATTCCTGGCAGGAATCCAGCCGCGTTGAATCCACCTGCGCGGTTGCGGGCAAGATTGTGTACACTTGCACCTGCGGCGAAACCAAGGAAGAAGATCTGCCCCTTGATGCGGACAACCATGAGTCCATGGAAGAAACCGCCAAGACCAACCCCACCTGCAAGGAACTGGGCACCCAGACCTTCACTTGCTCCGGCTGCGGCTATGAAGAAGTGACCACCTGGGGCGAGATCGGCGAGTGCAACTACGAGCTCGTCCACGACCAGAACAACCATTGGTTCGAGTGCGCGGGCTGCGGCACCATCGACGGCGAAAAGATGCCCCACGAAATTTCCTGCGTGACTGCTGGCAAGTGCGTCTACTGCGGCGCCACGGGCGTGACTGGCGAGACGGCTCACGCTCTCACCGGCGAATGGCAGCATGATCAGGCCTCCCATTGGATGGAATGCCCTGACTGCAAAGAGAAGATCATGAACTGGGAGCATTGGGCCTACTGCAATGCCGCCGATACCTGCATCAACTGCGGCGCTGCCGGCGTGACCATCGTGGTCTATCACAACTATGACGACGCTGGCAAGTGCACCATCTGCGGCCAGACCGAAGTGATCCCCGAGCATGACCATGTGTGGGAAGTGACCGAGACCGTGGCTGCCACCTGCACCGAGTTCGGCAACGAACACAGCGAGTGCACCATCTGCGGCGAAGGCTCTGACAAGCAGACCTACCCCACCGGCCACTACTGGATCTACACCACCACCAAGAACCCCACCTGCACTAAGGAAGGCCGCCACAACTATGAGTGCCGCGACTGCGATGCGACTTCCCTCAAGAAGCTGCCCGCCACCGGCCACACCATGGTGCTGACGGCTACCGGCTCTGTGTGCTCCACCTGCGGCTATGCCGAGGAAGCTGCCCTGGCCGTGACCCCCGTGGAAAACGTGTCCGTTGAGGGCGAGAACCTCAGCGCCGACGTGACCCTGGTGGTGGATCAGCCCCAGGAGGACGTGTCCGCGCTCCTGCCCGAAGCCGTGCGCACCTCTGTGCAGCAGGTGTATGTGGTGAAGCTGCTGGAGAAGGGCGAGGCCATCGAGCCCAACGGCAGCATCAAGGTCGCCATCCAGCTGGACGAGGGCGCTGACCTGACCGGCAAGCAGCTGATGCTCCTCACCGCCGAGGGCGAACTGGTGGAGATCGCTTATGAAGTGGTGGACGGCAAGCTGACCTTCGTGACGGAAGCCATTGGCATCTTTGTGCTGGTGGATGCTCCCGCCGAGTAAAACAATGGAATAGCAAAGGGCGGCACGATGCTTATGTCGTGCCGCCCGTTTACGTGGCGAAAAAGAAAAGGACGCAGGGTGCAGCTTTCCACCTCATCCGGCCTTCGGCCACCTTGTCCAGGTCGCAATCGTAGATTGCTCCCCGCTTTGGCTAAAAATATGCCACTGGCATATTTTCTTAACGCGTCGCGCCCTCAAGGGGAAGGCTTTTGCATGGCCACACCTTGGCTTCCCCTTGAGGGGAAGCTGTCGCCGCAGCGACTGATGAGGTGGAAAGCTGCTTGCTGAGCTATGATGTTTGCTTTTTACTGCTGCTTATTCCTCCACTGCCGTGCGCGGTCGCCAGCAGTCAGGATCTTCTTGCGCATACGCAGGTTCTTGGGGGTGATCTCCAGCAGCTCGTCGTCGTCGATGAACTCCAGGCATTCCTCCAGCGTCAGCGGGTGGACGGAGATCAGGCGCATGGCGTCCTCCGAGGCGGAGGCGTTGCGCATGTTGGTCACGTGCTTCTGCTTGCACACGTTCACCACCAGGTCGTCGGGGCGGGCGTTCTGGCCGCAGATCATGCCCTCGTAGACCTCCTGTCCGGCGCCGATGAACAGCGTGCCGCGCTCCTGGGCGTAGAACAGGCCGTAGGAGGTGGAGGTGCCGGTCTCATGGCAGACCAGGGCGCCCACGTTGCGGTGAGGGATATCGCCCTTCACGGGCTCGTACTTCTCAAAGGAGGAGGACATGATGCCTTCGCCGCGGGTGTCGGTCATGAATTCGCTGCGGTAGCCGAACAGGCCACGGGAGGGGACAAGGAACTCCAATCGCACGCGATCGAGGCCGGACATGCTCTCCAGCACGCCACGGCGGCGGCCGATCTTCTCGATCACCGCGCCCGCGCTGGCCTGGGGCGTATCCACCACCAGGCGCTCGATGGGCTCGCATTTCACGCCGTCGATCACCTTGTAGATGACCTGGGGCTTGGACACCGCAAACTCGTAGCCCTGGCGGCGCATGTTCTCAATGAGGATGCTCAGGTGCAGCTCGCCGCGGCCGCAGACCTCAAAGGCGTCGGTGGAGTCGGTGTCATTCACGCGCAGGGACACGTCCGTCTGCAATTCGCGCATCAGGCGGGCGCGCAGGTGACGGCTGGTGACATAGGTGCCCTCGCGGCCGGCAAAGGGGCTGTCGTTGACGCAGAAGGTCATGGTCACCGTGGGCTCGGAGATCTTCACAAAGGGCAGACCCTCCACGCAGGTGGGCACGCACACCGTATCGCCGATGGAGATGTCCTCCATGCCGCACAGCGCCACAATGTCGCCCATGCCCACTTCCTTGGCGGGCACACGCTTCAGGCCATTGTACTGGAACAGGCCGGACATGCGCCAGCTGGGGCTGGTCTTGCCGGTCTCCAGGTTGGTGCAGACCACGCTCATGCCCTCGGAAAACTTGCCGCGGGTGACGCGACCCACGCCGATACGACCCACATACTCGGAATAATCAATGGTGGAGATCAGCACCTGGGCAGGCCCCTCGGGATCGCCCTCGGGAGCGGGGATGTACTTCAGAATGGCGTCGAACAGGGGACGCAGGTCGGTGCCGGGAGTCTCCAGGTCGGTAGTAGCCGTACCCTTGCGGGCAGACACGTACATGATGGGGTTCTCCAGGGTGTCCTCGTCGGCGTCCAGGTCGATGAGCAGGTCGAGGATCTCGTTCACCACCTCGTCGCAGCGGGCGTCGGGGCGGTCGATCTTGTTGATCACGATGAGAACCTTCAATTTCAGCTCCAGCGCCTTCTTCAGCACGAAGCGGGTCTGGGGCATGGGACCTTCAAAGGAGTCCACCAGCAGCAGCACGCCGTCCACCATCTTCAGCACGCGCTCCACCTCGCCGCCAAAGTCGGCGTGGCCGGGGGTGTCCACAATGTTGATCTTGGTGCTGCCATAATGCACGGCAGTATTCTTGGCCAGAATCGTAATGCCGCGCTCGCGCTCCAGGTCGTTGGAGTCCATCACGCGATCCACCGTCTGCTGATTCTCGCGGTAAATGCCGCCCTGCTTCAGCAGCTGATCCACCAGCGTGGTCTTGCCGTGATCAACGTGAGCAATAATAGCAATGTTGCGAATATCTTCGCGAATCATAGAAACCTCTCCTTTCGCCTTCGGCGACCAAAGGGGCTTTGCCCCTTTGGAAACCCCAGCAGAGGGCTCTGCCCTCTGCACTCCCGCGAAGGGCCGTTCGGCCCTCTCGACACCCTTTTTGGGTGCATCGTTCGGGGAGGTGGGTAAAGTTGCGGCAGTGCGTCGCGTCGCGCCCATGAAAAGGGTCGAAGACCCCGCGGCGTGACCCCTGCAAGGATATTACATCGTAATGCTACCCCGAATGGGATTCTTAAGGGTCGAAGACCCTTAAGCGGGGTGGAGGGGCAGCGCCCCTCCCGGGATTCCTAAGGGCGGAGCCCTTAGGCGCGGTTTGCCGTCTCCGCCAGTTCCAGTCCCTCGTTATTCTCGCAGGCGAGGCGGATGCTCCACTCGTTTTCAAAGAGCAGCACGTCGCGGTCGCGGCTGTCCTTGGCGCGGCCGGAGGTGGAGGTGAGCTTCAAATCGGCCACGGGCTTGGGGGTGTTCACCACCCAGCGGACGTAGCGGAAGGGCATGCCCTCCATCACGATATCCACCTGGTACTCGGTTTTCAGGCGGTGCTCCAGCACCTCGAACTGCAGGACGCCGACCACGCCCACCATGAATTCCTCGCGGCCGGTCTCGGTGCGGATGAAGGTCTGGATGGCGCCTTCCTCGGCCAGCTGGCTGATGCCCTTCTGGAACTGCTTGCGCTTCATGGAGTCCAGGGGGCGCACACGGTTGAAGAACTCAGGGGCGAACACGGGGATGTTCTCGTAGTGCAGCTTGGGGCCGCAGGAGAGG
>JAFTPN010000059.1 GCA_017463245.1 Clostridia bacterium
GATGGTTATGCCTGGCGACAACATCGACATGGAACTGACGCTGATCACCCCCATCGCTATGGAGCAGGGCCTGCGCTTTGCTATCCGCGAGGGTGGCCGCACCGTTGGCTCCGGCGTTATTGCCAAGGTCATCGAGTAATTAACCTGCCCGGCCGGTGCCGTTACACACCGGCCGGGTAAGCCCCATACATTGGCAGGAGGTGTCCTACATGGCAAACGCCGCTCGTAACAAGATTTGCCTGGCCTGCACCGAGTGCAAGCAGCGCAACTACAACAACATGAAGAACAAGAAGAACACCCCGGATCGCATCGAGCTGATGAAGTACTGCCGCTTCTGCAAGAAGCACACCGCTCACCGCGAAACGAAGTAATCTCAACGACCACCGTGAGGATGTGAAAATCATGGCAGAGGAAAAGAAGGTCGCTACCCAGGAGACCAAAGCTCCTGCGAAGAAGACTGAAGCGTCCAAGATGGACAAGTTTATTTCCTGGTGCAAAAAACTCCCCTCCCGGATCGCCAAGCCCTTCAAGAACATGTGGTATGAACTGAAGAAGGTCACCTGGCCCAGCAAGCGCAAGCTGATTGCCTGCTCGGTGACGGTGCTGCTGTTCATGCTGTTCATGGGCATTGTGATCGGTCTGTTGGATATGGGTGCTTCTGCACTGGTGAAGCTGCTGGTCCTCTAAGGCGGTAGCATAGGAGAGAGAACATGACTGAAAAGAGCAAGGAGCCCTGCTGGTATGTGGTACATACCTATTCGGGGTATGAAAACAAGGTCAAGGATACCCTGGAAAAGTCCATTGAAAACAATGGCATGCAGGATCTGATCTTCGATGTCCGGGTTCCTGTGGAAGACGTTGTCGAGATCAAAAACGGCAAGCGCGTCAAGTCCCAGCGCAAGGTGTTCCCCGGTTATGTGCTTGTGCACATGATCGAAACCACCCGCAGCTGGTATGTGGTGCGCAACACCCGTGGCGTGACCGGCTTTGTCGGCCCCGACAGCAAGCCCATCGCCCTGACCCAGGACGAGGTTGACATGATGCTCAACTCCGAGGCCAAGAGCGTGGAATTCGGCATCGCCATTGGCGAGCGTGTCCGCATTCTGTCCGGCCCCCTGGAGAATTTCAGCGCGATTGTTGAGGATGTGGATACCCTGCGCGGCAAGCTGACGGTCAAGGTTCAGATGTTTGACCGTGAGACCCCCGTGGAGGTGGATCTGGATCAGGTGGAGAAGGAAGACTGACCCGCCTGACTCTCCGAAGCACCAAATGGGAGGGACGAAAGTCCCCAGACAGGCTTTTGCGCCGTGAAAACGGCGAAGCAGGCAGCAAATGCTGCCTTTACCAAGGCGGCTGCCCTGGCGGCCGTAACGTGGGAGGAAGTTGAAACGCTTCCGCGTGACCACACTTTTTAGGAGGTGCCATTACAATGGCCAAGAAAGTTTCCGCGTACATCAAGCTGCAGGTTCAGGCCGGCAAGGCCAATCCCGCTCCGCCTATCGGCCCTGCTCTGGGTCAGCACGGCGTGAACATCCCCGGCTTCTGCAAGGAGTTCAATGAGCGCACCAAGAACGACATCGGTCTGGTGATCCCTGTCGTCATCACCGTGTACTCCGACCGTTCCTTCACCTTCATCACCAAGACCCCCCCGGTTCCGGTGCTGATCAAGAAGGAGCTGGGTCTGGAATCTGCTTCCGCCCGCCCCAACCGCGACAAGGTTGGCCAGCTGACCAAGGAGCAGGTCCGTAAGATCGCCACCATCAAGATGCCCGACCTGAATGCCGCCAGCATCGAGGCTGCCATGTCCATGGTCGCCGGTACCGCTCGCAGCATGGGCGTCACCGTGGAGGAATAAGGGACTTACTCCGGCTCTGCCCGGACAACCAAGCGGGGCGATTGCCCCTTAACAATGTGGGAGGACATAGTGCCGTTAATACCACATGGGAGGAATTAAAATGAAGCATGGTAAGAAATACCAGGACAGCATTAAGCTGATCGATCATCTGAAGCAGTATGATCCCGAAGAGGCCGTGGGTCTGGTTCTGCAGACCGGCAAGGCCAAGTTTGATGAGACCGTTGAGATCTCCGTCCGTCTGGGCGTTGACCCCCGTCACGCTGACCAGCAGGTTCGTGGCGCTGTGGTTCTGCCCCACGGCACTGGCCGCACCATCCGCGTGCTGGTCATCGCCAAGGGCGCCAAGGCCGACGAAGCCGCCAAGGCCGGTGCCGACTATGTTGGCGCTGAGGACATGATCGCCAAGATCCAGAACGAGAACTGGTTCGAGTTCGACGTTTGCGTGGCCACCCCGGACATGATGGGTCTGGTCGGCCGCATCGGCCGTGTGCTGGGCCCCAAGGGCCTGATGCCCAACCCCAAGTCCGGCACCGTGACCATGGACGTGACCAAGGCTATCAGCGAGATCAAGGCTGGTAAGGTGGAGTACCGTCTGGACAAGACCGCTATCATCCACTGCCCCATCGGCAAGGTTTCCTTCGGTGCTGAGAAGCTCGGCGAAAACCTGCAGACCCTGATGGACGCCATCAACAAGGCTAAGCCTGCCGCCGCCAAGGGCACCTATGTGCGCTCCCTGTACCTGAGCAGCACCATGGGTCCCGCCGTGCGTGTGAACCCCCTGAAGTTCTGATAAGAACGCGCTGCAACCTCTCCGGAGAAATTCGGAGAGGTTTTTCTTTTACCCCAGCGCCACGTCCAGCACCATCATCACCGCAAAGCCACAGAGGGTGGAAAGGGTCATCAGGTTGCAGCGGGGGTTGCGCTGGCTTTCCGGTACAAGCTCGGCGATCACAACAGCCACCATAGCGCCCGCGGCAAAGCTGAGCATAAAGGGCAGCACCGCCCGCACGGTGACCGCCAGCAGCGCCCCCAGCACACCGGCAATGGGTTCCACCGCGCCGCTGAGCTGCCCCAGGAAGAAGGCTGCACCCCGGCTGGCGCCCTCACGGCGCAGGGGAAGGCTGACGGCCGCGCCCTCGGGGAAGTTCTGCAATCCGATGCCGATGGCCAGCATCCAGGCACCCATGAGCAGCGCCTCGCTGGTGCCGAAGGCCAGCGCACCAAAGGCAACGCCCACCGCCAGGCCTTCGGGGATGTTGTGCAGGGTGATGGAGGTGATGAGCATCCAGCAGCGCTTGCGGCTGGAGCTTGCACCTGTGGCAGGCAGCAGCCGGGAGAGCAGGGCGTCGCCCACCATCAGGATGCATCCGCCGCAGAGGAAACCTGCGCAGGCCACCAACCAGGGCAGCTGACCAAGCTCGGTGGCCATGTCGATGCTGGGGGCCAGCAGCGACCAGAAGGAGCTGGCCAGCATGACGCCCGCGCCAAAGCCCAGCATGGCGTCCATCACCGTGGGGCGCACCCGCCTTGTGAACACCACCAGCGCCGCCCCCAGCGCCGTGACCGACCATGTAAACAGGGTGGCAAGCAGCGCCTGCACAGGGAATGATAAAGAAAATAAGCCGTTCATGGCATATCGCCTCGCTTTACTCAAGGTGATTCATGCTATGCTGCGGCTTGTTTTTGCGTGCAAAAATGCTCCCGCTTCCGGGAGCAGGGCAGGGGATGCAGCCGAAGTTTTTTCATGCTGCATGGCTGGAAAGGCTGTGCAATCAGGGACGAGAATCCTTGCGCGGCGCTTGCCGCCTGTGCGGTTGGCTTTCCTGTCTGCCCGCTTGCAGTATATCCGCAACCCGGGCACATCATGCAGAGTTGCGCAAAATCGCAATTTCCTTTTTTTATGTTGCAGGGATTTGCCCTGCCGGTGGAGAAGTAATGAAGGATGCTGTTTTGGCATAGCATCCACAAAGCTATCTTATCGGAGTGGATCATTGGCATGACACTTAGTCCTTATCGATTGAAGCTGCTGGCTGGAGACGAGGAATACAAGGCCGGCGAAGATCTGGTGGAGCGCGGCGGCGTGCGGCTGACCGAGCAATCTGCCGAGATGATCAAATATGCCGTGGCGGGGGAGATCCGCCGCGATATCACCTTTACCACCGCCGCACCTGCCCAATGCGGCTGCGAGGCTTATCAGGAAAAGGGCGCGTGCAGGCATCTGGTGGCGGCCACGCTGATGGCCAAGGAATCCGGTGCGCTGGAGGAGCTGTTCCGCCGCAAGGCCGTGACGGCAGCGCCCTTATTGATGAGCGCCATGGAGTCCGCCCTGCCGGAGGACGGCACCCTGCGCATGGAGATCACCCTCTTTTTTGAAACGCCCCGCGCCCGCCAGAAGCCGCGGCTCAAAATTGGCCTGCGGGTGGGCGAGGAGCGGCTGTATGTGGTGCGCTCCATTCCGCAGATGATCGAAGCGGTGACGGATGGCACGCCCATGGAGTTTGGCAAGGGGTTTGCCTTTCACCCGGAGTGGATGCACTTTGCCACCCGGGAGAAGCGGGTGCTGGAGATCCTGCGGGCGCTGTGCCTTGCCCAGCAGGAGGCCGGGACGCCCCTGCGCGGCGCCGACGCCCGGCTGATGAGCCTGCCCGAACCCTTTGCCGAGGCCATTTTGAAGGAGATGACCGGGCTGCCCTTCCGCATGGCGGTGGATGGCCGGATGCTGAGCGTGAAGCGTGTGCGCAGCGCCCGGCTGCCCCTGCACTACAAGGTGTCCAGCGGCATGCGGGGCATGACCATCACCGCCCACTTCCCCAGGGATTTCCAGCCCCTCACCACCTCCTGCGCCTATGCGCTGGTGGCGGGCAATGTGGTGGAAGTGGAGGAGAAGCAGCGCAGCGTGATGCGCGTATTGTGGCAGGAGCAGTTCGATGGCCGCAGCGCCTTTGAATATCCCATGCGGGAAATGGGGCGGGTCATTGGCGAACTGATCCCCTTCCTGAAACTGACCGGCGTGGTGGAGATCGCCCCGGAATTGGAAAAGCAGCTGGTGAAGCTGCCCCTGGTGGCGCAGCTCTATCTGGACAGGGAAGGCCGGGACGTGGTGGCGCGCACCGCATTCCGCTACGGCGACACGGAGATCGATCCCTTTGACGAAACGCCTCCGCCGGAGACCTTCTCCCGCAACGAGAAGCTGCTCCTGCGGGACGCCGCAGCCGAGCGCCAGGTGCTGGATGCCCTGGGCGGCAGCGGCTTCTATGTGAGCAAGGGGCGGGTGTACCTCACCGGGCAGGACGCGATTTTCGACTTCGTGTCCGGCGGCGTGCAGAAGCTGCAAAGCCTGTGCGAGGTGTATTTCTCCCGCGATTTCCGCAAAATGACGCCCCGCAAGCCCCTTTTGAAGGGTCGCATGCAGATGCGGGGCGGTCAGCTGGAATTGCAGTTCACCGAGTCCGGCGAGCCTGCCCAGGAGATCCTGGGGCTGATGGAGGCGCTGAGCAAGCGCCGCAGGTATTTCCGCTTGAAGGACGGCTCCTTCCTTGACCTGACGGACATGGAGGAGTGGCAGCCCCTGGCAGACAGCCTGGCCGACGCAGCCGACGCCGAAGGCATGACCAACATCAGCGGCGATGTGGTGACCCTGCAGGCTTACCGCACCTGCTACCTGAATAGCCTCCTGGAAGAGTGCAAGCTGCCTGTGGAGGTGGATGCCTCCGTGCAGGAAACGGTGCAGACGCTGGCGGAGCCGGACGAAGGCCAGGTGCGCCTGCCCCAGGGGCTGACCCTGCGGCCCTACCAGCAGCGGGGCTATCAATGGCTGCACACGCTGGACAGGCTGCACATGGGCGGAATCCTGGCCGACGACATGGGTCTGGGCAAAACGGTGCAGGTGATCTCCCTGCTCAAGGCCACCCAGCAGGCCGACCAGGTTTCGCTGGTGGTGGCGCCCACCTCGCTGACCTACAACTGGCTGAGCGAGCTGAATCGCTTTGCCCCCGAGCTGAGCGTAATGGTGCTGTCCGGCCCCAGCGCCCAGCGGGCGAGCCAGATCCGCCACGTGAAGGAAGCGCGGGATGTGGACGTGCTGATTACCTCCTATCCGCTGATCCGTCGGGACATCGACCAGTTGAAGGACATCGCCTTCCGCTTTGTGATCCTGGACGAGGCACAGCATATCAAAAACGCGGGCAGCGTGGGCGCTGTGGCCGTGAAGCAGCTGCAGGCCAAGACGCGCTTTGCCCTCACCGGAACGCCCATGGAGAACTCCACGGGCGAGCTGTGGAGCATCTTCGACTTTGTGCTGCCCGGCTACCTGAACAGCTACAGCGCCTTTTTGCGCCGCTATCAGGATGGGGAGAACGCTGACGACCTGCGGAGGAAGATCCGTCCCTTCCTGATGCGCCGGCTGAAAAAGGACGTGCTGACCGAGCTGCCGGACAAGATCGAAGAGGTGCTCACGGCGCAGATGTCCCCGGAGCAGAGCAAGGTCTACCGTGCGGCCATGGTGCGCCTGAAGGAGCGGGTGGATCATGTGATGGCCGAAAAGGGGCTTGGCCGTGGCCGCACAGAGGTGCTGGCCGCCATCACCGAGCTTAGGCAGATCTGCTGCCATCCCGCCCTGGTGCTGCCGGATTACAGCGGCACCGCTGGCAAAATGGAGCTGCTGCTGGAGATCCTGCCCGGCGCCATTGCGGCAGGCAGCAGGGTGCTGCTCTTTTCCCAGTTCACCTCCATGCTCAAAATTCTGCGCAAGCAGCTGGAGATCGAGGGCTATGCCACCATGTATCTGGATGGCGAAACGCCCCCTGCCAAGCGCCTGGAGATGACCGAGCAATTCAACGCCGGGCAGGGACAGGTGTTCCTCATCTCCCTGAAGGCGGGCGGCACCGGACTGAACCTCACCGGCGCTGACATGGTGATCCACTACGATCCCTGGTGGAACCCGGCGGCGGAGGATCAGGCCACCGACCGCGCCCACCGCATCGGCCAGACCCGTAAGGTGGAGGTCATTCGCCTGGTGACCCACGGCTCCATCGAGGAGCAGGTGGTGGAGCTGGGCCAGCGCAAGAAGGCGCTGTTCGACCAGCTCATCACCCCGGGCGAGGAGCTGGTCACGGCGCTGACGGAGCAGGATATTCGGGCGTTGTTCACATAAGCAGATACGTTCAATGATCATTTTGACAGGAGAATTGATATGCAAAACATGGCAAGGCATAAGCTCGTGCAGAAATACGGAAAAACAACCACAGGAATAGCAGTTGTTTGCTTAGCTGTTTTGATCCTCAATTCCATTTTTATCAGTAAATCTTCTTTAGCTGCGATTTCGGAGAATGGTTTCATTGCTTGGATCATGAATTTCCTTGCTGGATGCGAAGGGTATCTGGGGAAGATCGGTTCCATGTCGAAAGCAGAAGTATTTGGAAACGGACAATGGTGGCGCGTGCTTACCCATGTCTATCTGCATGCAGGTGTTTTGCATTGTCTGTTTAACGTGTTTGCGCTGCTGTTTTCCGGCAAGGCTGTTGAGAGGAAGCTCGGCTCCTTGAGGGCGCTAATAATGTTCCACCTGATTGCAGTTGTGAATGCTGTTATCCTGTGCCTGCTCTATCCAAGCAGCACAGCCGTCGGCGCATCGGCGGGTATTTTCGGGTTTCTGGGTATGCTTGTATGCTTCATGGCGATGGATAAGTCTAAGGCGAAGGAGTACCTGAGCAGGGGAGAAGCAATCTATCTTGTAATTTTCTCTGTGCTGTCGCTGGTACTCGGAATGGAGAGTTTCATTACCCATCTGATGGCCTTTGCGCTGGGTATTCTTGCAGGGGCATTGCTGCGCGCCAGCCGGATAGCATAACAGAAGGCTGCGGCAGATTTCGGGGTTGAACACATTCGGGCGTTGTTCACATAAGCGTCATTGCATATCGGGGAAGTTTATGGTACAATGCATGATGGAGCGGACTTGGTTCGTTCTATATGTGAAGCCATCAGGCGAAAGCCTGTGAATCCGATACACGAAAGGAAGGATCGGCACATGGAGCAGATGCCTCCCGTCAGGCGAAGTGCGCGGCGCACAGGCCAGCGCAGCCAGGAGCCAATGCGGCAGGAAAGCCGGAAAAAGAAATCCCGCGCCAGCATGATGCTTGCGCTCATTGCCTTTGCGGCGGTCATTGCGCTGATCGTGCTTGTCAGCCCCAAGGAGCCTATTTCCCGCGCCATCTACACCTCCGGCACGGCTGACGGCCATGTGGCCGCGGCTGGTGGCGGCGTCAGCACGGCGTATCAGGGGCTGCGCATCAGCGAAATGATGCCCTCCAACCAGACCGCTGTTCCCGATGAAAACGGCTCCTACAGCGACTGGGTGGAGATCTGGAACAGCTCTGACACGCCCATCAACCTCAAGGACGTGGGTCTGAGCGACCGCAGCGATTCCATCCGCTTCCTCTTCCCGGATATGACCCTCCAGCCCGGCCAGCGCACGATCGTGTTCTGCTCGGACACCAATGCGGCGGAGGTGGGCAAGCCCTTCCACGCCAAGTTCAAGCTGTCCTCCGTGGGCGAAACGGTGTACCTCTACGATCCCAACGCCTACCTGATCGATTCCGCCACCAACCCCATCATGGCCAGCGACGAGAGCTGGGCGCTGATGGACGGCAGCTTTGCGGCCACGGCGCTGTTCAGCCCCGGATATGAAAACTCCGAGGCGGGCTACCAGGCCTACCAGCATGATACTATGGTGACCGGCGGCGCGCTGATCATCAACGAGATCATGGCGGACGCCATCACCGGCCTCACCGACGAGGACGGCGAATTGTCCGACTGGATCGAACTGTACAACACCACGGACTACGCCATCAGCCTGGACAATTACGCCCTGAGCGACAAGGAAAACAAGCCCCTGCAATGGCGCTTCCCCCAGGGCGCGGTGGTGGCGCCCCATGGCTATTATGTGGTATTCTGCTCCGGCAAGGATCGGGCAGAAAGCGCCTCCAGCGTGCCCCACACCAACTTCCGCCTCTCCGCCGAAAAGGACACCGTGGTGCTTTCTGACAGCCACGGCCGCCTGGTGGATCGCGTGGCCATCGACAATCTGCCGGAGGACTGCTCCTACGCCCGCGAAAGCGACGGCAGCTTCTCGGTGCATCAACTGGCGACGCCCGGTCTCAGCAACAGCGAGGCCGGTGCCGCCCGCATGGATGAATACCTGCGCGCCATGAACCCCGCAGGCGTGTATATCACCGAGGTCATGTCCTCCAACGATTCCACGGTGGTCTATGCCAGCGACGAAGAAAACAACACCTTCAGCGACTGGGTGGAGATCTACAACTCCACCCAGACCGCTGTGGATCTATCCGGCTATGGCCTCTCGGATAACCTGGGGCGCGGCCGCAAGTGGCAGTTCCCCCAGGGGACCATCATCAATCCCGGCGAGTACAAGGTGATCGTTTGCGATGGGCAAACGGCGCTCAGCACCCTTGGCCAGCTGCACACCAGCTTCAAAATGACCCGCGTGGGCGGCGAGATCGTCTGCCTGGCCACGCCGGAGGGCAAGGTGATCGACAAGCTGGTGCTGCCGAAGGTACCCACCAATGTGTCCTATGGCCGTACCATCGGGCTATCGGGCTTTTTTTATTATGATGCGCCCACCCCCATGGCCGCCAACGGCACGGGCTTCAAGGGCTACGCGGAGGCGCCCACCTTCACCACCGAGCCCGGCCTGTATTACGAAACGGTGCTGACGGGCTTCAATGTGCCTGCGGACACCACCGTGTATTACACCACCGATGGTTCCATTCCCACCACGGCCTCCAAGGTCTACAACGGCGAGACCATCGAGCTGAACGACATCTCCACCGTGCTGCGCGCCCGCGCCTTTTCCAACAGCGGCCTGCAGCCCAGCGAGGTGCTCACCGGCAGTTATTTCATCAATGCCTACCACAACCTGCCCATCGTGTCCCTGGTGGCTGACCCGGACGCCCTGTGGAATCCGGAGACCGGTATGCTCACCGCCGGTGACAATGTCATCAAACCGGCTCCGGGCGACCTGCCGTGGCTGAACACCGTCTACCGCGAGGTAAAGGAGAATCTCCCCGACAAGGAAGGCCACGTGGAGTATTACCTGCTGGATGGCACGCAGATGCTTAGCCAGGGCGTGGCATTCTCCCTGCAGGGTCAGTTCAGCCTGGACATGCCCCAGAAGACCTTCAAGCTCCGGGCCAAGACCCTCTATGGCGAGAAGACCTTCGCGGCCAAGCTCTTTGCCGATCGTGAGTTCACGGAGTATAAGTCCATCGTCCTGCGCAACTCCGGCAATGACAACGCCTGGACCCGCCTCTTGGACGGTTTCCAGTCCCGCATGCTGGACGCCTACGGCTCTCAGGTGATCCATCAGGCATGGAACCCCGTAGTGGTGTACCTCAACGGCATCTACTGGGGCCACTACAATATGCGCGAGCGTGTAGACCGCTTCTTCGTGGCGCAACACGAAGGGCTTTCGCTGGAAGAGGCCGACAACATGATCATCATCGAGGGCAGCGGCTCCTACAAGTATGGCGATAACTCCGTGTATCGGGACATGATCAAGAAGATCAAGGCATCCGATCCTGCCAGCAACGAAGAAGACCTGCAATACATCCTGGATAATGTGGATGTGGACAACTACTTTGAATACATCGCGCTGGAGATGTTCGTGGGCAATTCCGACATCGGTAACCTGCGCGCCTACCGCATCGACGGCGAGGGTAACAAGTGGAAGTGGATCTTCTACGATGTGGACTATGGCATGTATGAATCCGGCTTCAACAGCCCCAGAAGCTATACGAAAGCAAATGGCATGGGCGATAAGTATATCGACAACACCATTCTGCTCAAGCTGCTGGAGGTGCCGGAATACAAGGATAAGTTTCTGACCAAGCTGGGGGATGTTTTCCAGTTCTTCACCAGTGAGAAGATGCTGGAGATCTTGGAGCCTATGGTGGATCAGATCGAGCCGGAAATGCAGCTTCATTTTGCCCGATGGGCCGAGGAGCATGATAAGATGATCATTGCCGAGTGGCCCACCACCCCCGATGGCGCCTACCGCTACTGGGAGCAGCGTGTTAACCGCCTGCGCAACGTGATTTATGGTCGGCCGACCAAGCTGTGGGGATTTGTGAAGGAGGCCTTCAAGCTCTCCGACGAGGAAATGAACAGCTACTTCGGCCCCCAGCCGCCAATGCCTGCGGAATATGTAGGATCCTAAAGGAAATTGCTGAAAATTGCCGCAGAACTGTTTACGGATGCGGCATGGATGGGGTATAATAAAACTTACTGTGAATACTGGGAGGGAAACTCATGCAGTCCACCTTTGCGCTTCTGGAGAGCCTGAACGTTGGCAACCTGGTTTCCAACGATGCGGCCATCAATACTTACTTTGCCGAGCAGTTCGCCAGCCTCACCCCCATGAAGGTGCTCATCGCGCTGATCATGGGCTTTGTGGTGGGCGTTGTGATCGCCTTTGTGTACAAAAAGTGCTACCGCGGCGTGCTGTACAGCCCCAGCTTCAGCATGACGCTGGTGATGCTCACCCTCATTACCACCCCCGTGGTTATGTGCATCAAGAGCGACATCGCCCTGTCCATGGGCATGGTGGGCGCGCTGTCCATCGTGCGCTTCCGTACCGCGGTGAAGGATCCCATGGATACCGCCTATATGTTCTGGGCGCTGACCATGGGCATTCTGCTGGGTGCGGAGCTGTACGTCATCGCCCTGGTGGTGGTGCTGGGCATCTCGGTGGTGCTGTTCCTGATGACCTTCGTCAAGTTCACCAACCCCAATGCCTACCTGCTGGTGCTGCACTACGACGAGGCTGCCGAGTATGACATTCAGCAGCAGCTGCGCCGCACCGTGAAGCAGCGCCGCCTGCGCTCCAAGACCATGACCCGCGCCGGTGCCGAAATGACCTACGAAGTCCGCCTGGACAACAAGCAGGATCTCGTGGCCTCCATGCTGAACATCGACGGCGTCCACGACGCCACCCTCGTCGCCTGCCAGACCGAGGCCGGCGCCTAAGGGGACTTCGTCCCCTTAGGGATCCCCTGAGCAGGGGCTCTGCCCCTGCACCCCGCTTAAGGGTCTTCGACCCTTAAGAATCCCATTCGGGGAGGGTGGGGGACGCGCATATAAGGAGGGGTCACGGCGCATGACGGATGCGCCGCGACGCGGAGACTGCGGCTTTCCACCTCATCAGTCGCTGCGGCGACAGCGTCCCCACACGGGGAAGCCAAGGAGTGGGCATGCAAAAGCCTTCCCCTTGAGGGGAAGGTGGCCGTAAGGCCGGATGAGGTGGAC
>JAFTPN010000060.1 GCA_017463245.1 Clostridia bacterium
GGCTGTGCCTGCCCACGACCAGCGCGACTGGGAGTTTGCCAAGAAGTTCGGCATCGACATCATCCAGGTCATCAAGGGCGGCGACATCGAGAAGGAAGCCTACACCGGCGACGGCGAGATGATCAACTCCGACTTCCTGAATGGCTACACCAACAAGAAGGATTCCATCCAGCGCGTGCTGGAAGAGATCGAGCAGAAGGGCTACGGCCGTGCCGGTGTGCAGTACAAGATGAAGGACTGGGCCTTCAACCGCCAGCGCTACTGGGGTGAGCCCATCCCGCTGATCCACTGCCCCCATTGCGGTGTGGTGGCCGTGCCCTATGAAGAGCTGCCCCTGCGCCTGCCCGAGGTGGAGGACTTCCAGCCCGGCACCGATGGCAAGTCCCCCCTGGCTCGCATCGAGAGCTATGTGAACTGCACCTGCCCCAAGTGCGGCGCCGCTGCCCAGCGCGAGACCGACACCATGCCCCAGTGGGCTGGCTCCAGCTGGTACTTCCTGCGCTATTGCGATCCCCACAACGCCGAGGCCTTTGCCTCCAAGGAAGCCCTGGACTACTGGATGCCCGTTGACTGGTACAACGGCGGCATGGAGCACGTGACCCGTCACCTGCTGTACAGCCGCTTCTGGCATCAGTTCCTCTACGATATCGGCGAGGTCTCCTGCCCCGAACCCTACATCAAGCGTACCGCCCAGGGTCTGATCCTGGGTACCGACGGTGAAAAGATGTCCAAGTCCCGCGGCAACGTGGTGAACCCGGACGACATCATCGACGACATCGGCGCCGATGCCTTCCGCCTGTACGAGATGTTCATGGGCGCCTTCGACCAGGCGATCCCGTGGTCTACCAACGGCGCCAAGGGCTGCCGCAAGTTCCTGGATCGCGTGTGGCGCCTGCAGGAAATGCTGGTGGACAGCGACACCTATTCCGAGAAGCTCATGGCCATGATGCACGAGACCATCAAGAAGGTCTCCCTGGACTACGAGGCCATGAAGTTCAACACCGCCATCGCCGCCATGATGACCCTGGTGAACGAAATGTACGCCACCGGCTCCGTCACCAAGGCTGAACTGAAGACCCTCATCCAGCTGCTGAACCCCGTGGCTCCCCACATCACCGAGGAAATGTGGGAGCGCAACGGCTTCGGCTCCGGCATGATGCGCGCCCCCTGGCCCCAGTGGGACGAGGCCGCCATGGTGAAGAGCGAGATCGAGATCGCCGTGCAGGTCTGCGGCAAGGTTCGCGGCCACATCATGGTGCCCGCCAACCTCACCAAGGAGCAGGCCGAGGCCACCCTGGCCTCCCACGAAGGCGTCCAGCGCTACCTGGCCGGCAAGAACCTGGTGAAGGTGATCTATGTACCTGGTCGTCTGGTGAACTTTATCGCAAAATAAGTTGCTTGGCAGAACAGGCGGCTTTCCACCTCATCCGGCCTCACGGCCACCTTCCCCTCAAGGGGAAGGCAAGGTGCACGCCTTTGCAAAAAGGCTTCCCCTTGAGGGGAAGCAGTCAGCGCTTGCGCTGACTGATGAGGTGGAACGCTCCTGCCCCGCCCAGTTTCTTTTGTAAATTTCTCCATGCCAAGGAAGAACAGCGGTCTCACCTGCGTTATGTAGGTGAGACCGCTGAAAACGCTGCAAAGAGGTGAAACATCCCACATGAAACGATTCCTGATCCTTCTTCTGACGATGCTTTTGTGCATCGCCCCGGCCTGTGCCGCAGAGGATGTTTTCACCGTGGATGCCCAGTCCATTGCCGAAGATGCCTGGGAGGAAAGCTACATCGCCTCCTCCCTCACCTCCGACCGCAGCTACCTGCGGGTCACCAGCGCCCTGGATGAAGACGCCGCTGTGACCCTGAGCATCGCTGGGGAGAACGGCTCGCTGGTCTACCAGCGGGACTACGGGGTGTGCAGCGGACGCTTCCGCTCCGAGGACATCTACCTGCGGCTCACCGGCAGCCAGACCACCTACCATGTGTCCCTGTGGATCGGCGACAGCAGCTACAGCTTCCCCCTGCGCCGGGTGATGCCCCGCCTCATCGGGAACGCCGCCTGCTCGGTGGGCTATCCGCTGTCCTCTCTCAGCGGCGCGGACACCTGGAAATCTGCCACCCTGCTGGATGTGAACGCCCTGGAGGGTCGCTCCCTCACCGTTCCTCTCCACGCCAGCGGCGCCTATGAGATCGGCACGGTGACCTTCACCGTCTCCGGCGGGAACCTCACCGTCAGCGCCGCCTTCAGCGATGGTGTGGACGGCAGCATTGAGAAATCCACCGTGTATGTGGCCACCACCGCCCTGGAGGCCGAAAAACTGGGCAAGAAGAACTTCCCCGGCATTTCCACCAAGCTGAACAGCACCGTGAGCCTGCAGGGCACGCCCTACGCCGCGGTGTATGTGAACCTCACGGTGTCCTTCTCCCCTGTGGATATCCCCGGCAGCCCCGCCGTGACGCTGGATGGCCAGGACGCCACCTGGCAGCGGATGCTGACGGAAACCGCCAACGAGGCTATTGGATAAGCAACAACCCCGGAAAGCAATTGCTTTCCGGGGTTTGCTTTTTCATTTCTTGTCCGGGTCGAACCGCAGCCGGTAATCGCAGCAGGCGTCGCCTTCGCCGATGGCCGTGGTGCGGGTATACTGGATGAACTTGAAGCCCGTCATATAGGCCTTGTCCATGGCGCAGACCACCGCTGCCACCTCCGGCACGCCCAGGCGCTTGGCGGCCTCATGCAGCGGGCAGGAGAGAATGTCCACCCCCACCAACTCCTTCGTTTCGCTGACGATGCGGCGCTGGTAGCCCTTTTCCGGGCTGGACATGGTGCGCATCAGCCGGGGCATCTGGCTCCACAAAAGCCAGGACACGCCAGGGATGGAAGTCACCCCATGGATCACCCGGCCAATGCGTCTGCCCATGTCGGCGGCATACTCCCGCATCAGGGGCAGCGTTTCCGGCGAGACCTGATACAATGCCGCAGCGGGCAGGATCATCATGCGGGAGTCGCTGTCCAGGCCGGGGTGAGCCTTTTCCAGCTCAGCCAGGCGGAGGGAGGCGTCAGCCCAGATGCGCTGCGCCTCCGCTTCGCCGTTGCGCTCGGCCAGCAGAGTCCTGAAACCCTTGTAAACAAAGGACTTGTCCAGCTTACTCATAGATGGGATAATCCTTGCCCTCGCGGATCATCACCGGGATGATGCCGATGGGCGCAGGCACGGTGACGAACTGGCCGCCCTCGTAGATCTGCTTGGTGTTGGCGTCCGTCCACTTGCAGCCTTCGGGCAGGTACACCGTGCGGGTCTCCGCGCCAGCCTCCACAATGGGCGCCACCAGCAGGTCGGGGCCGAACATGTAGCAGTCCTCCACCTCGGCAGCGGTCTTGTCGGTGGGGAAGTCGTAGTACAGGGGACGCATGACGGGCGCGCCGGTCTCGTGGGCGGCCTGCATCAGGCTGCGGATGTAGGGGCGCAGGCGCTCGCGGATGAACAGGTACTTCACGAGGATTTCGTAGACTTCCTCGCCGAAAGACCACACCTCGTTGTCCTGGCCGGAGGTCAGCTGGCGCACATTGTTGATGAACTCCACCTCGCGCTCATGCCAGGGGCTGCGCTCGCCGTGCATGCGGAACACGGGGCAGAAGCAGCTCCACTGGAACCAGCGCACCAAGAGCTCCCGGAAGGCCGGGTCGTCGATGACGCCGCCCAGGAAGCCGCCGATGTCGCTGGTCCACCAGGGGATGCCCGCCATGCCCATGCTCAGGCCAGCCTGCACCTGCTCCCGCATGGCGCGGAAGGAGGAGTGGATGTCGCCCGACCAGGTCAGCACGGCGTACTTCTGGCTGCCCGCCCAGGCGCAGCGCACCAGGGACATGATGTCCTTTTCGCCCACGGACTTCAGTCCATCGTAGAAGCCCTTGGCATAGCCCACGGGGTAGGTGTTGGTGACCTGCATGGCAGGGCCAGCCCAGTAGCGGTAGTTGTCGAAGTCGTAGGAGCATTCCGGCTCAGCCTCGTCCAGCCAGAAGCAGCGGATGCCCTTATCGTAGTAGTTCTCCTTGCAGCGCTCCCACACAAACTTCTGTGCGCCGGGGTGGGTGGCGTCGAAATACACGGTGGGGCCCATCCAGGTGTTGCGCTCGGAGCAGCGGTCGGTGGCCATCAGCATGCCCTGGGAGGCCATCTTGCCCCAGTTTTCGCTGCGCTCGTCAATGGTGGGCCACACGGACACCACCGTTTCGATGCCCATTTCCTTCAGTTCCTTCACCATGGCCTCGGGATCCGGCCAGTCGCGGGGTTCGAACTTGAAGTCGCCCTGCAGCGTCCAATGGAAGAAGTCGATCACGATCACGTCCATGGGCAGGCCGCGGCGCTTGTGCTCGCGGGCAACGGCCAGCACTTCCTCCTGGTTGCGGTAGCGCAGCTTGCATTGCCAGTAGCCCATGCCGTATTCGGGCATCATGGGGGTGCGGCCGGTGGCGGCGGAGTACTGGGCTTCGATCTCCGCAGGGGTATCGCCGGCGGTGATGAAGTAGTCCAGCTTGCGGGTGGAGCGGGCGTTCCACTCGGTCTTGTTGGTGCCGAAGGTAGCCGTGCCGATGGCCGGATTGTTCCACAGGAAGCCGTAGCCGCGGGTAGAAACGTAGAAGGGCACGCTGGCCTGGGAGTTGCGGTGCGCTAATTCGAGGGTAGCGCCCTTCTTGTCCAGGTGGCGGTGCTGATACTGACCCATGCCGAAGATCTTCTCGTCGTCAAAGGCCTCAAAGCGGGCAGTCAGCTCGTAGGATTCGGTGCCGAAGTGGGGCTTCATCTCGCGGCCGTAGACACGCAGCGGCAGGCAATAGCGGTTCAGGCGGTCGCGGGTGCGCCAGTATTCCTCGGTGAGCAGCTCGCCCTTCTGGTTGTAGTAGCTGATCCAGCCCTCCGGGTTCACCTTGGCGGTGATCTTGCCATTGGTCAGGGTGGCCACGGTGCCGGTGGAGTGATACTTCGCCCACTCCTCGCCCTTGTACCAGGGGTCGGTGGTGTCGATGGTCTCAAAGGTGATGGTGCTGTCGGTTTCCTTCACAGGCTCGGTCAGCGCCCAGTCGTTGGGATCCATGCGGGGGTCGGGGGTCATGCGGACGCGGAGGGAGTTTTCACCCCAGGGTTCGATCCACACCTGGGAATTGCCCTGCGCCAGGATCAGTCGTTTGCCTTCCTGATAGATGCTCATGTGCTTTGCTCCTTTCCGTATATCAAACCATAAGTACCTGTTGCCAGGTAGAATTGACCAAAGGTGCGGCAGTCGCCGTCCAGGGAAATGATGCCGCCGAACATCTGCCTGTCGGTGTTCAGGCGGGCGTAGGTTGCGCCATCGTCCAGCGTGCGGTAGAAGCCATACTCCCCGCCGATGATGCCGCTGAGGTAGATGGCCTTATGCCCGGTGATGTAGTCCCCGCCCGGCTCGCCCAGGCCATAGCCCGCGCGGAACACGGCGTCGCCCTCGCGAGTCAGCCGCCGGGCGGTGCAGCCCTCGCGGGTAAAGTCCAGCACCCACAGGCCGTGCTCCTTCATGGTGACCAGGAAACGGCCTGTGCGGCCTGCTTCGCCCCGGATCTCCGTCTGGTTCGCGCCATCGACGCGTGCAAAGTGGACGCCCGTGGGCATGTTCTCCGGCGTGGGGATCTGATAGAAGATGTGACCCCTGTCGGTGGAGATGTACAGGTCGCTGTGATCGCCAAAGCCGTAGAACAGGCTGCTGTCCATGCGGTCGGCGAAAATCTTGAAGCCGCCCTCCGTTTCCACCGTTCCATCAAGCTGATGCACGGTGATCTGCTGCCAGGTCTGGCCGCCATCCTGGCTGTGAACAGCCCAGCTCACCGGCAGCTCGATGCGGGCAGCCAGCGTCCAGGCGATGGTCTTTCCGTCCCGGGACATGGCCACCCAGCCCGCATTGGTGTTGGGCTGTTCAATGCGCCGTGCCGCCTCGTCGATGCTCTCCGTCAGCCCCCAGGGCATGGGCAGGCGCTGCCAGGTGCGGGCGTTGTCCCGGGTGAGGATCAGCCCGCCCTTGGTTTTGCCCTTCCAGTTGCCCCGGGCGGTGACCACGATGCGGTCGGGGTTATCGTCAGCAAAATCGGCATTGAGGCAGGTAATGTAGCGGTTGCCGTTTTCATCGTCGAAGGAATTGCGGCAGGGGGTGTCCAGATCGGTGAAGGCAAAGCCGCCCAGGTCGCCGATGATGTCGATGACCTTCACCTCGCCGGAGGGCATGGCGTACACATTCAGGTGCACGGTTTCCTCCACGCCGTCGGACCAGTCGGTATAATAGCGGTCGTCGCTGAGCAGGTCGAAGGAGCGGAACACGCCGGTGCCGGTGTTGAACCAGCTCTCGTTATCGTCAAAGGGGTTCAGCTTGATGTCGCTGAGCCAATGGATAATGGACTCGCCCCCGTTATGCTCCGGCCGCATATAGCTGGTGCGGAAGCGGATGGAGCCCACATCCAGGTCGTGGAGGATCTCCTGCCAGGTGGCGCCGTAGTCCCGGGAAAGAAAAATGCTGTCCCCGGAGAAGCGGCAGATGGTGGTGGCGATGACCATGCCCGGCGTGCGCTGGCTGGCGCAGATGCCGGAATAGCCCCAGGCCAGGTGGCCGCGCTCACCGCAGGGGGTAATGTCCTCCATGGCGCCAAGACCTGCTTCGGTGATGGGATAGCGCACGATATGCCCGTCCACATTGTCGCCGGAATCGCAGCTGTAGCCCAGGTCGTCGATGAAGGAGCGAGGGCCGTTCGCCCCGAAGGTCACGTAGAGATAGCGTTCGTCGGCGCTCCACCGCTGGGCTGCCAGGCCATGGATGCGGCAGCCCTCCATGGGGGTATTCTCCGGCTGCTCCATGAGGCGGAAGGTGGTGCCATCCCCCACATACAGCGCCGCGCCGCGCACATCGCCCTGCTTGGTGGCCACACCCGCCGCGCCCGCGATGAACTGCCCCTTCACCTGGGCGATGAAGGTCAGGTGGGTCTCCGGCAGGCCGTCGATATGCTGCCAGGTGTCGCCCATGTCATGGGTCACCCACAGGCCATCCTGCTGGGAGGCATACCACAGGGTGGACGCATCCTCCGCATCCACAATGAGCCGCTCCCCCGTGCCGCGCCCGCTGAGGTTGCCATGCACGAAGAAAGGTACTGGTTTTTCGATAAAGCTGTCGCCCTGGTCGCAGGAAATGGCCAGCTTGCCGGTGGGTGCATGGCGCACACCGCACATGATGTAGAGCATCTCCGGCCTGCCTGCATCCACCGCCAGGGAGATGGGGTAGGCCTGATCCTGGTTCAGGGGATTCACCTGTGGACACAGGAACACCCAGCGCTTTGCAGCATAGTCAAAGCGGTAGGTGCCGCCGATATCCGTGCGCAGGTACAGAAGGCCTTCCTTCGCAGGGTGATACAGGAAGCCCGTGGCATAGCCGCCGCCCGGCACGGGGCAATGGCTGTAGGTATAGGGGATGTGCTTCATGGAGAACGCTCCTCCTGCCATCAAGTTGCCCACATCCTACCACAATTCCGTTGCCTATGCAACAGATATTTTTGCATATTTTTATTCCAGCACCCACTTCAGCTGGTTAGCCAGCGCACCGTCCAGGTAATAGCACAGCGTGTACTCGCCGGGGGCGAAGTCGCCGGTGTCGTTGTAGGCCAGATAGTCGTCCAGCATGGAGTAAACCTCCGCGTTCCACTCGTCCCGCTCCTGCAAAGAGGGCTCGAACGCGAACTCCGCTGCATAGCCAATGGCGTAGTCCTCCGGCGTGGTCAGCACCAGGTAGAGATCGCAGTACTGCACTTCTTCCACCGCATAGGAGGAAACCACCTGCATGAAGATGGCCGACTCCGCATCCGCCAGGGTCTCGGCAGTCACCGTCTCCATGGGCGGGATGTGCCTGTTGATGTAGTCCTCCTCTTCCGCCAGCGGCACAGCGGCCAGGTAGATGGAGGAATCCTTGTAGTCATACCTGTCGAAGCCTTCCGCCGCCGGGGTGGTGGCCAGCACGGCAGCCTCTGCCGGACGCTCCACGTTTTTCGCAACATCCCCATGGGCGTGCTGCACCCACACCTGATAGCTGCGGCCTGGCGCCACCAGGATATCCACGGAGGTCTCTTCCTCCATGAAGTAGGAATAATAGGGGTTCTGGGTGTCCGCATAGAAAACGCCGGTGACGCAGTTGCCCTTGTCGCAGGTGTGGTCGCAATCAGACCAGTCCACATGGAGATAGCCCGCCTCTGCCTCCACGGTGAAGCCCGTGAGCCAGCTCACCGTCTGCTCGCCCAGCCCGGTCTCGGCCATGGGCATGGCCACATAGCGGTTCACGCCCTCGCCATAGCCGCCCAGGATGATACCAAACAGCTGACCCTCCTCGTCCACCAGCGCGCTGCCGGAAAGCAGGCTGTCCGGCGCGGTGAACAGCATGGCCGTGGCATCGTAATCATAGGGCATGGTGGTCAGGTGCTGCACCTGACCCTCCATGGGCTGGCTGGCAGCATCGTGGCCCAGAACGCAGAGGGTGGTGCCGGTGGAGCCGGGCTGCAGGGGCTGGGCAGAAGAGGGTTCCTCCAGCGCCAGGGTCACCAGCTCCTTGTCCTCGCCCACCGCATCCACGGCGGCATAGGTGCCGTCCGCGCCCACGGCATACAGATCGCCCTCCAGCTGCGCCAGCGCCCACACGGATGTGAGCAGCGTGGTCTGATCCTGATACAGCACCGCAGAGCCCAGGGGCGTGTCAGCGCCCTCTGCATTGCGATCCACCAGCAGATACAGCGCATCGGCGGTCTCGGCCTGGGCGCAGGCGGTCATCAGCAGCAGCGCCAGCAGCAGGGAAAAGAAGCGTTTCAGCATGGAGAGACCTCCTACTATTTCCGTTCAATCATGTATATTGATTGTATCACAAGCCGCCCGCTTGCACAAGAAGAAAGCCTCCGCACGTTGCCATGCGAAGGCTGATGGATCAGGTTGTTTCCCGCTCGCCCCACTTTTTCAGCAGCACCGCCATCACGATGCCCGCCACCATGATCGCCACACCGATGAAGATCACCGCGCCGGAGATCAGGTCAAAGGGGCCGCTGGCCGAGCTGGTGAAGGAGCTGCTCATGCCGCCCATGCCCATGGAGTCCAGCACGCTGTCCGCAAAGGGCGGCGCAGAGGTCACGTTGCCGAATTCGTCGTACCAGGTGACGCTGCTCATGCCGCCGCCAAAGCCGAAATCGCCAAAGGAATCGTTGACGGTGCTGAAAAAGCTGCCCGTCACCGCCCGCATCAGGAAGCCGAAGGCCGCGAAGATCGCGCCGCTGATGGCCGTGCGCACGCCATAAAGCCAGCCGAACTTCTTCACCGCCGTGCCGATGAACCCGGGCAGGTTCTCCACCCAGCTTGGCCAGGCTGCCTGGGGCATGGGCTGCGGCTCAGTTTCCGGGGCGGGTTCCTGAAGCGGTTCCTCCTGGGGAATGCCATCCTCGGAGAGCAGCCAGTCGGTGGTCACCTGAAAGGCCTCGGCCAGCAGCGGCAGCTTGGATATTTCCGGCGAGGCCTCGCCCGTCTCCCACTTGCTGATGGACTGCCGGGACACGCCGATCGTTTCCGCCAGCGCCTCCTGGGACAATCCTGCCTGCTTGCGGCACCAGTAGATCTTCTCGTTCAGTTTCATGGTATCATCCTCCTTACGGCGGCATCATAGCATATGCTGCGGTTGCGGGGCTATCAACAGGTGCTGGAAAATGCCGCAACCGGTGGTTGCAACCGGGGAAAAATCAAGCATTGGCGGCATATTGGGCAATGCTTTCTGCCATGCCATCCAGCAGGGCTTGCAGCTTTTCAGCATCCTGCCGGGTATACTGCCCCGCCACGCACAGGCAGCAGTTGCCATGGAAGCTGGCAGTGGAAACCTGCATGGCGGGCTTCTTTTTCAGAGGGCCGCCAAAGGCACCGTCCACCGGGGCAAGGCCGCCCAGCGCCAGGTCGTCGCAGGGGATGCTGCCCAGGTTGGTCAGCCCGATGGAGAAGCTGCCATACAGCCAGCCCACGCACTTAAGCAGCACCGCCAGGGGCAGAGCCTTCGCAGCGCCATGCACCAGGGGCATACCCTCCAGCCCGGCCATGGGATCCTCCTTGGCGGCGCGGGTCTGCTGCGCCACCTGTGCCAGCGTGTGGCTAAAGTCTTCCCCCACGCCCTCCCGCAGCGCTGTGCAAAGCGAGCCCGCCATGTTGCTCAGGCCTGCGGAGTCCCCGTCCTTGCAATGCCTGCGCAGATCCATCATGCCCATCACGCTCACCGGGGTTCCGCTTTCCAGTCCCGCCAGCCGGGCGAAGCTCTGATAGCAGGCCGCCAGCAGCAGGTCATTGGCCGTGGCGTCCTCTGTCTTGGCGCGGGCGCGAGCCGCCGCCATGGTGGCAGCCGGAATGGTCTGCAGGGTCATGCGGGGTTCCCCCGGCTCCTGGGTGGGATAGGGAAAGGTGGTCTTCACGCCGCCCAGGGGGCTGTGCAGAAGCGAGCGCATCTCCTGCCGTGTGAGCTGCTCGTAGACCTGCTCCGCAGCGCGATTGCCGTTTTTCACGGCGAGGCCAGCAGCGCTGCCGGTGGCGCGGATCAGCTCATACGCCTCCGCGATCTTCCCCAGCAGGTATTTGCCATCGGTGCCGTCCACGCACAGGTGG
This sequence comes from Clostridia bacterium, assembly GCA_017463245.1. GTDB lineage: Bacteria > Bacillota > Clostridia > Christensenellales > Aristaeellaceae > UBA11524. Next base: position 10,673 of record JAFTPN010000060.1, read on the forward strand.
CTGATGTTCACCACCACCGCGCATTCCTCTGCGCCCTGCACCAAACTGCAATGCAGCTGGCACAGGCTGCCGGGCTCCACCGGGCGCACCGCGCAGGCGATGGCCGCCGCCATGATATCTCCATCTGTCTGAATATGGGTAAAGTAGCTCTCCTGCGGCAGGGTGGTGTTCACCTTCCACCAGCCGCGGAGCTTGCCGGGGCAGAAGCTGGCATGGAGGATATCCACACTCATCACCACGGCCTCCGCCGCCCGGCAGAGGATGGCCGCGTCCACCGCGCCGGGATAGCGCAGGATAAAGCGGATGGTATTGTCGTTATAATCATGCACGACATACTGCATGGTTTCGCCGACCCCGGCAAGCATTACATGAGGCATAAGCACCCTCCCCGGAAATAAAAAAGGCCGCAATGCGGCCATAGCATACCTTATTCGTGCAGCTGACCATTAGCCCAATGCTTGCGGCACAGGGAAACATACTGGCTGTTGCCGCCCAGCAGGATCTGGTCGCCCTCCTTGATGACCTTGCCGTTCATCACGCGGGCGTTGCAGGTGGCCTTGCGGCCGCACCAGCAGATGGTCTTGACCTCCTCGATGGTGTCTGCCCAGGCCATGAGCCATTGGCTGCCCTCGAAGAAATTGCCCTGGAAGTCCGCCCTGAGGCCGTAGCAGATCACCGGGATGTTCATCTCATCCACGATCTTCACCAGGTGCGCCACCTGCTCCTTGGTGAGGAACTGCGCCTCATCCACGATCACGCAGTCGTAGCCCTGGAGGCTCATGCCGGGGACTTCCTCCATAAAGACGCACTCGGTTTTCAGTCCGCAGCGGGAAAGCACCGTGCGCGCGCCGTCGCGGTTGTCCAGCTGGGGCTTCACCATCAGCACCTTCTGGCCGCGCTCCTGGTAGTTGTATTGCACCATGATGGCATTGGCAGTTTTGCTGGAACCCATGGCTCCATATCGGAAGTACAGCTTGGCCACGGCGGTTTCTCCTCCTTACAGGAACAGTCCGGGATAGATCATCGTCTGCCCCAGCACCTGGGCGTTGAAGGCGTTCATCAATCGCTTCTGGGGCTGGGAGCGGCTCATGATGCGGGCGGTGACGTAGCTCACACCCTCGGCCGCCATGATGGCCATGCACCGGTGCAGCAGCGCCCGACCCATGCCCTGGCGGCGGCAGGGCGGCGTGATGTAAATGGCCGCCAGCTCGCAATGGTCGCCCTCGCCGGCCATGATCACCTCGCCCACCAATTCCGTATTGCGGTACAGCCCCAGCACCATAAAGTGGGGCATGCGCTGCAATTGGTTCAGGTAAGCCTGGTCGATGTAGGTAATGTCGTTCTGCTGCAGGCGGTAGAGCAGGGCAGCCTGTTCCTCGGGGGTGTTCACCGCCGTGGGCGCCACCGCGCAGCTCATGGGGATGCGGCCATCGCCAATGGGCACAGGCAGCTGCAGCACCTCTTCGCTTTCGGAGCAGTCGAAGCCGGAATGCTCATAGAAATCCTTCATGCGCAGATCCTGGGGCGCAATGTTGGTATACACCCTTGCCCGCACGGTGGGATCGCAGTCCCGCAGCTGGCGGGCGCGAGCCACCAGCGCGCCGAAAAGCATATACCGCGCCGCAGGCTGGCAATCCAGGGAAAAATACAGATTGATGGGGCAATCCGGGTACAGGTGGGGCTGATACTGGTAGACCATATAGCCCATGCCCATATCATTGCCCATTTCGTCCGTCGCCAGAAACACATCCTCCGGCGGCAAATGGTTGAACATCCCTACAGGATGACTGACCTGCATACTTTTCTCCTTCAACAATTACAGTTTCGGTATCACAGTTTCTTTCTGCCGTCCAGCAGCATGGCCAC
>JAFTPN010000061.1 GCA_017463245.1 Clostridia bacterium
CCCTGCTTCAACGAGGAGGAGTGGATCAGCCGCACCATCCTCAGCTGCATCGACCAGGACTATCCCCCGGAGAAGCTGGAGTTCGTCATCGTGGACGACGGCTCCTCCGACCGCTCGGTGCAGGTGATCCAGCAGACGGTGAACGACCTGTGCCGCGAGGGCGCCCGCTTCGATCTGCAAAACCGCATCCGCTGCTTTTTCCAGAAGGAGAACCAGGGCAAGCGCGAGGCCATGGGTCTGGGCATCCGCAATGCCCGCACCGAGCTCATCGCCTTTGTGGATTCCGACAGCTTTCTGGAGCCGGACGCCATCCGCCAGCTGGTGCAGCCCCTGAAGGATCCCAAAATGGGCGGCGTGGCCGGCCGTACCGACGTGGCCAACACCTACACCAATAACCTCACCAAGCTGCAATCCGTGCGCTACTATGTATCCTTCCGCATCATGAAGGCCGCCGAGGCCTATTTCGACTCTGTGATGTGCCTCTCCGGTCCTCTTTCCTGCTACCGGCTGGAATATGTGCGGGAGGTCTTTGACAAGTGGCTGAACCAGACCTTCATGGGGCAGAAGGCCACCTTCGGCGACGACCGCAGCCTGACCAACTACATCGTGGAGCATCACCGCACCTACTATCAGGACACCTCCATCTGCTCCACCATCGTGCCCAACAGGCACAAGGTGTTCCTCAAGCAGCAGATGCGCTGGAAGCGCTCCTGGCTGCGCGAGAGCCTCAAGGCCGGGCGTTTCATGTGGAAGAAGGAACCGCTGATGTCCATCTTCTTCTACTTTGGCCTGCTCATCCCGCTGATCGCCCCCTTCATCGTCATTTTCAACCTGGTCTACATCCCCATGACGCTGAAGGTCTTCCCCTCCACGTTCCTGCTGGGTCTTCTGATGATGGCGCTGATGATGTCCTTCGCCCAGCTGATACTGAAAAAAAGCTCCCTGTGGGCGCACGGCCTGCTCTTCTGCATGTATTACGAGTTCGTGCTTCTGTGGCAGATGCCCTGGGCATGGATCACCTTCTGGGTATCCGACTGGGGTACCCGAGGCAACAAGAAAAAGAAAGAAAAGAAAAAGAAGAACCAGCCGCAAAGCACCGCCGCATCCGGCTAAGGAGGCTCAAGCATGGCGCGAAAAAACGACGCCCATTTTCAAAAGCGAAAGAACATCTGGAAGATCATCCGCACCAGTGCACAGGTGATCGTGATCCTCGCCATCCTTGTGTATGTGGCGAAGATCCTCTTCTTCAACCAGCGGTATGATCCCGTGGAAACCACGGCCTATTCCAGCTCCAGCAATTACGGGCTGACCAATTCCAGCTACAGCCGCACCATGCCTGAGGACAGCGGTTTCATCTGCATTTCCTACAATGGCATCGTGGCGCCCGATGAGCTGGACAGCCGCGTTGTGTCCCAGCGCGCCTTTCAGGAGCAGATGGCCGCACTCCACGCCTCCGGCTATGTGACCATCACCCAGCAGGACGTGCTGGACTATTACCGCAATGGCAAGCAGCTGCCGGAAAAGGCCATGCTGCTGATCTTCGAGGACGGCATCTACAACACCACCGCCCTGGCGCAGCCTTCGCTGGAGAAGTACAACTACAAGGCCACCGCCCTCACCTATGCGGAGGAGCTGGGCAACATCCACAGCCAGTACATCACCACCGCCAACATGAAGAGCCTGCTGGAAAACTCCTACTGGGAGCTGGGCTCCAACGGCTACCGGCTGGCCTATATCAACGTGTATGACCTGTACAACAACTATTACGGCCACCTGAACACCAACGAATATGTGAACATCTACCGCTACCTCAAGCGGGACTACAACCACTACCTGATGGACTTTCTGCGGGACGAAGACCGCCTGCGCGAGGAGTCCGAGGCCGCCATGCGGGAGCGCATCGAGTGGGACTACCAGCAGATGCACGATATCTATTCCACCGAGCTGGGCTACGTCCCCTCCCTGTATGTGCTGATGCACGCCAACACCGGCGCCTTTGGCTATGATCCCCAGGTCTCTGCCATCAATCAGGAGATGATCACCCAGACCTTTGGCATGAACTTCAACCGCCAGGGCAGCTGCTACAACAACCTGGAGGCCTCCATTTACGACCTGACGCGCCTCCAGTCCCGCAACTACTTCTACACCAACCACCTGCTGATGCGCATCTGGGACGATACCGGGCATGACATGGCCTTCGTTGTGGGCGACGAGGAAGAAGCCGCCCGCTGGTATGTGGACGAGGGCGTGGCCGAGTGCAAGGGCAACAAGATCGTCCTGACCACCGAGCCCTATGCCACCGGCACCATGACGCTGAAGGATGTGCTGCTCTCCGATGTGGACATGACCGTGACCCTCCAGGGCAACCCGGTGGGCGTGCAGAGCGTTCACCTGCGCACCGACCGCAAGCTGAAAACCGGCATCCGCATTGCCCTGGAAAACAATCAGCTGGTCATTTCCGAGGGCGAAAGTGAGCTGTTCCGCCTGGATCTGTACGTATTCGACGGCGGCCCCTTCATGTCCGAAGAAGAGCATGAACTGGAAGGCCTCATTGCCCTGAACGAGGCCATTGTGGATTGGGACGAGGATCCCGAGCGGGTGGAGGAAGCCCGGCTGAAGCTGGCCGACCTCAAACGGCTCAAGGTTCCCACCATCGAGGAAGGCGGCACACCCTTCTATCCCCTGCTGGATCTTTCCGACCGTGACGAGCGCACGCTGCGCATCCAGCTGATGGGCTCCCGCCTGAACCTGTGGCTGGACGGCCAGCAGGTCGTTTCCCGCCTGAAGGTGTCCTCCACAGGCCGCGGCAATGTGGCCTTCGGCGCCGAGGTGTGGAAGGAAGGCGAGCGCTTCAGCCAGACCAACCTCTACGACGATGTGTACGACGCCGTGTTCATCGACCCGGTGATCACCGACCCTTACGACAGCAAGACCATCTATTATCAGTACCGCTACCTGGGCATGGAGGCCATCACCCATGCTCTGCGCAACATCATGGAGGATGCGGTGAACTTCTTCGCCACCCACTTCTGATGCAGGAGGTGCCCCATGAAACGCATCTTTTCCCTGCTGCTGGCGCTGCTGGTGCTGCCCGCCTGTGCCTGTGCAGACAGCCTGGGCGCGTGGCTGCCCTATTGGGATGCCTCCGCCGCCATCCAGGAGGGGCAAGCCCTCGACCTTGACCGCGCCATTGCCTTTGCCGCCACCTTTGACAAAGATGGCCGCCCCTTCCTCACCGAGGAGGCCGAAGACCTCCTGTGGGACATGCAGGTGGCCTTTGCAGGAACGGACACACAGGTGTATCTCTCCGTGGTGAACGACACCCCCAGCGAGGCCAAAAGCGCCGCCCTGCTCCGCCGCCTGCTGCATAGCGACAAGGCCATGGAGCAGCACATGGATGATCTGATCATGCTGGTGGATGCCACCCGGATCGAGGCGCTGGAGATCGACTATGAAAACCTGGGGGATGACGCCGCCCTGTGGCAGCGCTTCACCCTGTTCATTGAGCGGCTCCATGCCCAGCTCACCCAGGACGGCATCAGCCTGCGGGTGGTGCTGCCCTGGGATGCGCCCCGCTATGCCACCCTGCCCCAGGGGCCTGAATACACCGTGATGTGCTACAACCTCTACGGCACCCACAGCGGCCCCGGCCCCAAGGCAGACATCGCCTTTCTGGATAAGATCGCCGCGCTGTATGCCGATGCGCCCCGTCCCCTGCGCATGGCCTTTGCCACCGGCGGGTTCGACTGGTCGGCCAGCGGGGTGGAGAGCCTCACCCAGCAGGAGGCCGAGCGCCGCCTCGCCCTGCTGAGCGTGACCCCCACGCGGGATGCCGCCAGCGGCGCCCTTACCGCCAGCTATACCATGAACGGCGCCAGCCACACCCTCTGGTATGCCGATGGCGAGACCCTGCGCCTCTGGCTGGAGCACACCCCCGGCTTCGACGGCGCCGACCTGTTCCGCCTGGGCGGCAACCGCACCACCACTACGACCCCTGAGGTGATTGCACCATGAACAAACTCGTCCTTCGCCAGCTGCGATCCACCGTGCTTTTGCTCATTGCGCTGGTGCTGATCCTGAGCCTGGCCATTTATCTGCACTGGACAAACAGCTTCGTGGAGGAGATCCCCTCCACCAATGCCACCCACGAGGATATCTCCGAGGCGCTGATCCGCTACAAGAGCCTCCCCGAGGGCGAGATGGCGCAGCTGCATACTGCCAGCGATTCCACCGATCAGCCCTTTGAACTGGTGTTCAGCGGCCTGCCCGGCACGGAGATCACCGCCAGGCTGGTGGGGATCCTCGCCCAGCACCAGCTGCATCCCACCTTCTTCCTCACCCTTTCCGAGGCCGCCAATTTCGACGAGAGCATCGCCCTGCTGCTGGAAAATGAATGCTCCGTGGGCATCTGGGGCAATGGCTCCGGCAGCCTGCTGAACGATGCCGACCCCGAGGGGCTGGTGGAGCAGCTCTGCCGCACGGCGGTGATCCTCCGCGCCCGCCACGGCGTTGCCTGCGACACCCTGCTCACCACCGTGCAGCCCGGGAACGATTGCCTCCGCGCCGCTGCCGCCGTGGGTGTAAACACCGTGACCGTCACCCCCTATCAGATCGACCTTGCCCAATGCCTCACCACGGCCGATGCCGCTGCCCTGCTGGAGGATATCCCCCTGGGTGCGGTAGTGCAGGTGCGCATCAACCGCAAGGATACCGATCCTGCCGCTGGCCTGACCTGCCTGTTGGAGGCCATGACCGCTGCCGATCCCTACGCACCCTACCGTGCCATGCTGGCCAGCCTGGACGAAACCCAGGCGCTGCCCACCCCCATGCAGCGCATCCACACCTCCGAAAAGGCGGTGTGCCTGACCTTCTCCGGCCTGGGCAACAGCAGCGAGCTTACCAGCCTGCTGGAGGCTCTGGCTGCCCAGAACGCCAAGGCCACCTTCTTTGTGGATCATCAGGAGGCCAGCAGCTGCAAGCAGGACATCCGCCGCATTCTGGCTGCGGGGCACGAGCTGGGCATCAAGCCCGTGGACGACCTTTCTGACGACGAAACGCTGCTGCTCTATCAGCTCACCCTGGCAGAGCAGGCGCTCCGGGATACCTTCCAATACGAGGGAGCGCTCCTTGCCCGCAGCGGCATTGGCCGCCCCTCCCAGGCAATGGTGCGTGCCGCTGCCGCCGGCGGCTACACGCTGGTGTCCAACATTCTGTCTCCCGTGCTGGCCGGTGACGAGCGTGTGGCCGATGCCGCCTCGGTGCTGGAGAAGATCCTTCCCGATGGCAAGCGTGTGCTGCAGCGCGGCGAGATCCTCCATTTCCGCATGAACTTCTATCGCTCCGGCGATACCATCCTCAGCGACCTGGTAACAGCCTTCCTCACCCAGCGCAGCATTTACCCGGCCAAAACGGTCTCCGCGGTGATGGGCAGCGAGCTGTGCTATACCTATCCCCTGCCTGAGGAAGCCATTCTGCCCCAGGTGAAGGATCGAATCCATCTCGGCCAGCTTTCCGGCGATGTGATGGATGTGTTCCCCCAGCATTATGTGGGTGCAAACAGAATCAACAGCCGTGCCACTTTTCCCGGCTTTACTGATGAAGAGATCGCCAAGCTGGACACCACCGGCATTATCCCCAATGATGATAGCCTGGTGTTTCTCACCTTTGACGATTGGGGCAGCGATGCCAACCTGACACGCATCCTGGAGGTGCTGGGCAAACACAACGCCAAAGCCACCTTCTTCGTCTACACGGAGAACGTGGTCAACAACCCCAACCTGCTGCGCGCCATTGCCATGGAGGGTCATGCCATCGCCTCCCATACCCACCGGCACGTGCCCCTCTCCAACACCATGGAGAACACCTACGGCTACTACGCGCTGGATGCCCAGCAGGTGACCGACCTGCGCGCCGACCTGATCACCTCCTACCAGACCATGGAAGCGATCATCGGCGACATCAGCATCGACGGGGTTCCCGCCCTGACGCCCTACTTCCGCCCGCCCACCCTGGCGCTGAGCCGCGAGGGCGTGGAGGCCGTGTATGACACCGGATATACCTGGATCGTCTCCGGCTCCTGCTCCACGGACGACTACATCGCCACCGATGTGGACAGCCTGGTGGGCAACATGCTGGCGGGCACCCAGAGCGGCGCTGTGCTGGTGATGCACATGACGGATTCCAGCATCTACACCGCCGACGCCCTGGATGCTTACCTCACCCAGCTGGAGGCTGGCGAGGTACCCTATCGCTTCGCCACGCTGACCGAAGCCCTGGGACTGGACTGAACACAATGCACGCCGGAAAACCCGGCGTGTTTTCCTTTGCCTGCAAACTTGTATCTTTCCCGGTGTTCCCCTTGACCAAATGTTCGCATAAAAGCTATAATAGTACCCATACGGAAGGCAGGTGCGGAAGATGAATGTAGATCAGCTGGCGGATCAGCTTCGGCGTGATCCCATGTTTATGGAAAACGTGGTGCGGTGGGAGGTCATTCCCGCCCGCCCGGCGCAGTACGCCCCTTACCCGCAAGGGCTGGACCAGCGTCTTTTGCCCGTGCTGCAAAAGCGGGGCATCCACCAGCTGTACAGCCATCAGGCACACGCGGTGCAGGAGGTTCTCGCCGGTCGGGATGTGGTGGTGGTCACCCCCACCGCCTCCGGCAAAACCATGTGCTACAACCTGCCCGTTCTTTCCTCCATTTTACAGAACGAGGACGCCCGGGCGCTGTACCTTTTCCCCACCAAGGCGCTTAGTGCCGACCAGGTCAGCGAGCTGTATGAGCTGATCGAGGAAATGGGCGTGGGCATCAAGACCTACACCTACGATGGCGACACCCCCGGCGCTGCCCGCAAGGCCGTGCGTCAGGCGGGGCATATCGTGGTGACCAACCCGGATATGCTCCACTCCGGTATTCTGCCCCACCACACCAAATGGGTGAAGCTGTTTGAAAACCTGAAATACATCGTCATTGACGAAATTCATACCTACCGCGGCGTGTTTGGCTCCAACCTGGCCAATGTGCTGCGCCGCCTTTTGCGCCTGTGCGATTTCTATGGCAGCAAGCCGCAGTTCATCCTCTGCTCCGCCACCATTGCCAATCCCCAGGAGCTGGCGGAGCTGCTCACCGGTCGCAGCGTGACCATGATCGACGACAACGGCGCACCCATGGGTCAGCGCCACTTCGTGTTCTACAATCCGCCGGTGATCAACCGCCAGCTGGGCATCCGCAAGGGCGTGATCCCCGAGACCCGGGAGATCGCCGGGATGCTCCTCAAAAACGGCATCCAGACCATCACCTTCGCCCGTTCCCGCCTGGTGGTGGAGGTGATGACCAAGTATTTGAAGGACATCGTGCGCGACCCTTTGGGCAATGCAGGTCGTGTGCGGGGCTACCGCGGCGGTTATCTGCCCACCCAGCGCCGGGAGATCGAGCGTGGCCTCCGTGCGGGGCAGATCGATGCGGTGGTATCCACCAATGCGCTGGAATTGGGCATTGACATCGGTGCGCTGGACGCCTGCGTGCTGTGCGGCTATCCCGGCACCATCGCCAGCGCGTGGCAGCAGGCAGGCCGCGCAGGCCGCCGCAAGGGCACCAGCATCGTGTTCTATGTGGCCAGCTCTGCGGCCATTGACCAGTACATCGTCAGCCACCCGGACTACTTCCTCCACCAGTCCCCGGAGAATGCTCTGCTGAACCCGGACAACCTGTACATTCTGCTGAGCCACTTCAAATGCGCCGCCTTTGAGCTGCCCTTTGAGGATGGCGACAGCTTCGGCAACGCTCCCGGCACGGAGGAGCTGCTGGACTACCTGGACGAAAGCCACATCCTGCGCCATGTGGACGGGCGCTACCATTGGAGCAGCGAGGACTTCCCAGCCAGCGAAATCTCCCTGCGCTCTGCCGCCAGCGAGAACTTTGTGATCATTGATATCACCGATCCTGCCCACCACCGGGTCATTGGCGAAATGGATCGCTACACCGTACCCATGCTGCTGCATGAGAACGCCATCTATATGCACGAGGCCCAGCAGTATCAGGTGGAGAAGCTGGACTTCGATGCCTGCAAGGCCTTTATCCGCCAGGTGGACACCGGGTATTACACCGATGCGAACCTGAATATCTCCCTGAGCCTGCTGGACATTGAAAAGCAGGATGAGGCGGAGAATGGCGTGGGTCGCGCCCTGGGCGAGGTGAAGGTGACCACCCTGGTGACCATGTTCAAGAAGATCCGCTTCGACACCCACGAAAACCTGGGCTTTGGCCATGTGCGGCTGCCGGAGATGGACATGCACACCACCGCCATGTGGTGGACGCTGCCGGAGAGCATCTGCGCCCGGTATGAGAACGACGAATTGAAAAACGGTATGCTGGCTGTGGCGAACCTGTTGCGCATCGTGGCGCCGCTGTACCTGATGTGCGCACCCCAGGACGTGGCGGTGCAGTATCAGGTAAAGAGCCCCATGACCGACAAGCCCACCGTGATCCTCTACGACAACTGCCCCGGCGGCGTGGGTCTGGCGCACAAGGCCTATGGCATGCAGCAGATGCTGCTGGAAAAGGCGCTGCAGATCGCCCAGGACTGCACCTGCTCCCAGGGCTGCCCCAGCTGCGCAGGCCCCATTGGGGAGATCGGTGAAAACGGCAAAAAGACCGCCATGGCGCTCCTGAAGGAGCTGATCCGATGAACCTGCGGGACAAGCTCAAGGCGGTGAGTGCCTCTGGCAAGCCCGCAGCGCCGCCGCCCAAGCAATTCACGGACTGCTGGCAGCGCACCGAGAAACGCGACGTGCAGGACTTTCCCCACGCCTTTGAGGTGCAGCGCAAAACTGTGATGCTCATGCAGGGCGAGGAAATGCCGGAGGATTTCGACATCCGCCGCGTTCTTTTCCTGGACACGGAGACCACGGGCTTCATGGGCGCGGGCACGGTGGCCTTCCTCATCGGCGTGGGCTGGCTGACGGACGAGGGCTTCACCGTTCGCCAATATTTGATGCGGGATTACCCGGAAGAAAAGTATCAGCTGGAACGTTTAGTAGATGATCTGACCCGATTTGACGTGATCTGCACCTTCAACGGACGCAGCTTCGACGTGCCGCTTCTGAAGGATCGCTTCCTGATGAACAGGATGCGCACCACCTGCCTGGACAAACCCCACATCGACCTGTTGCACATTGCCCGGCGCGTGTGGAAGCTGCGGCTGAAAAAATGCAACCTGGGGCATCTGGAGGAAGCGGTGCTGGGCATCTGCCGCGTGGGGGACATCCCCGGCGCAGATGTGCCCCAGCGGTTCTTCTCCTACCTGAAAACCGGGCAGTTCTGCCTGCTGAACGAAGTCATCGAGCACAACGCCCAGGACATAGCCAGCCTGTGCGTGCTGCTTGGGCATATGGCGCACATGTACGAGCATCCCGAGGAAGCCCGGCATGGGGAGGATGTATTTTCGATGGGCGTGGCGCTGGAGCGCATGAAGCACCCGGAGGAAGCCCGGCGGTGCTACCGCCTGGCCATGCACGGCAGCATGCGCACCCAGGGGCAATTGCGCCTGGCGGTGAGCTACCGCCGCGCCGGAGACAGGGCACAGGCCAAGGAGATCTGGCAGGCCATGGTGATCCGCCACGAGGGCGGCGTGACCCCCTACATCGAGCTGGCCAAGCACTATGAGCACATCGAAAAGGACATTCCCTCTGCCCTGGAAATGACCCGCCGCGCCCTGATGCTTTTGGCAGAACCAACTTTGTTTGACGATGAAGCTGTACAAGAGACGCGAAATGCGGTACAATACCGTTATGACCGCCTGAAAAGCAGGCTGGCCAAGAAGGAGCAGTGATCACAATGGGTTTATTCGCAAATCTGAAGGCGCAGCAGGCCTATAAGCTGCATGGCAAGGGTCAGTGGCAGGAGGCGCGCCCCCTGTATGAGGAGGCCATCGCCAAGGGCATGGACAATCCCCGCTACCTGCTGTCCTACGCCATTTTGCTCATCCGTCTGGGCGAATACCAGAAGGCCAAGGATCATCTGGTGAAATATCAGAAGCACCCAGGCCTGACCCCTGAGCAGAAGGTGCAGCTGTTTATGGACTATGCTGTGTGCTGCTACAAGCTGGGGGACATCGAGCGGGGCGTGCATCTGCTGGAAAGCCAGCACAAGCGCCAGGCCACCGGCATGGTTTACGAGACGCTGGGTTATCTTTATGTGGAAAAGTACCTGCCGGAACACAAGCCCGTGGCCTCTGCCGAGATGGAAGAGGATACCGAGGGCGCTGTGACCCAAGAGGTGCTGGACGCCCAATGGGAAGAAGGCAAGGCTGCCGCCCTGGCCTTCCTGCAGGAGTCCGTGGAATACGACGACGAGGACGCCATCTGCCTGGACAACATGGGTCAGTTCCTCTACCGCGTGCAGGGCGACAAGGCCGCCGCTAAGGAGTGGTTCGACAAGGCCATCGAAATCAAGGAAGGTCAGATCGACACCCTGTGGTTCCTCAGCCGCTATGACCTGGACAACGGCGACACCGCCGCCGCCATTGAAAAGCTAGAAAAGGCGCTGGAGGGTCGCTTCTCTCCCCTGAACTACCACACCAAGGATGAGATCGAGGCAGAAATTGCACGGCTGAAATAAACGTTTCGGCGACGCGCAACTGATTTGAACGGAGGCATGAACATGAGCGAGACAGAGACCATCAACCAGGTGGAGCAGGTGGAACAGGCGGAGCAGGAGCAGCCTGCCCAGGAAGCACCCAAGAAGAAGCGCTGGTTCGGCAAGAAGGAGAAGGTCAAAAAGACCCCCATGCAGGAGCTGCGGGAATGGGTCGTGACCCTGGCCGTGGCGCTGGTCATCGCCTTTGTGGTGCGCTCCTTCCTCTTCGAGCCCGTGCGGGTGGACGGTTCCTCCATGGCCACCACCCTCACCGATGGCGAGGTCATGTTCGTGACCAAGCCGGAGTACCTCACGGGCGACCCGGAGCGCTTTGACGTGGTGATCTGCCACTATCCCGGCCGCGGCGACACCAATTTTGTGAAGCGCGTGGTGGGCTTGCCCGGCGACACGGTGGCCGTGCAGGATGGCTATCTGTACGTGAACGGCGAGAAGTACGAGGAGCCCTACATCACCCACCGGCCGGATTACATCCTGGCGCCCTACACCGTGCCGGAGGGCATGTACTTTGTGCTGGGCGACAACCGCTCCAACTCCAACGACAGCCATCTGGTGGGTCCCATTGAGCGGGAGATGATCGTGGGGCATGTGCGCAGCGTGCTGTGGCCGCTGGACAGCTGGCGCACGATCGAATAAGACAAGGCAAACAGCAATGCAGTCTGCATCGGCAGGCTGCATTTTCTTTGTTTTGTTTCTACATACACCATATAAAATATTGCACATTTCCCCATCTTTTGATATGGTATTTTTGTATGCGAATATTGATCAGAAGGGAAATTTCCGTATGCTGTTTACGAGTCTCGAATTTCTTTGCGCCTTCCTGCCGCTGGTGCTGCTGGTGAATTTCCTGCTGCCCAAGGTGCTGCGCAATTATTGGCTGCTGCTCGCCAGCCTTTTCTTCTATGCCTGGGGCGAGCCCTCCTTCGTCGTCTTCATGCTGATCTCCATCATCTTCAACTATGCCATGGCGCTGGGCGTGGCGCATTGTCCCTGCGAGGGGAAGCGCATCGGCCGGAAATGCTTCATGGTGGTCACGGTGGCAGGCAATCTGGGCCTGCTGTTCGTGTACAAATATCTGAACTTCTTCACCAGTATCGTTCGCAGCGCATTTCCCCAGCTGCAAAGCACCATTCCGCAAACGGAGTTCCTGCTGCCCATCGGCATTTCCTTCTTCACCTTCCAGGCCATGAGCTACGTTATTGACGTGTATCGCGGCACCCGGGTGCAAAAGAACCCCGCCAGCCTGGGCATGTATATCTCCTTCTTCCCCCAGCTTATCGCCGGCCCCATCGTGCGCTACACCACCGTGGAGGAGCAGATCCGCCACCGGGTGATCACGGTGGATTCCTTCTGCGAGGGTGTGCGCCGCTTCATCATCGGCTTCAACAAAAAGATGCTCCTGGCCAACGTCCTGGGCGAGGCGGCGGACGCCATCTTCGCCATGTCCGGCATGAGCACGCTGACGGCCTGGGTGGGCATCGCCTGCTACACCCTGCAAATCTTCTACGATTTCGCCGGATATTCCGACATGGCCATCGGCCTGGGCAAGATGTTCGGCTTCAACTTCCTGGAGAACTTCGATTATCCCTACTGCTCCGGCTCCATCACCGAGTTCTGGCGGCGGTGGCACATCTCCCTGGGCACCTGGTTCCGGGACTATGTTTACTTTCCCCTGGGCGGCTCCCGGGTGAAGAGCAAGCTGCGGCTGGTGTTCAACCTGGCCGTGGTGTGGCTGCTCACCGGCGTGTGGCACGGCGCCAACTGGACGTTCATCCTCTGGGGCGTGCTCTATGGCGTGCTGATCATTTTTGAAAAGCTGCTGGGCATCCCCGCCAAGGCCAAGGAACACCGTGGCTTCGGCTTTCTGTGGCGCATGCTGACCATGCTGACCGTTATGCTGGGCTGGGTGCTCTTCCGGTCGGATGACCTGGGGCAGGCCGGGGAGTACATTGCTTCCATGTTCATGGGCAATACCACCCTGCTCTGGGATGCCACGGGGCTGTATTACCTGCGCGAATACCTGGTGGTGCTGGTGGTGGGCATCCTCTGCGCCACGCCCCTCTTCCGCACCCTGCGGGAGAAGCTCATCCCCATGCCCAAGGCGGGCACCGCGCTGCTGCTGGCGGGGTATCTGGGGCAGATCCTGCTGTTCCTGTGCAGCATTGCCGCCCTGGTGATGAACGCCCACAACCCCTTCATCTACTTCAATTTCTAAAGGAGGCGAACCGATTTGAAGCTTGCACAGCGCTATCTTGCTCTGGTTTTCCTCCTGATCATTCTGGCTCTGACCGTCGCCAACCTGCCCCTGACCATCGAGGCCGTTACCTCCGGCATCCAGGCGGGCAACGGGCTCCACGGCCTGACGGAGAGGGTCAAATCCGCCTACCTGACGGACGATTTCTCCAAAAAGACCAGCTTTGTTAACCTGGCTGGCCTCCACGCCCGCCTCACCGGACGGCAGAAATTCAATGACGTCATCACCCTGAAAAACGGCATGCTGGGAGCCAGCGAGGGCAACCACCACAGCATGCTTCTCCACGCTTCGGGGATTACCCAATTTGCCCAGTGGCTGGAGGAGGTCGAAACGGACTTTGTGTTTGTGCAGATGCCCTACAAGCTGGACATGGATGGCAATATGCTTCCGCTTGGCCAATCGAACCACCTGCACGTCAACGCGACGGAACTGCTGGACCGGCTGGAAGAAAATGATGTAGCCACGCTCGACCTGCGCCTGGAGATCTGTTCAACCGTGGAGCAGGTGAATGAATATTTCTACGCCACCGACCACCACTGGACGGCACGGGGCGCGATGAAGGGCTTCCAGCTCATGCTGGAATATCTGCAGGAACTGTATCCTGAAGAGAACATCCTCAACTGCGCCGAGGCGGATCTGAGCAACTGGAACGAGCACATCCGCAAGAACTACTTCCTCGGCAGCCAGGGCAAGCGCGTGGGTAAGCTGTACGCCGGCGTGGACGACCTGGTGTGGTACACACCCCAGTTCGATACGGACATGAGCATGTATGTCCAGAACCACCGCAGATTCACCTCCGGCTCCTTCGAGGATGCCGTCATGCTGATGGAGTATGTCGAGGGAGAGCCGGATTACTTCAACCTGAGCCCCTATTTCGCGTATGTCGGCGGCAACTATCCGCTGGTCGTACACCGCAACGGTCAGGCGCCTGTTGACCTGAAGGTACTCCTCATCAAGGACAGCTTCGCTCCACCTCTGGAAAGCTTTATGTCTACCGTGTTCACAGCGGTGGATGCGCTTGACCCCCGGTACTACACCGACAAGACCATTGCTGATTACATCCGCCAGAACGAGCCGGATGTGGTCATGCTGGCGGTGAATCCCAACGGTCTGGATCTGAAAGAATACTACACTTTTGAGACGCCTGACGCTCATGCGTATTACGAGCTGACGCCCGTATTCTCCGATGCGATCAGCGTGTCTGCCAAATCCGACCCGTACAATTACGTCAGCATTCCTGCCGCGCTGGAGCCGAACACACTCTACCACGCCAGTCTGAACGGCCTGGAGGTCACCGAGGGCGAGACGGACGGCGTCAACCTGGTGCTGCTCAGCGAAGGCCAGCCCATCGACAGCTGGGTGATCGACCTGAATTACTATGCAAGAACGGGCGATGGAACCTGGTATTTCACCACGCCGGACGTGCCCGGCAGCGAGCTGCTTATTTACGCAGGCGTGCGCGGCGAAGCCGACGGTATCGGCATATCCTGCAGCAATGTCACGGTGTCCGCGGCGGAATCGGTTTTCCCTGACGGCTATGTGCCCCAGGAGGAGACTCTGCTCTTCCAGCAGGATGTGACCATTGATCCCATTGACAACGAATACCAATCCTTCACCCTGCCTGCAGCCCTGGTTCCCGGCGCTGAATACCGCCTGAGCATGGACTCGATCTACATCGATGCCGGGGAAACCGACACCCTGACCGTCTCCCTCTACGACACGGCAACGAGAAAGCGCCTGAGCACCCACCATTTTGACCTGCAGGAAAGCGCCTCCCATGTATGGGATTTCGCCATTCCCGAAGATGCGGGCAATGATGTGCGTGTGCTGATCTACGCTGGCAAGCTTGGTGCTACCAACAACATCGGCGTGACCTGCACCAATGTGACACTGCAGCGCACCGACCTTCTGCCTGAAGAAGAGCGCCCCGCCCCGGCGGCACAGGTCTTCACCTCCATCGCAACGCGGGATGTGATCATCCAGCCCGTGGAGAACGCCTTCAACTACGGCGGCTTTAACCTGGCGCTGGAGCCCGGCGCTACCTACGCCCTCACCATGCAGGGCGTGACGCTGGATGCAGGCCAGGCCACGACCATGGATGTCTCCCTGTTCCACCCCGATTCCAACGCCCACCTGCTGACCACCACCATCCCCGTGGCGCAGGGCGAGAGCGTGTGGCGCTTCCAGGCGCCCGCCGGGGCGGATGCCTGTCAGCTGCTGCTCTATGCCGGCAAGCGCGGCGAGACCGACGGCGTAGGCCTTACCCTTTCCGGCGTCACGCTGGTGAAGGAGCAGGACGCTCCCGTAGGCGTTGCGCTGGCTCAGGAGGACATCACCATCGAGCCCACCACGGACGATTACCACTACATCGGCATCAACGCGGCGCTGGAGCCCGACATGGTCTACCAGCTCACCGCCACGGGCGTGGAGGTCACCTCCGGCCAGGCCGAAAAACTCTCCTTCTCCCTCTACGATCCCGCCACCCGTGAGCAGCTTGCCCGTGGAAACGTCAGCCTGCTGCCCGGCGAGGAATGCACCTGGGAGTTCATCACCCCGCCGGAGGAAGACACCCTGTGGCAGATCCTCATCTACGCTGGCGAGCGGGGCAGAACCGCCAATGTTGGCCTGACCATCGAAAGCCTGACCGTCACAGAATTGGATTGACCCATAGGAAAAGGGACTTGCTTATACAAGCAAGTCCCTTTTCCGTGTCAAAAAAGTGGCAGAGCCACTTTTTTGAGAATTTGCGCTCCGTCACTGTGTCCGGCGCAAGCGCCGTCCACGGCCGTTCCTCCGCGTAAGGAATGTTTTCGCCAAAGGCGAAAACGACCCGCCCCGTCGGCAAAGCCGCCGGATACGATTACAGTCAGAGGCGCTGCGGCGCCTCCGACACCTCCTATGAGTTTTTTGACAGTCTGAAGGGACTTGCTTATACAAGCAAGTCCCTTTTGTTGTTGACTCAGTGCATAATTACGGTGAAGGGCTTGGTGCTGTCGGTTTCCACCACAGCCTCGCCATTCTTGATGGTCACGGTGAAGGTAGCCGCCACATTGCCCTTCAGGTCGGGGATGGTGACCACGCGGGTCTCGCCTTCCTCCAGCTGGTAGACATGCAGCTCCAGGCCGTCCAGGTAGTCGTAGTCGGGGCGGTTGTCGCAGGCGCCCAGGGGCAGCACGGTGCCGGGACGCACCATCAGGGGCATGGACATGAAGTCGTGGATCTCGGTCTGCCAATGGCCGCCCTGCACCTTGTCGTCAGAGAGCAGGCAGGTCCAGGTGCCATCGGGCAGGTAATACTGCACCTGGCCGTCCTTGCGGAAGATGGGCGCCACCAGGATGCTTTCGCCCATCATGTACTGGCGATCCAGATTCTCGCAGGCGGGATCATCGTAGAACTCCAGCATCATGGGACGCATCATGGGGGTACCATGCTCGTGAGCTTCCACCGCCGCGCCGTACAGGTAGGGCATCAGGCGGCACTTGAGCTTCACAAATTTGCGCAGCACGTCGCTGCTCTCGTCGTCGAAGAGCCACGGCACGCGGTAGCTGGTGGAGCCGTGCAGACGGCTGTGGCTGGAGAACACGCCAAACTGGCACCAGCGCTTGTACACATCCGCAGGGGCAGTGGACTCGAAGCCGGAGATATCGTGGCTCCAGTAGCCGAAGCCGGAGTGGCTCATGCTCAGGCCTGCGCGCAGGGTCTCAGCCATGGAGACATAGGAGGCGCTGTTGTCGCCGCCCCAGTGCACAGGGAACTGCTGGCCGCCCACGGTGGCGCTGCGGGCAAACAGGATGGCCTCGCCCTCGCCGCGGACTTCCTTGAGCAGGTCGAACACCATCTTGTTGTACAGGAAGGTGTAGTAGTTGTGCATGCGCAGGGGATCGGAGCCATCGGAGTAGGCGATGTCACGCACGGGGATGCGCTCGCCAAAGTCGGTCTTGAAGCAGTCGATGCCCATATCCAAGAGCTTGCGCAGATAGGAGCAATACCAGTCGCGGGCGGCGGGGTTGGTCACGTCCAGGATGGCCATGCCAGCCTGCCACATGTCGGTCTGCCACACATCGCCATTGGTCTTCTTCAGCAGGTAGCCATGCTCCATGCCCTCGTCAAACAGGGGGCTGGCCTGGCCGATGTAGGGGTTGATCCAGCAGCACAGGCGCAGACCCTTGTCGTGGTAGCGCTTCAGCATACCCTCGGGATCCGGGAAGGTATCGGGATCCCACTCAAAGTCGCACCAGTTGAAGGCCTTCATCCAGTAGCAGTCGAAGTGGAACACGCTCAGGGGGATGTCGCGCTCCGCCATGCCGTTGATGAAGGAGGAGGTGGTCTCCTCGTCATAATTGGTGGTGAAGGAGGTAGACAGCCACAGGCCGAAGCTCCAGGCGGGCAGCAGGGCGGGACGGCCGGTCAGCGCGGTGTAGAGATCCAGGGTGCCCTTGGGGGTCTCGCCGTAGATGATGTCATAGGTCATGCTCTCGCCTTCGTGGGAGAACTGCACCCGCTCCACCTTCTCGCTGGCCACCTCAAAGCTCACGTCGGAGGTGTCCTCCACCAGCACGCCGTAGCCACGGTTGGTCATGTAGAAGGGGATGTTCTTGTAGGCCAGCTCGGAGGCGGTGCCGCCGTCGGCGTTCCACATATCCACCGTCTGGCCGTTCTTCACATAGGCGCCAAAGCGCTCGCCCAGGCCGTACACGGTCTCGCCCACGTCCAGCATCAGGGATTCCACCATGTAGCTCTTGCCGTGGGGCAGCAGGGAGGAGGGGGTGCCGTCCTTCTTCAGGGCGCGACCCATGGCGCGGAAGCCGGAGGAGGTGATCACCTTGTCGCCCACCATGTAGTCCACCTGCCATTGGCCATGAGCCTTCAGCACGCGGGCGGTCAGATCGCCGCTGGTGAAGGACACAAAGTCCTCACCCTCGTCGATCACGGGCTGCACTTCTTCTTCATAGGTCTCAAAGCGGGGCTCCTTGACCTTCGCACCGGCGAAGTGGGTCACCTTCACGCGGATCACGTTCTTGCGGGGCGCGGTGAAGGTCACGGTGAGGGTGCCGCCGTCCAGCACGTCACCGCGGTGGTTCACAGGGCGGCAGGCAGAGATCACCTGCAGCGCCTTGTCGGACTTGTTGGCACGCACGCACTGGGTGGCGTAGCTCATCACATAGTCCTGCTTGATCATCCAGTAACCATTGGAAAAGCGCATAATCGATTCTCCTTTATCTTAATCTGTAATAACCTTAACGACCACGGGCATATCGCTGCGGAAATCCCCCAGCTCCACGGTGAGGGCTTCCTCGTCGCGGCTCCACCTGGCTTCACCCATGCCCAGCACCTCCACCTTGCGGATGATGCCGTGCCACAGGGGTTTGGCGTGGGCGTCGGCCTTCCGCAGGCTGCGGATCTTCAGCACGCCGTCCTCGGGGCAGCGCATGGCGGTGGCGTACACATTGCCGCCCTTGCAGGTAAAGCGGAAGTCCTGGCTGGTAAACTCGCGGCTCTTGCTGTCGGCAAACTGGCCTTCCTCCACGGCGGTGGGACCCTCGAAGGGGATGCGCCAGATGCCGGTGCCATGCACAGCCTCGTCGTTGACCTTCATCCACTCGGCCATGGCCTTGAGGATCTTCATGTCCCCCTCGGACAGGGAGCCATCCGGGCAGGGGCCGAAGTTCATCAGCAGGCGGCCATTTTTGCACACCACGTCCATCAGATCCCAGATGATCTCAATGGGCTGCTTGTAGTCCGGATGCTTGGAGAAGCACCAGCTGTTGCGCATCACAGAGGTATCGCTCTGCCACAGGAAGGGCTTTACCTCGGCAAACTGGCCGCGCTCCACGTCCGGCACCGCCACGCCAAAGGGGAAGGCATCGTGCTTGTAGTTGATGATGCCGCCGCCCCATTCCTCGCTGCGGTTGTAGTAGTAGGCGGTGAACTTCTTCAGCCAGGGCTTCACGCTCTCGTGCTGGATCCACCAGTCGAAGTACACGATGCGGGGATGGTAGCGATCCACGATCTCGCAGCAGCGCAGCAGCCAGTCGGTGAGGAATTCCTCGTCCGGTGCGCCCTCGGAATGGATGTCGTGCTGGTTCGCAGGTTCCGGGATGGCCGGCCAGTAGAGGCTGTCCCGCGGCACATCCTGGGGAATGTCGCTTTCGAACTCCTTGCCGTGGCCAAAGAACCAGCTGTGCTCCACGCGATGGGTGGAAGCGCCCACCGTCATCCCGGCGCGCTCGGCCTCGCGCAGCAGGTCGCCCATCACGTCACGGTGGGGACCCATTTCAGCGGCGTTCCAATGAGACAATTCGGACTTATACATCTGGAAGCCATCGTGATGCTCCGCCACGGGAACGATATAATCCGCGCCCGCATCGGTGAAGGCCTTGATCCACGCCTGGGGATCGAACTTCTCCATGGTCAGCATGGGGATGAAATCCTTGTAGCCAAAGTCCTTGTGAGCGCCCCAGTTTTTCAGGTGATGCTCATACTCCGGGGAATCCTTGATGTACATGTTTCTGGCATACCAGTCGTGATACGCAGGCACAGAAAAAGGCCCCCAGTGCAGGAAAATGCCCAGGCGGGTCTCCCTGTACCAGGCAGGCGCCGGACGCTGAGCCAGCGAAGCCCAGTCGGCCTTGTAGCGCCCTTGCTCGATCACCCTGTCGATCTGCTGCAGATAAACCTGACGATCCATGCGGATGCTCCTTTCAGGAGATGCTCTGTTTGTTTTTGCGGCACATACCGCGCTGAGTATAGTTTACTGGAAAAAGATCATTTTGCCAAGCCCAAAAGAGGAATTTTCCTTTCAATAATCGAATGGATTGTGGTATACTGAAGCAGGAACCAATGATTATGAATTAAAGGGGAATCCTTTTTGATGAAAAAGATCGTTCTGACCGGCGGCGGCACGCTGGGGCACGTCACGCCCCACCTGTCCCTCATCCCCCACCTGCAGAAGGCTGGCTACGAGATCCACTACATCGGCACCGAAAAGGGCATGGAGGCCGAGAAGATCCAGTCCGTTCCCGGCGTGACCTACCACGCGGTGAAAAGCGGCAAGCTGCGCCGCTATTTCTCCTGGCAGAACTTCACCGACCCCTTCCGCGTCATTGCAGGCGTGTTCCAGTCCGCCGCGCTGATGGGGAAGATCAAGCCCGACGTGGTGTTCTCCAAGGGCGGCTTTGTGGCGGTGCCGGTGGTGTTCGGCGCGTGGATGAACCGCATCCCCGTGGTGTGCCACGAAAGCGACCTGACCCCCGGCCTGGCCAACAAGCTGTGCAAGCCCTTTGCGAAAAAGATCGCCACCACCTTCCCCGAGTGTGCCGAAGCCCTGGGCGCCAAGGCCGAAATGACCGGCACGCCCCTGCGCCCGGAGCTGTTCCACGGCAGCCGTGCCAAGGGTCTGAGCCTTTTGCACTTCGACGGCAGCAAGCCCATTTTGCTGATGATGGGCGGCTCTTCCGGCGCGCAGGCGGTGAACAAAGCCCTGCGTGAAGCTCTGCCTGAGCTGACAAAGCAATTCGATGTGGCGCACCTGTGCGGCAAGGGCAACCTGGACGAAAGCCTGAACGGCACCCCCGGCTATACGCAGATCGAGCTGCTCAGCGCCGAGCTGCCCGACGCCCTGGCCTGCACCGACCTGGTGCTGTCCCGCGCCGGCAGCAACGCCCTGTGCGAGTTCCAGGCGCTGTGCAAGCCCATGCTGCTTGTCCCCTACCCCAAGGGCGCCAGCCGCGGCGACCAGATCCTCAACGCCCAGAGCCTGGAAAAGCGCGGCCTGTGCCGTGTGCTGCTCCAGGAGAACATGACCGCCGCCACCCTGGTGGCTGCCCTGCAATCCACCTGGAACGACCGTGAGACGCTCACCGCCGCCATGGAGGCCGCCCCGCCTGCCGATGGCACCCAGCGCGTGCTGGAACTGATCGAGGAAGTGCAGAAATAACGTGACAAAGCCGCCGTGGATATTACGGCGGCTTTGCTATATGTCCACACGAAAGAAATAAAACAAACCTGTTTGCGCATCATAAAATGCTCTGGTGTAATTGAAGGGCTGATTATTTGGTCCTTGATCGTCCTCACGGTAGTACCAAGCATCAAAAACCACATCAGGCGCTGGAAAAACATCCGGATGGCATGAGCAGCGTGGAATCATTCCAGCATATGCCTGCTGATCAACAGGTTCCACCGACCAGCCCGAAAGCCCATGGTTAATCGCCTCCCAAAGAGCGCCGGGAGCCGTTTCAAAAACGGTGACCGTGCAGCCATCCCCATGGAACCCACCATGACTGTCAAAATGGAGAGACGCATCTGCCTGTGACAAAAAGGCAGATAAGCCTGTATCCGTTAACGCAGCTTGAGCGGCTTTTGTGTCCCGGTGGTCATAGTCAGGTGAAAAGAAAACCGATAGTTCCCATGCCGCAAGCAACACAAACGCCAGCAGCATTCCAACGATCACAAGGCCAAGGCGCTTTATCCACTTCATACATCGTCGTCCTCGTAAATCAATATGTCCCCCGGCTGGCAATCCAGCGCGCGGCAGATGGCGTCCAGCGTGGCAAAGCGCACCGCCTTGGCCTTGCCGGTCTTCAGAATGGACAGGTTGGCCATGGTGATACCCACCTTCTGGCTCAGTTCCGTCAGGCTCATTTTGCGGCGAGCCAGCATCACATCAAGGTCGATCCGGATCATTTTCAACACCCCATCATCACAAGTGGTAGCATCAGGGAATAGAACGCTGCTTGGAACAGCAGCTGCATCAGCAGGAGGATGCCTGCGAACACGGCGGCGAATCCTGCTGCAATGAGGAATCCTTGTCGCATGAGCGCCTCCTTTTCCAGCGGCGCAGGCAGCCGATCACAAAGAGGATGTGCTGCACATCCGCCATAACGCAGGCCGCCACAAACCAATCGGTGTTCAGTATCTGCGTTGAGAGGAAGATGCACACCGTAGCCGCCACGGAGATCACCGTCATGATCACGATGGGCTTCTCCATTTTGCAGGGCGTACCGTCCATGCCATCCAGGCAGCCGGTTAAAATGTACATCAGCCCGCCAAAGCAGCAGATGCTGCACAGCGCCACGGTGGTCAGGCCGAATAGCGCCATGCCCACCAGGTTCCACATCATTTCGGCCAGGCCGCCGCAAAGGCCAATGCCGCCGATCACCGTCAGCGGGAAGGCCGCCAGCACGCCCATGGCCATCAGCACAAAGCAGGCCGCGGCCACCAAGGCCAGCAGGAATGTCCGCAATCTCTTTTTCATATGGTCAGATCATTCTCCTCCTGGATGGCGGTGGCGCGGCGCAGCAGCAGCTCCAGGGCATAGGCCACCAGGCCGACGCACAGATAGGCTACGGAGAGCAGGCACATCACTTCGACCAGCGCCAGGATGGAGCCCTGGTAGAACATGAACGCTACCATCATCACGCCCAGCACCAGGCCGCTGACGCCGCAGCCCAGGGCAATGCGGTGCATGGCCTTCTCGTTCATGGAGGTAAAGGCGGTGCCGTGCTTCAGGCGCTGGCACATGGTGAAGAACTGGTACAGCGCCACATAGGAGCCGCCCGCCACGGCCATCACCGTCATTAGCCCCAGCAGGGCATAGGCAATATCCGCAGCGTTCTGCTTGCCAATGAAGATCGACAGCAGCGAGCCGCCGATGATGCCCAGCTCCACAGCCACCGCGGTGCCCAGGGCGGCGATCACCACCGCAATGATCTGCAAAAGGGTCAGAATCATGTTCATCCGTTTGTTCATATCAATCACCTCGGTCATAATATACCACGTCCCGTTTCCGTTTGTCAACATATTTTTATTGATTTACGATAAATTTTCATCATAAGACAGAAAAGCAGGATTTTGCGCCCGCCGGAGAGAATCTTCAAGATAACAGAGTGTTATAAGGAGGTCATCCCCATGTCCATCACGCCTCATGATATTGCCAAGATGCTCGACCACTCCACCCTCCAGCCCTACCTGACGGAGGAGGACATCCGCAAGGGCTGCGAGCTTGCCCTGCAATACGACTGCGCCAGCGTGTGCGCCCGCCCCTGCGATGTGCCGATCCTGGCCGAAATGCTGAAGGGCAGCAACGTGAAGGTCTGCACGGTGATCGGCTTCCCCCACGGCAGCCACGAGACCGCCATCAAGGTGGCTGAGGCCAAGCTGGCGCTGGAGGAAGGCTGCCAGGAGCTGGACATGGTGCTGAACATCGGCAAGATGATCCACGGCGACCACGACTATGTGAAAGCCGAGATCAAGCAGATTGCCGAACTGGCACACGCAAACGGCGCCATTGTGAAGGTCATTCTGGAAACCTGCTACCTCACCGACGAGCAGAAGAAGATCGCTTGCCGACTGAGCGAGGAAGCCGGCGCCGACTTTGTGAAGACCTCCACGGGCTACGGCAGCAAGGGCTGCACCATCGACGACCTGAAGCTGATGCGCGCCGCCGTTTCTGCCAATGTGCGGGTGAAGGGCTCCGGCGGCATCCGCGACCTGGACACCGTGCTGTCTGCCCGTGCGGTGGGCGCCAGCCGCTGCGGCGTGAGCGCCACCGCCAAGATCATGGAGGAAGCCGAAGCCCGCTATGCCGAAGGCAAGCTGACCGAAGTGGAAGTCATCAAAGAAATGGAAGGCGGATACTAAGCGCCAAAGAAAAAGGGTTCTGCAAGTGCAGAACCCTTTTTCTTTGGCTTGAATTCGGAATGCGGAATTCGGAATGCGGAATTGAAAGTGTGGACGCAGGTATTGTGTTAATGCAGGCAGCGTCCAATCCCTCCGTCAGCCGCAAGCGGCTGCCACCTCCCTTTACACAAGGGAGGCATTGTGCCTTTCCCCCAATTCGGCATTGTCGTTCAGCCAGCTGAAGCTGTCTGAACTCTGTGCCTCATTGGAACTCCAGGCTGCTGCTTCCGCCACTGGCGGCGCAGCCTTCCGTTCCGTCGCGACGCATCCGTTATGCGCCGTGACCCCTGCTCGGAGATCACCATGCATGGCATCCCCGAATGGGAGTCCAGAGGGCCGAACGGCCCTTTGGCGGGTTGTCAGGGCAGCGCCCTGACCGGAGTCCAGAGGCAGCGCCTCTGGTTACCCTTCGTAGCCGATGAGGATGCCGCCGTCTTCGGCGTAGAAGCTGACGAGGCCGCGAGCCTGGTAGGTTTGGATGTCGGTATCGGGGGCGACTTCGCGGATGAGGCCGGTCATGATCTCGGCCAGGGCGGGGTTGTTGTGGGCAATGCGCACCTTGCCGCCCTTGAAGCCCCGCTCCTTCATCACGTTGATCAGCCCCTGCTGGGTGCGCTTTTCGCCGCGGCACTTGCTCACGGGCTGCAGGGTGCCCACATCGCTGGCAATGCCCACGATGCGGATGTTCAGCAGGCCAGCCAGCGCCGCCACTGCAGGGCTGACGCGGCCGTTGTTCACCAGGCTGCGCAGGCTTTCCAGCGCAAAGGTCAGGTGGGTGGTCTGCCGGTAGTCCTCGATCTGCTTTTCGATGGCCTCAAAGGTGCAGCCAGCCAGGTGCCATTCCGCCACCTTTTCGATGAGCAGCACCATTTCCGGGCCGGTGGACAGGGAGTCCACCACCAGCACCTTGCGTTCCGGGTGCTGGCGCAGGTAGTCCTCGCGGGCGATGCGGGCAGCATTGCAGGCGCCGCTCAGGTTGCTGGTGATGGTGATGCACACCACCTCGTCCGCCTCGCCAAAGGCGGCGCGCCAGTCATCAGGATTGGGGCAGGCGGTGGTGCTGCGACCCTTGTAGGTGGCCAGGTAGTCCAGCATTTCCCGGGGATCCAGCCGGGCGTCGTCCACAAAGGTACGCTCCCCCGCCATGATGGTCAGCGGTACAGATGCAAAATCCACCGCAGCAAAGCTGGTGAGATCGCAGGAGGAATCCGCAACAATTTTGAATGCCATGCAAAAACGCCTTCTTATGCAAAAATGGTATCGGTTTTCGAAAAACCGATAAGCTGGTTTGACTATACCAGCTTTTGCGAACCGTGTCAAGGGATAGTTGGAACTTGTCACACTATATTCACAAACCGGATTGACGCTGGACGCATTCTGCTTTATAATAGTAAAGTAAAGAAGGAGGCGCGCGCCATGGCTATCCGCATCGAGGACTTCCGGATGCCCCGCTACCGGGAGATCCCAAACATGGGCTTGTATCTGGATCAGACGATCAAGTACATCAACCAATATCTCGAACCCCTGGGCTGCATGGAGATCACCTCCTCCATGGTGAGCAACTATGTGAAAAAAGGCTACATCAAAAGCCCGGTGCGCAAGCAGTACGACGCTGAGCAGATCGCCTATCTGTTCTTTATCGCCGTGGCGAAGAATGTACTGTCCATGGAGAGCATCGCCAAAATGTTTGGCCTGATGCACGGCACTTATGCCGAAGAGGTGGCCTACGACTATTTCTGCTCTGAATTGGAAAACGTGCTGAACTACATCTTCGGCGTACAGGACGACATCAGCTACCTTGGCACCACCAACTCCGAAGAGAAGGATATGCTGCGCAGCGTGATCGTGGCGGTGGCCAATGTGATTTATGTGAATGACAAGCTGAAGGCCAGAACCTCAACAGCAAAGCCCTGTGATGAGCAAACAGAAGAATAAACATTGTTCGCTGGTACAACACCAGCGAATTTTTTTGTGCTGCGTGTTAATTTTTCCCACCCTGTTTCGTCTGTATAGGTGAAGGAGGTGGAACGCAGATGGAAGTTGTCATGGGCCCTGACAGCATCCGGGAGGCGAGGCTGACTCAGCTGATGCAGCAGCACGAAAAAGAGTTGCTGAAGCTGTGCTGCATCTATCTGCGGGATGTGAACATGGCAGAGGATGCCGTGCAGGAGACCTTTATCAAAGCATACAGGGCAATGGATGCGTTCCGCGGCGAATGCAGCGAGCGCACCTGGCTGGCACGCATCGCCGTGAATACTTGCAAGGATATGCGCCGCAGCGCCTGGTATCGCTTTGTGGATCGACGCGTTACGCTGGATAACCTGCCTGAACCCATCGCGCCCGCCTCCGGCGAATCCATCCGCCTGACGGAGACAATTATGCGTATGCCCCGCAAGGACATGGAGGTTCTGCTCCTGTACTACTATCAGGGCATGACCATGGAGGAAGTCGGGCAAGCGCTGCATATTTCAGCAGCAGGTGTAGCGGGCAGACTCAAGCGCGCCCGCATACGACTCAAGGACATGATGAAGGGGGAGGGTGAGCCATGAGGCGAAGCGTTGGCCACGAGGGACACATCCGTGTCGCCATCGATGAAGCACTTTCCGGCCTGGATGCCCGCCCGACCCTGCAATACCGCATAATGCAGGAAATCAGAGGTGAAAAGAAAGTGAAAAAGAAGTTATCCTTTGGCCTGGTGCTGGCACTGATCCTCACCATGCTCACCGTAGCCGCTGTGGCTGCTGCGGCACTGAGCAGCTATTTTACCGGCTTTGCTCAGCTGGAACAGAAATATGGCGACTATGATACCTGGCCGGAAACAGCCAAGGTGGAGCTGGTCAACCTGATGGCACAGAGCGAACTGGACATCGACAATGCTCAGGTGGCACAAATGAACCAGCTCTCCGGCCAGGAGCAACTGCAATTGGCCGAAAGCATCATCAAGGACTATTACGGCAGCACCTACATGAGTACCACCCTCATCATGGAGCATGAGCTGGGTCAAAGTATGTACTGGAGCTATGAAATGAAAGCCCTGCACGACACACTGCTGAAGGAGTATGGCTACTTCAAGTATGGCGACTGGGATGAGTGCGTGCTGCCGGAGGAAGGCGACATTCCCCTGGACAAGGCGCTGGAGATTGCCCTGCAGGTGATGCAGGAGAAATTCGGCCTCTCGAAGGAATACTTTGCCCAGCGCCAGCTGGATGCCAGCTTTGTGAAGACCACAGAACACCCGGAACCCCATTGGCGGCTGGACTGGTGGGAAGGCGGCTATTGCGGCGTGGAAATCAGCCGCACCGGCGAACCCATGAGCTGGACAGCGCCTTCCTCCGGGATCACCTACACCGCTGAAACCGACCTGATGGCAGGCGCACGCCCCGCCACGCCGCTGCCAACCGATATGCAGGAGGACGAAGCCATCCGCACCTCCCGCGCCGGGTTGACGGAAATCGGCTTTTATGACGAAGATGGTAATGTGGTCAGTCTGGAAGAGGAGCAGGTGGCAAGCTATACCGCCAAAGCACAGTTTTTCTTCCATGATGATATCAACAACGGCGGCGCACCGGTGTGGATGGTCACCTTCTACGATGGCGACCAGATCGTCGCCCGGGTACTGCACACCTACGATGGCCGCTACATGGACACCGCCTTCGGTCAGCAGGAATTTGCCCGCACCAGCATGAGAGACACCAGTTTCTATGATACCTATGATATTGCCGGGAAGTTCCCGGAAATGAGCAACGGCTTCTACTTCCTGTCCGCAGAGGAAAGGGGACGCCTGGCCGCTGCCATTGCCCCCTGGGCAGAGGAGTACGCTGCCAGTCATCCCTATTGGGAAACCAGCCGGGAAGAATTCTACTACATCACCCAGAAATATCACTACGGCATCCCTGCCGAGGATGCCCTGCCCCAAAACACGGCACTTGAGCTTGCCCGGCAGGAGGCCATCCGCCTGGGCGCTATGCCGGAAACCATCAACGCCCGCACCGCCGAATTCTCCTATGAGATCAGCGATCCCAACAGACCCCTGTGGCGCATTCTGTTAGGCCGCGTAGACCGCCAGGATGCGGGGATCACCCTGGACGAGTGGAGCGAAAACAACAACTGCGAACCCTTTGTGGTGCATCTGGACGCCTACACCGGCCAGGTGGTGAAGTCCTTCATGGTCACCGACGACGTTGAACACTGGGAATGGCGCTACTAAACAGCCGCCCGGCCTCCTGCGAGGCCGGGTTTTTCAACCGCTGATTGATTTTCCAACAACGGATTGAGGATTGCTTCTTCTCCATTCTGTGCTACCATAAAGCTACACCGGTGATACCCACTTCAGGAGGAATGACCATGCAACTCGATTTAGGAACCCGGATCCGTCACCTTCGCCGCCGGGACAGCCGCACCCAGGAGGCGCTGGCCACGGCGCTGGGCGTAACGGCGCAGGCGGTTTCCCGCTGGGAAGCCAACGGCAGCTATCCCGACATGAACCTGCTCCCTGCCATCGCCAATTACTTCAACGTGACCATCGACGAGCTTTTCGGCTACACCGACAGCCGTGAAAAACGGCTGGATGCCCTCATCGCACGCATCCAGGCAGAGTGCCGTGCAGAAACCATGGATGCGTGCCTCGCCCTCGCCCGTGAGGCCATGGTGGAGTTCCCCGGCAATGCGCGCATGATGCTCTGCCTGGCCTCGGTGCTGTATCAGGCCGGATATGCGCGCCACGGCGAGCATCATCTGATGGACACCGACGGCTACACCGTGTATGACACCCAGCGCCACAGCACCTATGCGGAGTGGCGCGAGGCCATTGTGCTTTACGAAAAGGCCTTGCCCCAGGCGGAGGATATCCCCCTGCGCCGTCAGGCCACACGGGAGCTATCCCAGCTGTATGTGAACATCGGCGCCTATGAAAAGGCGCTTGCCCTGGCCGATGCCGCGCCGGACATCTGGGGCTGCCGGGAGGTTTTGCGCATCAATGCCTGCGATGGCCGCCGCCAAGCCCGTGCCTGCGGCGAAGCGCTGCTGGCAACCGTCCGCGCCTGTGCGGAGCTGATGGTGCAATCGGTGCTGATCAACCAGCAGCTGCTGACGCCAGAAGAAAAGGTGCAGGCCTTGCAGAGCGCCCTGGGGCTTTTCCGCTGCATGTGCCCTGATGGAAACTATGGCGAGCATCACGCCTTCATCGGCAAGGTGCATATGCTGCTCTCGGCTTACCTCTGGTTATCGGGCAAAAAGGAGGAAGCCTTTGCCGCCTTGGGCGAGGTTTCGCGCCACTTCAAAGCCTATGAAGCCCTCAGCCGCAAGGGAGGGTGCACCTACACCGCCGCCCTGGTGCGCCTGGTGAAAGCCAACGTGCCGCCCATGCAGCCTTCCGCCCTTGCCGCCCTTCCGGAGGACTGGCCCTGGTGGAGCATCCCGGAGGCCGCGACCATCAAAGCAGAAATGCGTGCCGACCCCCGCTGGGATGCGTGGGTCGCCCAGCTACAGGCATAAGCAACGCCCGGCCTCCTGCGAGGTCGGGCGCTTTGTTTACTTCCAGGCAAACACACTCTTTCTCCCTGCGGCGTCCACCGTTTGCACCGCCAGGTTGGGCAGGTTTTCCGGCAGGACGCACATCAGGGGCAGGTCGGGGTGCTTGGGGCTGCGGTGAAAATGCTGCAAGGTTTTGAGCTGCCCATCCTCCACATACCCCGCCGACCAGCATTCCAGCCGGTCGAAGGCGCGCTCCGTTTTAGGGAAGGAGGGATGCTCCGTGCGGAAGTCCGTCAGCAGCAGCACGCCATCCTCCGGGGTGTAGCTGGCCTCCAGCCGGGCGGTGGCGGAGCAGGGCGCTTCAATGCCCATGTCCCGCAGGCTCAGGCGGCTGCGGGCGATCAGCACCGCCTCGGGGCTCATGTCCATGCCCATCACCCGGCAGCCCAGCGCCTGGGCGGCCACCAGCGCCGTGCCGCTGCCGCAGCACAGGTCGCACACCATGTCCCCCGGCTGCACCACCGGGCGCAGCAAGCGATCCAGAAGCTTCAGGGGTTTTTGCGTGGCATAGCCGCTGCGCTCCGGGTCGCGCTGCTGCAAGTGGCTGATGTCCGTCCACACGTCGCCGGGGTAGACGGGGGTATCGTCATAATAGCGGTATTCCTTGCCGCCGGAGCGGATGCTGCGGTAGGCGCGGCCAGTTTCGTCCACCTGACGGCGCATATGGTTGCGGCGCACAGCGCTGCGCGCCAGCGGCACCTTTGTCAGGTCGAAGCGGTACTTGCGGGACTTGACGTAGAGCAGGATCACATCATGCTTGCGGCTGAAGTGCCGCCGGGCACGGCCGCCGCTCTCGTAAGCCCAGATGACCTCGTTCAGGAAGCGATCCTCGCCGAAGATCTCGTCGCACAGGATGCGGGCATATGCGGAGGCACGCCAGTCCAGGTGCAGGCACAGTACGCCCGTGGGGCTGAGCAGCCGGTGGGCGTTGGTCAGCAGGCCGCGGAGGAAGGCCATGTAGTCCTCCCGGCTGGCAAAGCGGTCGTCATAGGCGGGGTATTCCGGCGCAGGCGAGCCGGTACGCCAGCCTTTTTGCCCAAAGCGGCGGCGGCGGGTGAAGGTGCCCCCGGTCATGAAAGGCGGATCGACGTACACGCATTGCACCTTGCCCTCGTGGGCGGCGATCTCCGCAGGCAGCTCCCCTGCCCCGTTGCCGCAAAGCAGCAGGCTGGTGCCATCGCCAATGATCTCCCGGGCAATGCTGATGGGCTCAAACATGTCATTCACCTCCGAACTGGTGGCGCAGGGCGCGAAGGTCGTCCTGCTGGGCGGTAAGCTTTGTCAGAAAGCGGCGCTGCTCCTCATCCTCTGCCAGCAGCTGGCCGCAGGTGCGCACCGCCGCCACGAATTCCTGCTGCAAGGCGCTCTTGCCCTGCCTGGCCAGCGGACATACCGGCTTTGCCCGCAGATCGGTAGTCACCTTCACGCCATCAGGCCGCAGCACGGGTATAAGCGGAAACAGGCGGCAGCTCAGGGGGCGATCCTCCCGGTGGCAGCTGCCGGAGCAGGTCAGCAGCTGGCCTGCAGGGGTGGACTTCACCGTGTAGCCGGGCAGGTTCTCGTAATACGCCGCCTCGCCGGGGAAGAGCAGCATCCCGGTGTTTTCACCCTCCATGGGCTGGCAGCAGCGTCCGGCGCAGAGCCGTCCGCAGTCGGTGTGCAGGGGCGTCAGGTCGTCAAACAGGGCGCGGGCAGTATGCAAAAGGACAGGCAGGTCGTTTTTCATGGCGATGCACCTCGCGTTTTCTCTACCACCATCTTACAACAAAAAGCGCCATTCGCAAAGAACTTTTTGCAAATGGCGCTTCATTCTGAAAAAACCCAGGAGGTGTCGGAGGCGCCGCAGCGCCTCTGACTGTAATCGTATCCGCCGGGTTTCCCGGCGGGGCGGGTCGTTTTCCGCTCTGAGGAAAACATTCCTTACGCGGAGGAACGGCCGTGGACGGCGCTTACGCCGGACACAGTGACGGAGCGCAATCCTCACCAAAGTGGCTCTGCCACTTTGGTGATCACTCTTCGTATACTGCCCGGCTGCCGCCGATGAAGGGCAGGCGGCTGTAGGCCATGACCAGATTGGCGTGACCGATCTTGTCTACATCAATGCGCAGGGGCACGGCCACGGGGCGGATGTGCATGCCCACCAGGGTGTCGCCAATGTCGATGGCGGCGTCGGCCTGCACGTTCACGGCCAGGGCAGGCTGCTCCAGCAGCTTCCAGGCAGCGGAGGGCACGCTGCCGCCCGCCTTGGGCTGGGGGATCGCCCGCACCTGGGTGAGGCGGTTCTCCTTCAGCACCCGCTGCTCCATCACAATGCCGCGGTTCAGGTGTTCGCAGCATTGGAAGGCCGCATCCAGCTGATGCTTGCGGCAGGCCGCCAGCATGGCCTGGGCAATGACCCCGCCCAGCTCCGGCACGCTGCCCTTGCCAATGCGGGCGCCCGCCACCTCGCTGGTGGAGCAGCCCAGCACGATGAGCCCACCGGGGGCGATCTGTCCGGCCTCCACCAGGGCATCCACGGCTTTTTCCAGCACGGAGGTGATCTCCTGCTGCAACGCTTCTTCAATCATGGTCGTTCCTCCTCATTCGTCTGTCGCATCGGCACGGTTCAATAGCGCCAGGGGGCGCTGGAGCAGCCGCTCCCACAGGTTGGTGGTGCCGATGCGTATAAACTGCGCCACAAGGCGTATCAGCATCTTTTTGGTTTCCCCGTCCAGGGTCAGGCCTGCAATGACCATGGCCGCCGCCGAGCGGAACTTTTCGTCCATGATCTGCTGCAGGGTGGTGGCTCCAGTGGCCTCCAAAATGGAGAACACCGCATCCACAAAGGCCTCGCGCTGCTGGGGTGTGCAGCTTTCCAGCCATTCGTGCAGAGTCTCGTCCATGAGCTGGCTGGAGGCATCCACCTGCTGCACTTCTTCAAAGCGGGGGCCTTCCAGCTGCCAGGTGAAGGGATCGTGCTGCAAAAGGCTGATGGCCTTGGCGCGCACCACGGTGTATTCCGGGTGATAGCCCAGCAGCAGCCCCACCACCGAGGACTGGGGGATGTAGGAGCGGATCAGCGGGTGAATGCGCTCATAGCCGGGCGTGGACAGGATTTCCTTGCTCAGGCCGGGGCCATCAAAGGAGTACACACCCTGCAAAAGCTGCTGAGCCTCAGCTGAGGCATGGGCAGCGGCGAACACCGCCAGGTTCCCGCCCTTGCTGTGGCCGCCCAGATAAATGCCCTTAGGGCGGCGCAGGGCAATGCGTTCCAGGTAGGTCAGCGCCTCCTGCTGGGCAGGCACGGCGCTGTCGTAAGCCATGGCGAAGTCCTCCCGCCAGCCCACCAGGGTGCTGTCCGTGCCGCGGTAGGCAATAAAGCAGGTACCATCAGGCAGGTCAAGGGTCATGGCGGCAAACTGCATCTCCCGCGCAGGATCCCACACCTCCACGGCATCGTGCACCAGCAAACCGCCGAAGCGCAGCGTCTGCGCCAGTTCGCCTTCCAAATCACGGCAGCGGCTGAAGAACTGGAAGTCCTTCACATCCTCCCGCATCCGGGCAGAAAGCGAGCGCAGCGCCACACCCTCCGCGCCTGCGGCCGTTTCGCCAAAGGAACAGTAGGCCAGCGCAGCCATGAGCAGGCTGTCCACCTCGTTCCAGGGGACGCAGGCCAGGGGCAGATCGCCCCGCCAGGTGAGGTAGTCAAGCATATTGGGCATGGAAACACCTCCATACGGCACAGTATGCGGGAAGGGAATTAGAACTTAGAAATTAGAAATTAGAAATTATTAATTGAGAGTGTGGCTCCCAATCCCTCCGTCAGCCCAAAGGGCTGACACCTCCCTTTACACAAGGGAGGCTCAACCCCTCAGTCCCTTCGGGACAGCTCCCCTACAAAGGGGAGCCTTAGTTACTTCCCCTGCGTCGCGGCGCAACCGTATTTGCGCCGTGACCCCTGCTCGGAGACCACCCAGCACCGCCCTCCCCGAATGGGAGTCCAGAGGGCCGAACGGCCCTTTGGCGGGTTGTCAGGGCAGCGCCCTGACCGGGAGTGCAGAGGGCAGAGCCCTCTGCCCCCGTCACTCATCAAGCTCGTTGTTTTCCTTCATGCGCTCGAATTCTTCGCGGGTGATGAGGCAGATGCGGGGCTTGGCGCCGTCTTTGGCGGAGACGATGCCGCGCTTTTCCATTTCGTCAACCAGGCGGCCTGCGCGGGCGTAGCCGACCTTCAGGCGGCGCTGGAGGAGGGAGGTGGAGACCTGTCCGTCCTGGACGGCCATTTCGATGCACTGCGCCAGGAGCGAGGAATCGCTGTTGGGATCGTCGGCAGATTCCGTGCTGTCCACCATGGGGAAGCCGCCGTTCTCGTGCTCCAGCTGATCCAGCTGCTCGATGATGTTGGGATCGTATTCCGCTTCGCAGTTCTCGCGAATGAAATCGGTGACGCGGTTGACCTCGTTATCCGACATGAAGCAGCCCTGCACACGCACGGGAGTGAAGGCGCCGGTGGGCAGGTAGAGCATATCGCCCCAGCCCAGCAGCTGCTCGGCACCCACGCGGTCGAGGATGGTGCGGCTGTCGATAAAGCTGGACACCTTGAAGGCGATGCGGCTGGGAATGTTGGCCTTGATGAGGCCGGTGATCACGTCCACCGAGGGACGCTGGGTGGCCACCACCAGGTGGATGCCCGCAGCACGCGCCAGCTGCGCCAGGCGGCAGATGTGATCTTCCACGTCGCGCTTGCAGGTCATCATCAGATCAGCCAGCTCGTCGATGATGATCACGATGCGGGGCATGAACTCCTCGCCGTCCTCCAGCTTGGCGTTGTAGCCGTCAATGGCGCGCACGCCCTTCACCTGGAACTTCTTGTAGCGATCCATCATCTCCGCCACCGCCCAGGCCAGCGCGCCGGAGGCCTTGTGGGGATCGGACACCACGGGGATCAGCAGGTGGGGAATGCCGTTGTAGCATTGCAGCTCCACCACCTTGGGATCCACCAGGATCATGCGCACCTCACGGGGCGAGCAGCGGTAGAGCAGGGAGTTGATCATGGTGTTGATGCACACCGACTTACCGGAACCCGTGGCGCCGGCAATGAGCAGGTGGGGCATACGCGCCAGGTCGCACACGATGGGCGTGCCGGCGATGTCCTTGCCCAGCGCCACCACCAGGGGCGACTTGGCCTCCTGCATGGGCTGGCTTTCCAGCACCTCGCGGAGGGTCACGGTGGAGACCTTGTTGTTGGGCACTTCCACGCCGATGAGGGAGGTGCCGGGGATGGGCGCCTCGATACGCACGGACTTCACCGCCATGTCCATGGCGATGTTCTTGCCCAGGTCGGTGACCTTGGTGACCTTGATGCCCGCCGCCAGCTCCAATTCGAACCGGGAAATAGCGGGGCCGTGGGTCACGTGGCGCACCTTGGCAGGCACCTTGAAGGACTGCAGGGTCTCTTCCAGGCGCTGGGAGCGGATGCTGTCTTCCTCCGGGCTGACGCCAGCCATGGGTTCGGCGGGCTTGAGCAGATTCATGCCGGGGAACACATAGGGCGGGGGCAGCTCCATTTCCACCTGCTCGCCCTGGGGAGCATTCTTGCGGGGCGGGAGCTTCAGCTCAGGCTGCCAGGCATCCTTGGGCGGCTCCTGCTGCAGCTTGGGCGCGACCACCGCTGCGGCATTGTCCACGGGGGCATCCTCCCAGGGCGGGGTCTCCGACCAGGAGGGCTTGGGCTGCTGCTTTTTCTTCACGGGACGGGCAGGCTGGTAGTCCTCCACCGGCTCCTCGCTGCGCCAGGAGGCGGTGCGCTGGGGCTGGGTGTTCTCCCGCCAGGTCTGGCCGGTACTCCGGGCAGGCTTGACCACAGGTTCCTCGTAGAATTCCTCCACGGGTTCCTCCGCCACAGGCTCTGCAACCTGCGCCTTGCGCCCGCCAAAGATGCCGGTGCGCTTGGGTTCCTCCGGCGCATAGGCGGGCTCCTCCGCCTGCTTTTTGCGGCCGAAGATCTTCGACTTGCGCTCGGCTTCCTCCGGCTTGACCTGATAGGCAGGCTGCTCGTAGGCGGCGTATTCTTCCTCGGTGGGCTGGAAACCGACCTGCACCGGGGCTTTCTTCACTTGCTGGCGGGGCGGCTGCTGCACACTCTGGCGCATCTGCCGCTGCTGCTGGATGGGCATCTGCTGCACGGGCTGCTGGTAGGCCCCCTGGGGGACGTAGGCATCCCAGCCGTCGCCCTGCTGCACCGGGGGCAAGGCACGCTGCGCCGCTATTTCCTGCTGGCGCTGCTGCCACATCATCTCCTGCTGGCGCTGGTGCTGATCCTCCTGCGCCTGGTATGCCCTGCGCTGCTCCTGCTTTTCCTTCACCTGGCCGAAGATCTTCCTGAAGTCCAGCCGGATCATGAACAGGAAGGCCACCACCGCCAGCAGCACCCCGATGATGCCGCCGCCAATGGCGCCCAGCACCTTCCACAGCGGCCAGGCCAGCAGCATGCCGAACAGGCCGCCGCTCAAGCCCTTGGAGGCGCCCAGCTCGTAGGCACGGGCAAGGTAGAGATCATAAGCGCCGGGGGTGGAAGACCGGGACTGGTTGCTGGTGTACAGGTAGTCCATCAGGGAGCCCGTGCTGGTGCGGGTGAACAGGGTGATGGTGGCCAGCAAAAGGAAATACACCACGGCAAAGAGCGCATAGGCACGGATGGGTGCCTTGCGCTGGGTGGACATGATCACCAGAATGCCGCCCCAGATAGGCAGCACCGGCAGCACAATGGCCAGGCCGCCCGCCAGACCATGGCACACCTGACGCATCCCGGCAAACACATCGCCGGAAAGGTTCACCGCCACGGCCAGGAAGATCATCACGCCCAGCGCAATCAGCACCAGGCCACCCACCAGATGCAGCGCCATGCTGTCTGCCGAGTAGGCCGGTGCCTTGCGGGGTTTGTTGTTTTTGCTTTTCTGCGCCATGATGATCCTCCATACATTTCAAGTTAACGGATGCTGATAAACAGGCTTACCAGATCCCCATCATCGTTGGCATGGAGCCGCAGCTGCACGCCGTCGTAATTGTAATAATCGCTGTAGCCGGGCAGGATGCGGTTGCTTTCCGCCTTCACATCGTCCACCTCCACGGTGGCGTCCGGCTCGCCCAGTACGCTGCGCCATTCGGCCTGGGTGGTCACATCGGTCATCAGGCCATACAGGTTCACCTGATCCACGCGGATGCCCTGGATCACGCTCTGCTCCCAGCTGTCCGTCAGGCTGTCGGTGAGCAGATACACGCCGCGGAAGGCACCGTCCTCCAGCTGCATCATGCGGCCATTCTCATACAGATCCGGATCCATCAGCAGGCGATAGGCATCCACCGCCTCCTGCACCGACCCGCCCAGCTTCACCGGGATGCCCGGCAGCTGGCCGCTTTCCACCGCTGTGCGGATGGCCTCGGCGCTGGATTCATCCAGGGTGACCATCCTCTCCGCGCCAATGCGGTGCAGGATCGTCCCCTCGCCCAGCTTCAGGTATTCCAGCATTTCAGCCCAGCGGAAGCTTACCGTGCCTGCCCTGTCGCTGAGGGTGGAGAGCTGCTCCATGGGGTAATACAGCGTCAGCCCCATCTCGCTGATCCCGAAGGTCTCCGGCAGGGGCGTCAATTGACTGTTGCGCAAATGGGCGCTGAGCAGCGGCGCAATGCCCCACTCCAACTGCTCCTCCAGCGCCAGGCGAGCAGCCTCAGCATCCACAAAGATATCCTCAAAGGTAATGGCTTCCCCGGTGGTCAGGTCAATGTTGGCGGTATACCACACCTGGGTCGCCCGATCGTTTTCCACAGGGCCGGTGGCCAGGACGGTCACGCTGAGTACATCGCCCATCAGCTGATGGGTGAAATCCACCTGCAGGGGCGCAGCGCTTTGCATGGTCAGCGCCAGGCGGGTCAGCAGCGTTTCCGCGCCGGTGGACGTGCGCAGGGCGGCGTTCACCTTCTCCTGCACGGTCGCGTCCTCCATACCCTCCACCTGGGGATAATACACATACCCCTCGCCCAGCATCAGACCCTGACGGGTCACGGTGGTCTCGGCGCAAGCGGAGGTCAGCGCCAGCATACACACCAGGAAGCACACAAAAAATCTCTTCATCATAGTCGTCCTCCGGAAAGATTATTGTACAACAAATAACGAATCTTCGCAAGTTTTCCTTCCCCAAAGCGGCTTTACCAGCTGGATTCCTTGCAATCCTTCGTGTTTTCTATTATAATGAATAAAACCGTTACAACCGAGGAGGCTACCCCTATGTCCGCCATGCAAGAATATCATCTGCCCAACGGTATGACCCTGCTGTGCAGCCGCCAGCCCCACCTCCATGCCATGGAGTTCGGCCTGTATTTCAAGGGCGGCACCCTGTATGAAAACAAGCAGAATCAGGGCATTTGCCACCTGCTGGAGCATTTGTGCTTCCGCAGCCTTGGCGGCTTGGAGGCCGAGGGCATCAACCGCCTCATGGCGCGCTTTGGCGCGGAGCTGGATGGCGCCACCTATCCCGAGGGCGTGGTGTTCCGCCTCAAGACCCATCCCCGCTTCTTCGACGAGGTACTCGACCTTTACCTGCGCTTCTTTGCCGATGTGGCCTGGACGCAGCAGCAGATCGACGCCGAAAAGCAGGTGGTGCTCCGCCAGCTGGAGCAGGAGGACTGCGACTTTGACGAGGAGGTCAGCCGCCGCTACCGCAAGACGGCCGCCGGTGCCTTTTCCCTGATGGGCACGGTGCAGTCCATCCAGGACATGAGCGCCGCCACCATCCGCCGCTGGCAGCGCCTGCTGTTCCAGCCGCAAAACGCCTGCCTGTGCCTCACCGGCAATTTCTCCGAGGGCATGGAGCGCGCCCTGGTGGAAGCCTTCTCCGAACTGAAAAACAATTTTGACGAGCCGCCCTTTGCCCAGACCGTCCCCCTGGGCTTCTGCATGCGGGATAGCCGCAGCGACTTCATCATGGACGAGGAAGGCGGCCAGGCCAAGGTGCATCTGGCCTTCGACCTGGACGAGGATCGGGTCTTCCCCCTCACGGGCGAGGTGCTGAACGCCTTCACCGCCGGCAACAGCGATTCCCTGCTCTTCCAGAAGCTCCGCGAGGAAATGGCGCTGGTGGCGGAGATCGACTCCACCATGGAGGAAATGGGCA
The DNA here is from genome assembly GCA_017463245.1 of Clostridia bacterium. Lineage (GTDB taxonomy): Bacteria > Bacillota > Clostridia > Christensenellales > Aristaeellaceae > UBA11524. The sequence goes on from JAFTPN010000061.1 coordinate 38,267, forward strand.
TGTTCCGCCGCCTGGTGATCCGCTATGACGTGCGCCAGGAATGCCTCGTCGCCAGCCTGCGCAAGGTGTTTGAGCTGCTGCACCGCCTGCAGATGTATGTGCGCCCCATCCGCCTCACCCAGACCCGCATGCAGTTCACCGACAACCTGGTTTTCTACCAGGACGACGTGTCCGGCATGAACGACCTGCTGGGCTGGGCATGGATGGCCGACGACCTCTCCCGCGCCGACCTGGACGCCCAGGCACAGATGTACGACGACCTGACCTGCGAGGATCTGCTGGACGCCGCCCAGTCCGTTTTCCGACCGGAAAACCTGACCATCTCCATCCAGCGCGACCCCGCCCAGACCCCCAAAAACCTGAAACCCCTGCTGATGGACCTGCGTAACACGCTGGCTTAAGGGCGCTGCCCTTAGGGATCCCGGTCAGGGCGCTGCCCTGACAACCCGCCAGAGGGCGCTGCCCTCTGGACTCCCGCGAAGGGCCCTTCGGCCCTTTCGAAACCCGTTTTTTTGGCCGAAAGGTGTTATATGCCCGAGAATGTTTATGAGATTGTTTCGCTGGGAATGCGGTACTGGTTCGCGTTTCTGGGCTTGCTGATCGTGTGGCGCGCCTTCAGCTGGCTGCGGAAGGATCGCCGTGCCAAGCACCGCCGCCTCAAGCACCTGCCCGATGCAGGCATGATCGGCGAAATGGTGGTGCTGCAAGGCTCCGACGAGCTGCCCGAGGGCACGGTGATCCCCGTTCCCCGCGCCGGGGTGCTGGGCTTTGTGCGCACCTGCGATGTGGTGGTGCCGGTGGATGGCGTGGCTGCCCGCCATGTGGACTTTGTGTTCCAGGATGGCAAGGGGCTGCTGCTCTTTCCCTTGCACAAGCAGCGCTGCATTGTGGATGATACCGAATTGACCCATCGCAGCAAAACCAAAAAGTTCCCCATGTGCCACGGCTCCCGGCTGCAGGTCGGCGATGCCGTGCTTCGCTTGCGCCTCTTTGCCGGACTGGACACGGAGTACCGCCCCACCTATGCCCCCTATCAGCCCGAACAGTCCTGGTGGCCGGAGCAGTACCCGGAGGAAAACCAGCCTGCCCCCTGGCAGAATAGCCCCTATGTGTATCAGCAGCCCGCCAACCCCTGGCAGCAGGAGGAGCAGCCCTTTTACGAGGAGCAGCCCCAGGAGGAATCCTGGCTGAACCCGCCCGTCTATCAGCCCTGGCAGCCCCCGCAGCAGCAGGATGTGTTCCCGCCTGCCCAGCCCCGCCAGCAGACCCGCAGAAGGAGGCGCTACCATGAGGAATGACCAACAGGAGCGCACCTTCCGCCGGGATCCCGGCAAGCTCCTTTCCAGCGCGGTGATGCTGTTCTATTTCAGCGCCTTTCTGCTCCTGTGGCTGAAGGATTTCGCCTGGCAGGCCGCCGCCCTGGCCGTAGCCGTGCCGGCCATGATCTGGCTGGGGGTCAATTTCCTGCCCCACCTTTTCCCCGCCGACAAGCTGCTGCTGAGCCTCACCAACTTCCTGTGCGCCCTGGGCGTGTTGGTACTGTATGCCACCAACCCGGCCTATGCCTATCAGCAGGCGGTGTACTATGGCGTGGGGCTGGTGGCCATGGTGGTGTGCATCTATCTGGTGCGCATCATCAGGCATTGGCGCATCCCGGTATACCTGCTCATGCCCGTTTCCCTGGCGCTGCTGGCACTGCCCCTGATCATCGGCCGGGAAACCAACGGCGCGAAGAACTGGTTCTATGTGGGCAGCCTGTCCGTGCAGCCCAGCGAGATCGTGAAGCTGAGCCTTTTGCTCATCATCAGCCATTTCATGAGCCGCCGCAAGTTCCTCCCCTGGCTGATCTTCGCCGTGGGCTGCCTGGGTCTGCTGATGCTGCAAAAGGATCTGGGCACCGCCCTGATGTACTACGGCGTGACCCTCATGCTCTACTACGCTTCCTCCAGCAATCTGCTGCTCACGGGCATCGGCCTGGCTGGCGGCGCTGGCGCGGCGGTACTGGGCTACAAGATGTTCGCCCATGTGAAGCGGCGTGTCGCCATCTGGCAAAACCCATGGAGCGACTATGACAACGCAGGCTACCAGCTGGTGCAAGGCCTGATGGCCATTGCCAGCGGCGGCCTCTTTGGCGTTGGCCTTGGGCTGGGCTCCCCCCGCACCATCCCCGTTTACCACACGGATTTCATTTTCGCCGTGATCTGCGAGCAGTTCGGCGTGATCTTCGGCCTGTGCGTGCTATTGATGTACGTGGCCATCATCTGGCGCGGCGCCACCACGGCCATGGCTGCCCGCACCAGCTTCCACGGCCTCCTGGCCATGGGCGCCACGCTGATGATCGGCCTGCAGACCTTCGTGATCATCGGCGGCGTCATCAAGCTGATCCCCCTCACCGGCGTCACCATGCCCTTTGTGAGCTATGGCGGCACCTCGCTGGTCAGCAGCATGTGCCTCATTGGCCTGTTGCAGGGCGTGGCCAGCCTGAATGAGGACGACCTGAACGAGGACACCCGCCTGGCCATGCTGGGCAGCGAGGAGGGAATGCGATGAAGCAGCAGCGGTATCTATTCAAGGTGCTGGCGCTGATCATGTTCGGCCTGTTCCTGCTCCTGGCGGTCTACGGTGGCTACAGCATCTTCACCTACGGCAACCGCTGGTTTTCCTACAGCCGCAATCCCCGCGTCCGCGCCCAAAAGGAGAACGTCATTGCCGGAGACATCCTCGACCGCAATGGCATCGTCCTTGCCACCACGGTGGACGGCAAGCGCACCTACCAGGCCGACGAGGCCGCCCGCCGCGCCGTGGTGCATCTCCTGGGCGACAGCCAGGGGCAGGTGTCCAACGGCGTAGAGGCCTTCCAGACCCGCTACCTCTACGGCTTTGAGGCCTCCCTGTCCGAGCGCTTCAACGCCCTGCTTTCCGGCCAACCCCAGCGCGGCGACAACGTGACCCTGACCATCGACAGCCAGCTCTGCACGCTGATCGCCCGCTCCTTTGCCCAGCACAACCCCGGCAAAAACGGCGCCGCCGTGGTGATGAACTACAAAACCGGCGAGCTGATGGGCTCCATCAGCCTACCCAATTTCGACCCGCAGAACATCACCGCTGCTACCCTGGCCGATGCCGGGCAGCCCTTCTGGAACCGCGCCACCCAGTCGGTCTATCCCCCCGGCAGCTCCTTCAAGATCATCACCACCGCCTCCGCCCTGCAAAACATCCCGGACATCACCACCATGGACATCCTCTGCACCGGTGGACTTTCGGTGATGAACCAGGCCATCCGCGACTATGGCAACGCTGTTCACGAGAAGCTCACCCTCCGCGAGGCCTTCAAAAAGAGCTGCAACAATGTGTACGCCCTCACCGCCATCACCCTGGGCGACGACGCCCTGCGCAAAACTGCCGAGGATTTTGGCTTCAACGATAATTTCCTTTTCCGGGATCTTGTGGTGGAAAACAGCACCTACCCCACCGAGAACCGCAACCAGTTTGAGCTGGCCACCACCGGCATCGGCCAGAGCGCCCTGGCCGCCACGCCCATGCATATGTGCATGGTGGCCGCCGCCATTGCCAACGATGGCGTGATGATGGAACCCCGCCTGCTGATGAACGTCCAGAGCGCCTCCGGCAGCACCCGCACCACCTACCAGTCCAAGGTCTACCGCACCGCCCTCCCCGCCGCCGACGCCGCCACCCTGCAATCCTATATGCGGGAGGTGGTCAAGTCCGGCACCGGCACCCGCGCCGCCGTGCCCGGCCTCACCATCTGCGGCAAAACTGGCTCTGCCGAAAGCTCCCTCGCCGGCAGCGATGTCACCTACGGCTGGTTCGTGGGCTACATCGAAAACCCCGACCTCCCCTACGCCGTCAGCATCCTGGTCGAATCCATTGAAGACGGCGAAGGCGGCGGCAGCACCGCCGCGCCCGTGGCCGCCGACGTGTTTGAGTACCTTAGGGCTCTTCCCTGACAACCCGCGAAGGGACTTCCACCCGGAAAATGCCCATAAAACAGGTTAAGCAAGCAAAACCGGCATCTGCCAAACAGAATCGCAAACGCCACACGACACAAATGTCGTGTGGCGTTTTACTTGGCCGGCTCAAGGCTGGCGCCACCATACAGGATAGAATTATACCAGGGTATCTTTCCTTCATTGATCGGCTGTGGCGGTGCGCCGGTGCTGACAAACACATCGGCAGATTGTTCGCTCTGTTCGCTGTTTTCCTGCGCGTACACGATCGAGGCGATCACCTGACTCTCGCTGGAAGGCAGAGGGGCAACTGGTTTTGGATTGGTCATAAGCCCCATAGCACCCAGAACCAGAAGCACCATACTGACTGTAACGATCAACACCTTACTTCTTTTTCGATAGCTTATCGCTATTGTTTCCGGATTTGTTTCGGCAAGAAATTCCTTGGCAACAGTCTTTGGCGAGCCGAAGCATTCAGCAAGCATATTCGCGTCTGCTTCTGGATTTCTACAGCAGAAATGCTCCAACTCATCTTGCAACTGCTTCAGGAATGGTTCGCGGACAGCACGGGGGCAAGGCAGCTGCTTTTCCAGCTGGTGCAAATAATCATGGATAATGTCCTTCATCCTGCAGCCCCCTTTCAGCTATTATGAATCATCGTCACGAACCTTGACCCAGAATCGGTGTAAATCATTGAATTTCCAATGGGATACGCCATCTTCACCATGAATGTACAATTCTTTGGCATATGGCTCGGTGCCGTCCGCAGAGTCGGGTGGGCTGATCAGTATCATTTGTTCCATGCAGGAATGGTATTCCCAATAGATATCCTGCCCTCTGAAATTGGTCTTCACCCAAAACATTTCACACTCGTTGCCGTTATTATGCAGGATAGGCTGCGTGTAGCGGATCTCTGCGGCAGCCTTGGGTACCAACGCATGATAGACGCCTGTTCCTCCAACGATGACCACCGCAGCAACCAAAACAGCAAGCACGGCATATGACCTTTTCAGCCGGGTGTAGGCATAACGGTTGATCTCCCAAGCGTCCTGCTGGGAAAGAAACTCTGTGGCTGCATCCTGCGGAGAGCCAAACTCCTCGACCAGCTGCGCATGATCCTGACAGTCATGCTCTTCGCACCAGTCCGTTAGCTCATCCTTGAACCGGCGCAGGAATGGCTTCGCCATGGAGCGCGGACAGCAAAGATGCTTTTTCATTTGCCGAAGATACTTCCGCACAGCGCTGTTCATTGCATGCCTCCGCTCCGTACCCCACGGGTACGGTTTTCTCAAATACGCTTTGAATACCCGCCTGCACCTGATCGAACTCTGCCTTTAGCTCGATCAGCCGCGTTCTGCCGGCGGGTTCCAGGTGATACAGTACCCGATTGCGTTTACGCCCGTGCTGGGTTTCCACGGTAATATCCCGACAGGAAACAAATCCGCTTTCCACCATGCGGTACAGCAGCGGATACAGCGAGCCTTCCTGCACGGTCAGCTTGCCGCCGCTGCGCTCCTCCAGCTGCTGGATGAGCTGATAGCCGTAAATGTCCCTTTCCTGCAGCATCAGCAGGGTCAGCATTTCGATGGACCCTTTTTTGAATATCCCTGTCGCCATTGTTCATCTCTCCTTTGCATATAGTATAGCAAAACACAAACGGATAGTAAATACTTAGTTATCATAAATAAATATTGACAATCAGCATTTAGGGTGCTATGCTTTTGCCAAGCCTTATACCAAAGGATGGAGGCGCGGAAGATGCGCGAAAAAGCAAAGAGAACCATCTGGTCAGTTCTGGTGTGGCTGATGCTGTGTTTGCTGATGCTGGGTGGTTGTACCAGCAAGGTAACCGAGCAACCGACTGGGAAGACTCTATGGGTGGTTACCGAAGCCACGGTTTCCGACAGCATGAATTATCAGGCACAGCAGGCGGTTGCCACCTTTGAGCAGGAGCATCCCGGCGTGACCGTGCAGCTGGACATATTGCCCATGGAGGCGGATGAGCGGGAGATTCGTCTCAAGCAGCTGCGGGCGCAAATCATGGCTGGCAAGGGGCCGGATGTGTTTCTGCTGCCCACCAGCACCACGATCACCACAGATATTCCCTACCATTCGACTAGTTGGAAGCTGATCTATACAGAGGTTGAGCCGCTTTTCAACGATGTTGCCCAGCCAATGCACAGCGGGATATTTGCAGATGTCAGCAGTTATTATGATGCGGATATTGCCTTGAACACCGCTGATCTTCACCCCGATGTGATGGATGCAGGCGTGGTAGGCAATGCCCGCTATGTGCTGCCCCTGCGCTACACGATGCCCGTTCTTCTGACGACCCCGGAGAAAAACGCTGAGGCAGGCATTGATCAGCAGATGATCAACAGCGGCATCGGAGCGCTGGTACAGCATTCGTTGGATACCGGGAATGCAATGATGGGTGCGGGGCTGCGATTGGCAAACGATCTCACGATGCTTCCGCAGGCATTTGATTATGAAAAAGGTGAAATGCTTATCTCTCAGCAGGAAATTGCACAGTTCATGCGGCTGTATCAGCAATGGCGTGCTACCGGAGGCGCAGCAGGCGACGAGTTTCTTGCTGCAAAAACGATCGAGGTGCGCAGCAGGCTTGATGAAGCCTGGCCAGACCATCCGGATGACATATTCGTTTTTCTGAACATTACCTTTGGTTGGCGCGACTTTAACTCCTATATCGCAAACGGACGATATTTCTACCATTGGAGCTTGGAACCGCTGACTGTTTTCACGCATGACTTGCCTGGCGTGTTGGAACAAGCTGCCATTGCGCGGGTGATAAAAGCCGACCTGGAAGCCCATGCCCTGCGCAACATGAACGGCCAAAGCGTGGCCGAGGTGGTATATTGGGGTGCTGTGGGTTCTTCCTGCAGCGATGTAGGCCTGGCCTGGGACTATCTGCGGCTGTTCCTTACGGAGGAGTATCAGCACGAGGGCATGCGGCCGCGAACAGATCGATCCAAGGACGATATGTGGAACACTTCGCGGGAGAGGCAGATCAACGGCATGATCGAAAACAGCTGGCCGGTGCGAGTGAAAGGGTCGGCAACGCCCCTCTGGGAAACATTTCAGTATCAGATTCACCAGGAGGACAGCGGCATCAGGGGAGCAAGGCAGCAAATGCGCAAGTACAACAACCGGGAACTCGTCATCACCGATGAGGAAATGCCCATCCTCTTTGAGCCGCTGGATGTGGTGCAGTTCCCCATCCATCAGCCGGAGGAGGAGTCCCTGGCCTATGCGCTCAGCCAGCTGAACCATGAAGACGGCACGCCCACCGATGTGGATATCGATGCCCTGGCAGAAAAGGTGTATCAATACCTGTGGTGGCATTTGGCAGAGGGGTGATGGAATCATGAAGGCAACACGAGCTTTCCGCAGCGCAAGAGACGGTTATCTGCTCACCTTGCCGCTGCTTGCAGGCTGTTTGATGTTCTACGCTATTCCTTTTGTGATGGTAGTACGCAACTCGCTTTATCAGGGCACAGGCTATTTTCAGCGCTTTGCCGGGCTGGAGAACTATCGCTCCATGCTGCAAAACGGCGTATTCCGCCTGGCCTTTGGCAACACGATGCTTTTTCTGGCCGTTGCGCTGCCGCTGATGCTTATCCTGGCCTTTGCCATTGCGCTGATGCTCAAGGCGCACGCCCAGCAGCACCAGGTACTCAAGTCCGTGCTGCTCCTGCCCTACATCATGCCGGTGGTGGGCTCTGTGATTCTGGTTGAACTTCTTTTCTCCGGCAGCGGAGTAATCAATAAAGTGCTGTCTGCTATGGGAATACCATCCATCGACTGGCTGCACACCGGTGCAGCTTTCCCAGTGGTGCTGCTCCTTTACCTGTGGAAAAACATGGGCTATGCGGTGATCCTGCTGCTGTCCGGCCTCATCACCATCTCGGAAGAGATGTACGAAGCTGCCCAGCTGGATGGCGCCAGCCGCTGGCAGCAGCTCCGCTTCGTGACCCTGCCGCAGATGTGGTACAGCATCTTTTTCGCCACGGTGTTTTCACTCATCAACGCCTTCAAGAGCTTCCGCGAGATCTTCCTCATCGGCGGTACCCACCCGCACACCAGCATCTATATGCTCCAGCATTTCATCAACAATGCCTTTGAAAAGCTGAATTACCCCAAGCTGGCGGTGGCCTCTGTGCTGATGCTGGTGGTGGTCACAACGCTGTTCGCCACGTTCTACCAATTTGTCATGCGGAAGGAGGCCTACAAGGAATGAAAAAAAGAAAGGCTTCCTTCCTGATCTCTGCGCTGCTGATAACGCTGTGCGTTGCACCCTTTCTGTATATCTTCGTCCACACTTTCTTCGACCAAGGCCATTTCACCCTGCATGGCTACTATCAGGTGTTTCTTGCGCAGACCCAGTACCTTGCCCGTTTCTGGCGCAGCCTCGGACTGTGCCTGATCATTGCCTTGGGGCAGCTGCTGGTATCGCTGCTGGCAGGCTATGGCTTTGCCAAATGCACCTTCCCAGGGAAGAACACTATCTTCTTTCTGCTGATGCTCCTGATGGTCATGCCCTTGCAGGTCACGCTGGTGCCAAACTACCTCATGCTGGACGAGCTGCGCCTCATTGGCACCGATCATGCCTTGATCTGGCCTATGGTGTTTGTTCCCCTGGGGACCTTCATCATGACCCAGGCCTATCGCTCCGTTTCCAACAGCATTGTGGAAGCTGCCCTGCTGGATGGCTGCGGCACCCTGGGGGTGATCCTGCGCATCGCTGCGCCTATGAACAAAAGCGGCTTGGTCTGCACGGCGCTGCTTTCCTTCCTGGATGGGTGGAATATGGTGGAGCAGCCCATCATTTTCCTGAAGGATTTCGACCAATACCCCCTGTCCGTTGGGCTGGCTTCTACACCGCCAGGGGAACCCATCCTCCAGCTGGTCTGCTTTGTGCTGGTGGTGCTGCCGCCGGTGTTCCTCTTCTCTTACTTCAAAACCGAGCTGGTGGAAGGCATTGCGATGGGAGGCGAAAAATAAATGAAACGGTCTGTGCTTTGCATTTTCTCCCTGGTGCTTTACCTGCTGCTGGCCTGCACCATGCTCTCTGCCAAGATCGAGGAAGAAATGATGCCTCAGGTGGAAGCGAAAACGCTGAAGTATAAAGGAACCACCCTCAGCTTCAGCCCTGATGTGCTTTTCCACGACGAACAGGGCGACCATTTCTACCACGCAGCCAACGGCTCTGGCTGGGAAAGCGGTTTGCGCATCCGGGAATTCATGCCCGCCCAATATTACTATGATATTTTCGAACAGATCGCTTTCACCGGTACGCCGCAGACCTACCACTTCATCATGTCTGCGTCACGGCAGCCGGTGGAGGGAGAAAAAGTGCATATCGTGGAGGAGTTTGAGGCGGTGGAGGATGTACACTTGTACTGCTATTCCGGCGCCCTGCCCGAAGACCTGTGGATGCCGCAGCACACCAGCATCATCGGTCAGAGCAGCCATGCGCTGCTGGTTCGCAACACAAGGGCGCAGCTGCCGTTCTTTCAGCACACAGCAAAAACGCTGTCCATCGCCGCTTCGCAGGCAGATCATGCCTACAGTCTCACCGAGATCAGCAGCTTCATCCAGTCGCTGCCGCCTGTTACGCTCATATGGATCTGCCTGCTGGCTGGGTTTCTGCTGCTGCTCCTGTTCTGGACACACCGCAGCGCATCCCCGGGCAAACTAACTTATATTATTGCAGCAGCATTCTTTTTGATCAGCGCCGCCATTCTCTTATCGAGGATCGATCTGCCCGCATCGCTTCTGCCCACAGAGAATATCTTTGACCTGGCGCACTACATCAGCACCTTTGGTCTGATCCTCCACGCATTGGAGCAATGCGGCGAGAACTTCGCTGCGCTTGCATTGCAGCACAGCATCCATCAATGCCTGCTTGTGGGCGTTGGCGGACTGTTGTTGGGCGTGACCTTCATCATGCTGACTCGGCGTTTTTTGTGCAGAAGATAATGTGTCCCAACTTGGGACACATTCTTTTTTATATTACGCACCCGCCAAAAGCCTCCCTTGAGTAAAGGGAGGTGTCAGCCCAACGGACTGACGGAGGGCTTGTTGCCGCTTGCCCCAACGCCTTACTCTCCTTCGCACCTGCAGGGGCAACCTGCGATCGCCCGCCCGTCCACGCATCACACCAAAGCAAAAGGACTGCGCACTTTCCCGCACAGCCCTTTTGCTCAAATATTCTTTTCAAAATAGTACACCGTTTCGCCGTCCTCCACTTCAGTCAGCACCAGGCGTTGATACCCCCAATGCTGGTAGATCGCCTGGTTTCGCTTTTCCTTCGCCTCCACGCCAATGGTCAGCCGCGTAAACCCGCGCCGGGCTGCCTCCGTCTCCATCAGCCGCACCATGGCGGAGATATGCCCCTGCCCTTCATGCGTCTTTTCGATGCGCAAAGCGTTGACGTTGGCCGCCGTGGCGCCGTCCGCCAGCACGGTGCGCCCGGCAATGGCGCTGCACTCCGGCGCGAAGAGCAGCGTACCCTCGCCCACGGGTTCACCGTCGCACACCACCACATAGGTCAAGGCCTGGCCGGTGCGGTTATAGCCGATGTACTCGTCCCGCCAACGCACCCAGCGGGCATCCTCCAGATTCTGGCGGATGTTCTTTTCCCAGATGCGTTCCAGGTCGTCCATGGTGGCCGGGCGGTATTCGTACTTCATTTTACTTCCTCCTTGATATACAAAAAGAGCCATCCTCTCGGATGACTCTTTTTGTTGGCACTTGGCCTTGTCAGCTGGAGCGGGTGATGGGAATCGAACCCACGTGGCCAGCTTGGAAGGCTGGAGCTCTGCCATTGAGCTACACCCGCATGTGGAGCGGTAGACGGGATTCGGACCCGCGACATCCACCTTGGCAAGGTGGCACTCTACCACTGAGCTACTACCGCATATCCACGCATTTGCGTCGGGTGATTTTGGTGCGGACGAAGAGACTCGAACTCTTACGCCATAAGACACCAGATCCTAAGTCTGGCGCGTCTGCCATTCCGCCACGCCCGCATGTCTCTTTAGCAGAATGGGATGTGACCCATTGGAGATTCGAACTCCAGACACCTTGATTAAAAGTCAAGTGCTCTGCCGACTGAGCTAATGGGTCATACAAGCTGGGGTGGCAGGGCTCGAACCTGCGAATGCGGGAGTCAAAGTCCCGTGCCTTACCACTTGGCTACACCCCAACGCAGGCTGTCTCCACCGCAGATCGCAGCAGACCGAAGAAAGAAAAAATGGGGTGACTAGTGGGGTTCGAACCCACGACATCCAGAGCCACAATCTGGCGCTCTACCACTGAACTATAGCCACCATGATGGCGCGCCTGGAGGGGCTCGAACCCCCGACCCACGGCTTAGAAGGCCGTTGCTCTATCCAACTGAGCTACAGGCGCATGCCGCAAATCAGGGACCTCCAAGGGCATCGGCGTCGGCAGTTTTGACCTTTCGGCATTCCGCTGACAATTAGGAATTATAGCACAACGCCGCGCGCCTGTCAATCACTTTTTCATGAATTTAGCAATATTTTTTCAAATCACGTCCCAGCTGGGCGCCTGCCACAGCACCACTTCGCCCGCCGCCAGGCTCTTTTGCACGTCGATCAGCCGCTGGTTCCGGCTGCCGCAGAACTTGAGCTCCAGCGAGCGCTGCGCCAGAATGAAGGGGCCATCCACCACCACGTCGATGGCCTGCAAAAGCGCCATGCGGGCGGGGTCGTTCTCCTTCAGCAGGGCTTCCCAGGTGTAGCCGGTGTACGCCCACACGGTCAGGCGGCTCTCGCGAGCAGCCTGCGCCAGCACCAGGCATTCCTCCGGCTGGCAGAAGGGGTCGCCGCCGGAGAGGGTGATACCATCCAGCAGCGGGTTCTCGCGGAACTGGTCGATGATGGTCTGGGTGTCCACGGTTTTGCCGCCGTCGAAGGGGTGGGTTTCCGGGTTGTGGCAGCCGGGGCAATGGTGGGGGCAGCCCTGGGTGAAGATGGTGTAGCGGTAGCCGGGGCCGTCCACGATGGAGTCATTGACGGTGCCTGCGATGCGGATTTCCATAAGAAACCTCCCGGAAAGGAAAAGGCCACAGCACCGTGTGGCCTTGAAATGATTTGCAGCTGGGCGTTTGTGCGGCGAGCGGGCGATCGCAGATCGCCCCTACGGGTGCGGAAATATGTAAGGCGTTGGTGCAAGCGGCACC